>JAFQDL010000002.1 GCA_017399265.1 Clostridia bacterium
CAGATGGAACACGATGTGGATAAGCTGGCGGCGCATTCGCTGTCCTTTTCTGAGCAGATGGAAACGGTTATTGAGGATTATTTGACAGAGCACGATATGTCTTGTACGCTGACCGCCTGAAAACTCTGATAATTTCTTATATTTATCTTCTTCACTAAATCCAAATTTTTTAATTGCAGTATTATATTCCTTTTGATATGTATAACCACCAATGATATCAAATTGTCTTAACATATCATCATACTTGATAACATCTTTATTTGCCCCACTACTCATAGAGTGTTCTAATACTTCAATTTTTGACTTTAGATCTAATATGTTTTTATACACTTTTAGTATTTCATTCTCAAATGTCTCACTATCGTCATCAAATGCTATTTGTTTAAGATATCCTATTTCAAATTTACCAGTCTTTTGAATTTTGTCTTTAACATTGTGCTGAAAAGACGAGTCGATATCTTGCTCGCCAGTAATAACCTTTAAAAGTGTTGTTTTACCACAACCATTTCTACCAATGATTGCAACCTTGTCATTTTTATTAACTTCAAAATTTATGTTTTTTAATACTTCTTTTTCACCGAAAGAAACACTTACATCACTTAAATATAATCTCATAATACTTAGATTGTATCACAGATATGGATTATTTGCAAATATTAAATTTCTTCCAAATTTCAAAAATTTATGCACGTTTTACATATCTAAAGAATACATATAGATTAATAAATTTTGGGTAACTTTTTTTCACTTACCTATTGAAATTCATATTTCCATATGATAAAATTATATCACAAAAAAGGAGTATTCTTATGAAAGCAATTATATTTGACTTTGACGGAACATTAACTAAAGGTGGAGATAACATCTGGAAAGCTATGTGGAAATATCTTGGATACGACATTGGCCAAGGATCACTATATCGTCAACTATTTATTAGATTTTTATCACATGATATAGATCATCAAACATGGTGTGATTTATCTGCAGATGCTTTTATGGAAAGAGGTATTTCTAAAGATATCATGCTAAATCTTGCAAAAAATACTGAGTTAATAGATGGTGCTAAAGAGACTTTTAAAAAATTAAAAGAGAATGGCCACTCACTGCACGTAGTTAGTGGAAGCATGACTGCGGTAATTAGACAAGTATTGGGAGATAATGTTAAATACTTTGACAGCATAAATGGCAATGAAGCATTGTTTGACGAAGACGGAAACATGATAGGTATCAAGGGTACTAAATACGACTTTGAAGGTAAAGCAAGATTTGTAGAAGAATTAATTGCGAAAACTGGAATTGACAAAAGCGATATCTGCTTCGTAGGCAATGGCGATAATGATGAGTGGGTTTACAAATCTGGTTGCAAAACTCTTTGCATCAACCCAGAAGACACAGACACATCTAACACAACAATCTGGCATAAATCAATTGACAACTTAACTGATTTAAGAGATATTTTACCAGCACTTAATGTTGCACCAACATTACAGGAACTAATTAGCAATGGAGACGAATCAAATAACAAAACAACTCATATATGTCCTATGATGGCTGAGTTCATGTGCAAAGATTAAAAATATAGAAGAATAAAAATATTAGTAGTTAAAAAAAGAGAAAATATTAGTCAAATATTTTCTCTTTTTACATAGTTGACTTCAATAACTATTTTTCTCCGCCATTCTCTATTGTAACAATTAGATTACCAGTATAGTTCGCATCTTGATTAATATCTGTTACACACATAACAAAAGCAACTAAGCCCTCTTCTTCTGGTGCTAATATAAGATCACTCAAAGTATCATCTAGACCACCATTCTCGCCTACATTGTAACTATCTTCATAACAACACCATATCCAAATATTATCCTCAGTACCAGTGTAACTTAAGGTAATCGTTATATTATTAGGACCTGTATTTTTTATTTTAAAATAATAACCAACTTCAGAAGAAGCCGTTGAATTATTATAATCAGCTACAGGCTGCATAACAACATCTTGAAAAGAATGTTCTCTAGTCGCAATAGTTTGCCCACTTTCATTTGTCCCCTCATTCTCATAAGCATGAATAACATCTGTCACTGATCTAAGTGTAATATCGTTACCTTCAGAATCTTTAGCGTCTATTAGAATAGCCTTTTTAGTGTCTGTATCCTCTTCTGGAAGCGCAGTATCCGCAATCACTCTCGCATCCTCACCACCACCCAAAAAATGCAATCCCCAAGAAGTAATTTCGCAATTCACATTATTTGCTTTATAGGTCACGGATACAGAATTTGTCATTTGTACTTGTTGTGCAACCAATACCAATCCAATTGCCAATCCTGCAATTATTAGTACTAGTACACTTGCAACAACTGAGGTGATTATTTTATACTTCCTTGTCATCAGAAATCCCCTTATTATATCATTTTTTATATAGTTTACCCCCCCCCCCCCCATCACATGTCAAGTAAATTGATACAAGTTACAAAAAAACATTTTGAAACAATCCACAATACTGATATAATTTAGAAAAAAAGGAGAATGGTAATGGTAGGCAAATATAAAGTAATTACGCTTTGCGGCAGTACAAAATTCAAAGAAGATTTTATAAGAGAACAAAAAAGATTATCCTTGGAAGGTAATATAGTTATATCTGTCGGACTATTTGGTCATAGCGGTGATTTTGAGGCTATGACACCTGAAACCAAACTAATGCTTGCCGACATGCATAAGCGAAAGATTGATATGGCTGATGAAATATTTGTAATTAACAAAGACGGATATATCGGAAGCAGCACACGAAGCGAAATAGAGTATGCACTATCAACAAACAAAAAAGTTAATTATATGGAAAATATTTAGATAACAAAAAAACACACCAGGTTCATACAGCTCTAGTGTGTTTTTTATTTATTTCTGATTGTGCATCTTTTTTAATTTGTTATATAATTCCACTTCAAAAGGCCTTGGAATATTCAAACAACTCTCCAATGGCACATACACCATTTCATTATTCTTCATGCCAAGAGCAACATTATATACCCCTTCTTGCAATAGTTCAACAGCCCAAATACCCATATTCATGCCATACATTCTATCAAATATTGAAGGAGAACCACCTCTTTGAATATATCCAAGTTCAGTAGCACGAGTATCTATCTTTAGGTTCCTTCTGATCGCTTTTTCTACATCTTTTGCAGTGTACTCTAGATTTTCACTTAATATTACTAATGGACTCGTATCTCCTGCATCTAAACATACTTTTACATCAGATACAATCTCTTCAATTGTTGTGCCTAATTCTCTAGCCCCCATAGCACTTGCCATTGAACCTACAGCTGAATAAAGAGCAATGTCTCCACAATTTCTACCCATAACAGTTACAATCATACCTCTATTATTCGCATCCATTGTTTGCATCATATCATCTATAGCCTTTACAGCATTATTAACAGCAGTATCAAAGCCTAGACTCCTATCAGTATAATAAAGATCATTATCTATTGTCCCTGGAATAGCAATAACTTTAATGCCATATTTAAGAAGGTTGATGGAACCTGCAATAGAACCATTTCCGCCAATTACAACAAGTGCATCAATACCATTCTTATTTAAATTTCTAGCAGCCTTCTCAAGTCCTGAATTGGTCCTAAACTCTTCACTTCTGCTTACCTTTAGAACACTTCCTCCAAGGCCTTGAATATTTTTAATCACTGTATCATCTAGGAATATCATATCATTCTCTATTAATCCTTGATACCCCCTGCGAATACCTATCGGAATAATTCCGTGACTTTTACAAGTATTAGCAAAGGCATTAATACAAATATTCATGCCTTGACTATCTCCACCACTTGTTAAAATTGCTATTTTTTTCATTCTTTTTTCCTACCTTATAATTAAGTTTTCTTCTCCTAAATATGCCCTAAGCTCTGGCACTGCAAAACCTTCACAACTAACTGTAAAGTTTAATTTAAATACTTGCCCAGTAGTAGAGCATTTTATGACAACCGGAGATTTGCCCGGATATGTTTGAAGCACCTCAAATATTTCTTTCTTAAATTCATTGTCTTGAGTATTAAACTTTAGATACATAGTTGGCACTGGTTTTTCTTCCACTTCTACTTTCTCGACTATGTGCATAGCCTCGATATTGTCTGCCATAACTGATGGTTTTTGACCTTCTCTTATACTGATTTTACCAGATGCTTTAATGACAGCGTCCATTTGTAGTAAATCCTTATATTTAGCATATGCATTTGCAAATAATAATAACTCGATCTGACCATACAAGTCCTCTAATGTAACAAAAGCCATCTCTTTGCCTGTTTTCTTAGACAACATTTTTTTAATTCCTACAATTACACCACCACAAGTCACTTGCATGCCGTCTTGTAAATTGTTCTCTTCTTGAACACTTTCTCCCATATCTTCATCGACAACTTCTTCTGTATTTTCTTCTAACATGTCAGATGTTAATGAGAATTCGTTAAATATATGTGCAAATTTTTCTAATGGATGACCGGAAATATACACACCTACAACTTCTTTTTCTAACTTTAACTTTGTTTGAGAGTCGAACTCTGGGATCCTTGGAACAGCTACAACATTAGTTGCATCGTCTTTTAATATTTCATCAAAGAAACCGATTTGGCCAGAAGCTTGTTTCTTTCTGTCGGTTACTACTTTATCTATTATTAAAGGATACATTTGCATCATTTGAGATCTATGCAGCTTAAAACAATCAAACGCACCACTCAAAATCAAACTTTCTATACAACGTTTGTTTAGTGCTTGAGAGTCCATTCTTTCAACAAAATCTTCTAGCGATTTAAAATCTCCATTCTTTTCTCTTTCTGCAATTATTCCATCAACAACACCTATTCCAACATTTTTTAATGCAGCTATACCAAATCTGATTTTACCGTCTTTAACGTGGAAATATGTCTTTGATTTATTAATATCTGGAGGAAGAACTTCTATCTTTTCCTCTTTAGCATAGGTAACATAATTTTTTAACTCATCAGAGTTTGTAATTCTATTGTTAAGAACACTAGTCAAAAACTCTGGTTCATAATATGTTTTTAGATAGGCAGTCTCGTAAGTTATTATACTATATGCTGCAGCATGTGATTTGTTAAAGGCATATGACGCAAAGCTTTCCATCTCGCCCCAAATCTTGCTTGCAACTTCTTCTGGAACACCCCTCTTTATCGCACCATCTATAGCAGGCTTTCCATTCTCTGCAGGTTTGCCATATAAGAATACTGCTTTTTCCGCTTTCATGGCATCTAGTTTTTTCTTACCCATCATTCTACGTACCATATCGGCTTGACCAAGAGTATATCCTGCCATGTCTTGAACTATTCTCATGACTTGCTCTTGATAAACAATACAGCCATAAGTTACATTCAGAATTGGTTCTAATATTGGGTGGTCATATGTTACTTTGTCTGGATTGTGTTTGTTGTATACATACCTAGGGATACTATCCATTGGTCCTGGACGATACAACGACACACCTGCAGTAATATCTTCAATGCTTGTTGGTTGCAATTCTTTTAAGAACTTTCTAAATCCTGGACTTTCTATCTGGAATATTGCTTTTGTATTTCCTGTTGATATCATCTTGTATACATTAGGATCTGCAAAACCAAGCTTGTTAAAGTCTATCTCTACACCATGATTTTCTTTAACATATCTAATACATGTTTGAATATCATTTAAGTTTCTAAGTCCTAAGAAGTCCATCTTTAGATGGCCTAATCTTTCAATATCTGTCATTGAGTATTGAGTAGTTAAATCATCACCATTTCTAGATAGTGGCATAAATTTCTGCAAGTCATCGCAACCAATAACCACACCACAAGCATGTGTAGAACATTGTCTAGGCATACCCTCAAGCTTCATGGCAATATCTACAACTTTTTTGACATTAGGGTTTGAGTTGTACGCAGCAACCAAGTCTGGAACTGGATACATACCATATTCTTTATCACCTTCTTTAGGTTCTCCAGCGAAACCAAACGACTTCTTTATAACATCGTGGTGTTTGGCACTAAGCCCAGGGATATTCTTTGTAATTTGATCCATTTCAGAATATGGAACATTCAATACACGACCTACATCTTTTATTGCGTTCTTTGCCGCCATTGTACCAAATGTAACGATTTTTACAACCTTATCATGCCCATATTTATTAGCCACATAGTCTATAACTTCTTGCCTTCTATCATCGGCAAAGTCTACGTCAAAATCGGGCGCGGTTACACGTTCTGTGTGCAAAAATCTTTCGAACAGCAAATCAAATTTAAAAGGATCAATATCTGTTATGCCTATCGCATAAGCAACAACACTTCCCGCCCCAGAACCTCTTCCTGGACCAACTGGAATTCCCATAGATTTTGCAGCAAATATATAATCCCAAACTGTTAAGAAATATTGTGCAAAACCTTGTTTTATAATTACTCCTAATTCCCTATCAACACGTTCTCTAATTACGTCTGTATATCCACCATATCTTCTTTCAATGCCCTTGTCAACAAGTTCTTTAAGATACTCTACAATTTCTTTGTCATCAGGGGCTTTGAATGGCGGGAACATGTACATGTTTTTATCAATATTATCTTCTTCAAATGAATAATTACATTTTTCAGCTATTTCCAATGTTGTGTGTAATGCATCAAGATCATTTGGGAAAATCTCTTTCATTTCGTCATAACTCTTTAGGAAAAACTCGTCTCCGGTGAATTTCAATCGGTTTGGATCATCTAGAGTTTTGCCCATTTGCACACACATTAGGACGTCTTGAGTCAATGCATCTTCTCTGGTCAGATAGTGAACGTCATTTGTTGCCACTAGCTTAATATTGTATTTTGCTGCATATTCATGAAGTTTTAAATTAACAACCCTTTCCTCTTCTAGAAAATGGTTTTGGATTTCCAAATAAAAATCTTCCTTAAAGGTTTCTTTAAAAAACTGAATTAATTCTTCCGCTTTGTCTAATTCGCCACTTAATATATACCTAGGGATATCACCAGCAATACATGCAGATAGACAAACAACACCTTCTGAGTGTTCTTTTAATACATTATAGTCAATTCTACCTTTACCAAAGTAATAACCATCACGGAAAGCAATTGTATTAAGCTTTGCTAGATTTAAGTATCCTGTACGATTTTTTGCAAGAAGGATTAAGTGAGAGTTCTTGCTTCGACCTTGCTTTACTGTTAGATCATTTACAACATAGAACTCACAACCAAAAATTGGCTTTATACCCGCCTTTTTGCAAGCATCATAAAACGTAATAGCACCATACATATTGCCATGATCGGTAATAGCACAAGCAGGCATATCCATTTCTTTACACATTTTTACCAATTTCTCAATTCTGGCGGCACCATCAAGCAAACTATATTCTGTATGTACATGTAAGTGAACGAAATTTTCCAATGTTGTATCCTCTTTTATTTTTATCTTAATTATTTTAATCTAATTAATCACAAAAAGCAAGTGATTGAGTCAAGTAGGCTTGTAGATTTGAAATTTATATGTATCAAAAAATACGACATATTACTATGTCGTATTTTATTTACATCCTATTCGCCTGATACCATGCACTTGCCTCTATTGTATCAGTAGTACCTGTACAATAAACTTGGAGACCACTATCTGTTGATACAATAATAATGTTTCCATTAAAGGATTTACCTTCTTCGGTTTCCGGATCATACTCCGTCGTAACATAAATCTTATCTGTATAATTCTTTATGCTATCACAAACACGTTTGCCAGGGAATATTACATCTATATCATCAGTATATTCTGCCCTACCCATACAAGTTGTAATACATATTATTTCAGGATTAATAACAGCAAGCAATGCATCTGTTGTAGCAGTATTAGACCCATGATGACCTGCTTTAAAAACATCCACCTGTCCTAATTGTCCACTACTGGACAACAATTCTTCACCTTCGCCTTCCAAGTCACCAGTAAACAAGAATTCATTGTCGCCATCTTTTAGCATACATACTACCGAATAGTTATTTTCATTGCTTGTGTAATTTTCATAATAATAATTGTATAAAATATTTAGCGTAACTTCTCCATTTGTGTCCAAATAATATACTCTTTGTGCACCATCTTGATTGTTATAGCATTGCAAAGCAGAATATCTTACCGCTCCTGCCGCCACTTCGGCTTCACGTTCTAACAAATATCTTTGATACAATTGTGAAGTTGAATTAGTTCTTGGGAAATCTATAATAATTTCACACTCATATCTGTCAAATATAGTTCTATAGCTTGAACTTTTGCTTCCTCCAAAACATGCAATATGATCTTCATGAGCATGTGTAACTATTACATATTCTAATATTCCGTCAGTGCAATATGTATCAATGTATGCAGAGATTGTTTCTATACTATTAGTAGCTGAGCCAGCATCAATTAATACTTCTGTATCACCATATTTTGCTAAAATACAATCCCCAGCATTTGCATTGCCAAGCTCCAAATAATGAACAGAAAGTTCATTTTCTTGAATAATCATATTTTCTGCAGGTTTGGCCGTAGCCTTATAATCTAATTTGCCGCATATAGTACAATCAACTTCTCCTGAATGCGAACATCTGTATTGACACTCTAAGCATCTACCATTCAACCACTCATGGTTTTCTTCTGCTACTATTATAATTTCGCAACAAGGATAATACTGTTTATGTGTCGTTGCAGTTTTTTGCCAAATTAACTCTTCATGTCCTTTAGGCTCTCCATATTCTAGCCCACAACCTTCACACACTGCTTTTTCAGTACATGTAGCAGTACCACCAGAGTGTAAATCAGTGATATTATGCAATACTTGCATAAATTTAACTGGATTTACAAAATAAAATATTCCCAATCCAATCGCAAGGATTAGCACTATAATAAACAATGCAAGTATAGTATGCTTGCTATAATTTTTTCTTTTACGTCTTTTTGCCATTTTTCACCTCGTTCAGTATTAAATTACAAATTGCAAATAATGCGCTCCTAGTGTCATCTCCGCCATCGTCTTTAAAGCGAATACATTTATAATATCCTTAACCATTGTAGTGACCATGTCTTGAGTCCCGTTTTTATCAACAGTACTAATTAGTAAAAGTGCTGACTCGTTGTCTTCTTCACTTAGATCATTAACTTGAGTCTTTACATCGCTAATATAGAATATATTATTTTTTACTTCACATATGCCCGTGCTTTTAGTATATATAGTCTTAATTTCGCTGAACTGTCCTGGCAATTCGTCGGTGACTTTAGACAAATCCATTTTTGCCACAATAGTAATAACCATATTAGCATCAATTGTTAACTCTAATATTTCGAGCATAATATCTGTTGTGCCATCATTTATAACTTGACCACAGAATACTCCCAGCTCATAATCAGCCAATGTAAAGTCTCTCATTGGACTCAACTCAAAAACACTTGCATATACTTGGCCATCAACATTATTGCCTATAAAAATTGGTAAATCTGCACCATTAGGCCCTATTTCTTCATATAGAGAACTCCTATCCCCTGCCTTAATTCTATTGCTAGAAAGCATTAAAGTGTAATCGTATGGTTGGGCTAATTCTTGCGCTATTCTATAAAAATTACCCATAGCACAACTACACCCGCCGAAAACTTCTCTCACTGATAATACTATCACTACAATAAAAATGCCAAAGACTAACCATCGCTTTAGCCTTTTTTTATTCCAAAATTTTTTCTTCTTTTTTTCTTTTTTATCTTTTTTTATTCCAAACATACGTATATTATACAATATAATCTACTCTTTAAGAAATAAATTAATTATTTTATTTATTTTTTTAACATTATTTATTATCTTTAATCTTATTTTTCGTTATTGTTTTTGCAAGCAAATACAATACTAGATAGACCACTACAAACACAGCAATTAATGACAATGTATACAACCAATTAATTTGAAACCAGCCATACATACTTGTTGGTATAGCATTGTATAAAAATTTCAAAGGAGTTCCTTTATAGCTATATAGATAAAAATAATTAGGCTCCCACTCAAACCACAACCTAAACAAGTTATTGCAAAGAATTGCAACTAAAAGACAACCTGCCACAAATATTAGAGATCTCTTTAAGTCTCTTTTATTAAGATTGTTTTTGTACATAAACATACAATAAAGTGCGCCAACAACTATTAAGATATGCCCCCATATATACGTTTGAGGTCTAATCTTTAAAATTGTATCATAATTAGCCAAACTATCAGCAAATACCATTGCTAATAACGCGGGCATTAAATTAAAACAAAACGCAATTATGCTTAACCAATTCTTTTTTAGTATAAGCGCTAATCCCACCATTATGCTTCCAATATGACACACTTGCAATGGGATAACTTCCGCATTCCAACCCGATCTAATATAAATATCTACATTCCTTAACACTATACATATTATAGACATTGCACCTAATATAATACCTACTATATACTTAGTCCTTTCACTTTTATTTCTTAATACAAAGTACATTATTGCAAAAATAATAAATGGCGATAATATATATAATATATGCCATATAGACCACATTTCAAATTTCATAAATTTACTCCTTTGTTACATCTTACCAATATATTGTAAATTAGTCAAATAATGAGTTGTTAAAAAAATAAAAGAACCCCGTTGCATACGAGGATCTTTTGTAATTTTATTTATCAATAACATTTGTAGTTTGACGTTTATTTTTTATTCTTTTTATCGTCTCTATTACTAATAGTATAACTGCAACAGAGAATATAATAATGCTTATCCATTGAGACGTAGAGATACTAAAAAGTGAGCCTCTTTCGGCATCTCCCCTGAAAAATTCCAGAACAAACCTTATCACAGAATAACTTAACGCATACAAATATATTACTAGTTTTGAATTATTTAATTTAAGAAATACAAAAAGTAATACACTAAACAATAGCATCAGTAGTACAGCTTCTATCAATTGTATTGGAAGAAGAGGTACACCAATAGGAGTGGAAGCATCTATTGCAGTTTCGTATACATGACTTAAAATGCCATCGTACTCTATTCCATAACAACAACCACCAAGGAAACAACCAACTCTACCAAAAGCATGACCTATGCATAATGGCACACCAAATACACTAGCATATTCTATAAAACTTACTTTCTTAACTTTACATGTTATAAATAAGCCTATCACACCACCAATCAGGCCGCCATAAAAAACAAACCCACTCCTGATAACAATCTCCAAAGCTTCCATTGCAGGCAATACTTCAAATAAATTAACTATTAAGTTCCAATTAACAATTATTGATAAAATTTTAGCTCCAGCAAGTGCACTAAGCAAAGTGATTACCACAACTAACATAAAATCAAAAAATTCATACTTTCTATGCCTTGCTAAAAGTAAGCCAATAACAGCAGCGACTCCTATTCCTATCATGCAAAGCAATCCATAACTAGTAATTTCTATATCCATAACTATCTGATGAGCAAAGAAAAAGCCGTACAAGACGGCTTTATATGGTGAATTCTTATTATGCAACTGATGCAGCTAATACTACGCATAGTCCACAAGAAACAAACGCAATACCAGTTAGAACAACAGCGATAATGCCGATAACTAGACCAGCTGTAGCTATGCCTGAAGGAGCATTATTTGCTTTTAATTTCTTACCACCAACTATTGAAAGAACTAAACCAACAATAGCTAATGGAAGAGCCGCAAATGCAAGTACACCAAACCAGCAAAGAACAAGAGAAACAATACCTAGCACCATTCCTGAAACCGCCAAACCTTTACCCATCTTTATCCTCCGTAATTTATTTGATAAATGAATTATCACGTATATTATATTCCCAGTATACTGGAATGTCAAGTATTTTTTCCATTATTGTGGAATAATAAAATTATGGAAACTTTTGGCGAAAGATTAAAACAATTAAGAACAGAAAAACACATCGGCCAAATAGAATTATCTAAACATCTAAATGTTGGTAAATCTATAATAAGCTTATGGGAAAAAAATCAATGCGAACCGACTTTAACCAAATTAATAAGTATCGCAAATTTTTTCCATGTAACAATAGATTATTTAGCTGGTCTTGAAGATTAAGTCATTATTTTTTTTAATAAATTTCTAATAACAGCGCATAATTATTATACTTTATTCTGACTACGCAATTTAAATTTTTCATCTGTGCATTTAGTGTCTAACATAGATATTACCTCCTTATGTTTCAATATTACGTCTTGGCAGACTACATATTTTAACGTAATGAGTTTTTTTGTTCGACGATGAACCTCAACTGAACCTTCTGAAAAATATGGACTAAAACAAAAAATCCCACATATATTTAAATGGGATTTTGGGCGATACAGATACAAATAAATCTAAACCGGAAAATATTTACCAAATATTGTCGTTTACGAATAGCACAAAGATTGCTAACTTTTTTTGACTAAATCATTGAGTTTTGACAAATTTTTTGACAAAGTTATAGTTTCTTTATTTATCTTGATCAATTTGTTATCTACTGCAACATAATTAATGAATTCTATTTCAAAGCCCAATTTAGTTATTTCATCTTGTAAATAATGAAGTTGAATACAGTGTGGAGATTTGTCAACACTTGCAAAAACAACTTTAGAAATTTTTTTTGCTCTAATCATTCCAAGCAGCTTTGTAATAGCCATATTGATATGTGTTTGCTCCAAACATAATTCAAATATCGGATAATTCATATTTTTTAATTCCTCAAAAGCCTTAGGTTGCATAACATTTAAACAGCTACCAACAATTATTATTTTATCAGAACAATCGTATATATTACTTTTCATTAAATCTTTCATAATTAACTCCTACGCATTCATTATAACATATTTTTTTTAGATAGTATACTTTTTACAAAAAAATAGCAAATTTTAGATTTCTCCTGGCTAGTGCTTAAATGTTAATTGACAATCATTAGATCTTTACAAAAATGTAAACACATTTAATAACTAAAAAACCTCACTTCTAATTGAAGCGAGGTTGTTTGGTGCACCGTAAGGGGACTTCGAAATCGCTTCTACCCTTCCTCTTGCCCTTACTCACGCTTGCAATCCGTTTCTCTTGTTTTACACACCATAGTCACCTCAGACAGTTGCCAACTGCCGAACCAGGGGTTCTCCTCCCTAGGTGCATCAGTTTAAAAAAAACTCACTTTTTTGAAGTGAGGTTGACTGGTGCACCGTAAGGGAGTCGAACCCCTAACCTTTGGTTCCGTAGACCAACGCTCTATCCAATTGCGCTAACGGTGCATAAATGAAATTGTGTGAAATTGATAAATATATCTAAATCACGAACTAATTATAAGGAATTTAGAGATGTTTGTCAATATATAAAACCAATCTTAATTAAAAAATTATTTATTACACAGATTATCAAAACAAAAAAAGCAATCATTTACATAGATTGCTCTTTTGCTCTTATAGATAATTGTAAACTTTGCTTTTACTTATCTATTATTTACAAATAATTTACTGAAATTAATCACATGCAAGAATCTTTGTTATAATATTTATTATTTACATTCCAATTTTGAGATGCTTGATTAAATCTTCGCTCTAATTGCTTACCTATTGGATTAAAATTAGGATTTTCTGTATACCAAATTTCATTTATTTTTACAAACTTGCCATTTTCATCTCTATATACACCTATAGCAGCATGTCCACAATTGTATTCTTCCACTCTGGCATAAGTCCAGTATTTACCACCTTTCTTATCTTCTAATTCCACCATTCCTTCATATGTTTCTTGATAAAGCCAACTTCTTTTTTTGCTAAGCGGACCCATCAGTGTATGAAATGTAGTACATATAGTATCGTTACCACGAGCGTTCCCTATCATTTCTTTTGTACCTAATTTACTTTCGTCAAAAGTATCTAAATATGCTTGATATTTTACCTCTTCTTGTTCTTGGAATTTTCTCTCTTCTTCTTTTTCTTCCAAATGTTTTTTTATAGCATTGATCGGTTTAGTAACAGGAGATGCTAGTGCCTCTAAAAAATTTGCAATTTTTTGTTGTCTTTCTTGTTTTTTGATTGCTTTTCTTTTATTTTCTAATTCTATATTTTTGTCACTTATTATTTTCTCTAAACCTTTCATTTTAAATCACCCTCATTTTCTTGTATATCTACCATTTCACATTGGAATCTGTTATATAATTCTGTGTATAAATAAGTTGTATTTTGTTCTACCACAAACTTACCATCTTCATCTCTATATGCTGAACCAAACATTGGATTGTTCATACTATGTGCAAAAGTCCAGTACTCACCACCTCTTTTGTTTTGCTTAAGAATCATACCTTCCATGTAATTTATACCAGACGCATTGTATGATATAGAAATAGGACCTTTGTCTGTATGTACCACTACTTTAACATCTTTGCGATCCTTAATTACCTCTGTCGTGCCTATTTTAGTTTCGTCAAAAGTGTCCAAGTATCTTTGATAGATATTTTCTTGTATTTCTTGCATTTCTGCTTCTTGTTTTTTTCTAGCGACATCTTGTTTGATGCCTTCTACAACGTTGCCTGCAGTGCCTTGTACTTTGTCTATCATTGAACTGATTTTTGATTTTATATTATATATCTGCTCATTTATATTATCTCGTTTCAACTCTTTATTAATATCTGCAATTCTCTTTTCTAATTCTTTCATATTTAACCTTCTTAAATTATTTAAATTTTGTAAAAGAATTATATCATAGTATTTTTCGAATTTCAATAGTGTTCTTTAAAAACTTTGTAATTCTAGCCTTGCATTTTGCCAAAATTTTGGTATTGACAACTAATATATGCCATGATATAATCTATTGAGAGTAATGAATGTAGGAGACACTTATGGCAAAAGTTGATATTATAAAAAAAATAAAAATAGGTAACATTACCAAGATTGAAACAGAAACTTACGAAACCCCTAACACAATACTTTGTCCAAAAGACGGAGGCATAATGTACTATAATAGTTACTCGGAAAGTTATGTTTGTACCAAATCCTCTTGCAGAAATGTGATAACAGCACAAGAGTATGTTAATCAAGAACTTCGAAGAGTAGAACACAAACAGGAAGTAGATGAGGAAATAAGTAATTTGAAAGCAAGAGCAATGTTTCAAGAAGATTAAGAACTATTACTAGTTCTTTTTTTTGTCTATATAATTTTGAGAATTCTTGTATTTATCTTATAATATTATCATTGTTTTGATATATAGTAGATTTTAGGAGGAAATAATGTCAATAGTAAAAGTAAAAGAATATTTTAGGCAATATGGAAGAGAAAATGATGTGTTAGAATTTGAAGTATCTAGCGCAACAGTAGCTTTGGCAGCACTTGCGCTTGGCTGCAAAGAATCGGAAATCGCAAAAACATTATCCTTTAGATTAAAAGATAGTGTAATATTAATAGTAATGGCTGGAGATTACAAAATCGACAATTCTAAGTTCAAAGGAATCTTTGGAGAAAAAGCTGTAATGCTAAAATTCTATGAAGTTGAACCGGCTATTGGTCATGCCGTAGGGGGCGTGTGTCCATTTGCTATTAATGAAGGAGTGGATGTTTATTTAGACAATTCTCTAAAAGAGCATAACTTTGTCTATCCAGCGTGTGGCAGCGCTAATAGTGCTATAAAGTTAACATTAGAAGAATTAGAAAATTATTCTAAAGGTTCTTGGATAGATATAACAAAGAAAATAGAACCAATAATATAAATATAACCTAATTATGGAAAATACACCATCTTATTATGTTGGTGTATTTTTTAGATATCATAATTATAATCTTCATTCAAAGGAGTGTTGTTCCACTTCTCTTTTTTGTCACTTAAAAACTTTGTATATATTACAAAATTGTTAGTTGATCCTATCTTGTCAGGATATGTATAATCTTCTCGAAGATCAAATAGTTTATCATACAATTTTGTTGAAACATAATTGACAACTTTATCAGTATAAACTCTCAAATAATCATATTTCATTTTTTTCACTTCAGCTATAATATAGTTTAGTATTTCATGTCCGATACCATTTTGCTGAAATTCTGGCAAAACCCCGAACCAACCTACAAACGCATTTTTACTATTATACTCATACCAACCTATAGTCGCGCACTCACAGTCGTCTTTTAAAATCAAATAATAATTAGATTTAGTCACGTCGTTAAAATATTCTTCATAATCATCATCTGAATTTGATTCTGGAAACAACTGATGTTTAATATTTAGCACATCTTTATAATTATCCTTACTTAATTTCTGATATACAATCATCTTAACCTCTAAAATCTTTATAGTATTAATTCTGCAATATATTACCACATATCTGTTAATATTTAAAATGATTGCAATATTAAAATTATTAAAGCAGGTTAACTAATATTTTTCTTTTTTATTTTTGTATTTTGTGTTAATATTTGATTAGGAGAAATAATATGACGGATTTACACATACACACGCTTTATTCAGATGGAGAATATAACGAACACGAAATTGTGGAATTAATTGAAAATAGCCAAGTTACAGAGTTCGCAATTACCGATCATGATACAATCATAGGCAGTATGAAAGTAGCTGAAGTGTTAAAACAAACAAATTCGAATATAATATTCCATTCTGGAGTGGAAATGACTTGCAGAATTTTTGACTACATGGGCGGCATTAATGTTCACCTACTATATAGAGACTTTGATTATGACAATCCTGTTTTAGAAAAATTTCTAATAAAAGGACAATTACTTCGTAAAGAAAAAATTGCAGCCACCAGAGAATTTGTTAAAGACACGATTGGAATAGAAATCCCTTGGGAGAGGTTAAATGAATTCTGTGAAAATATACATGTATTTGCAAAACCGCATATGTACAAACTAATATGCGAATATGCTAATTATGATCGAGATAAATACTACAAAATAATGGACAAGATGGACACTCAAAGATTTAAGCTAGATGCAGTTGATGTAATAGAGGCTTTAAGAGAATATAAAGGATATTTTACTCTAGCACACCCTAGAGAAATCATGAACGAATATGACTTAAACTATCAAGATATTGACAATATAGTATCATATCTTGCACAACACGGACTAAAAGGTATAGAAACTAAACATTCAAAACAAAGTGAATTGGACCATATAGAATTTTCAAAAATTGCTAAAAGATACAATCTGATAGAAACTTTTGGCAGTGATTATCACGGCCCAACAGTTAAACCAACCGTCAAGTTAGGTGGATATAGATAAAACATAATGCAACATATTATTTTGATAAAATAAACGGAGGTATAATATTATGTTTACAGTTACGTTTAATAAATTAGGAGAAATTGATGAATCTTTATATACTAGAGTCGTTTGTGTATCAAGATATAATGGCAAGTGGGTATATTGCAGACACAAAGAAAGAGAAACCTGGGAAATCCCAGGAGGTCATATTGAGTCAGGAGAAGATTGGTTAACCGCAGCAAAAAGAGAAATGTTTGAAGAAACAGGCGCTACAGATCTTGAAATAGAACCAATCTGTATATATTCCATTTCTAAACCTGGACTATTATGTTTTGCAGAAATTAAAGAATTCGGAGAAATCCCAGAAGAATTCGAAATAAAAGAAATTGGATTCTTTGATGAAGAACCAGAGAATTTGACATATCCAGACACTCACAAACTATTATTTAAGAAAATAAAAGAAGTAAAAAGTTTATAAAAAATACGACAATTAGAGTTAATGCTTTAATTGTCATATTTTTTCTTTAAGAATATCAACATACACTATCTTTATTATCAACAAATAAAAAATTACATTTCTTTTTCACTTGTACGTAGTGCTGCAATCAAACCCAAACCCATCTGTGGTTCAACACAAGTAAACTTGCTTACAACTTTATCAAATTGTTTTTTTGAGATATCCATATTATAAGCATATTTTTCGTCTACAACGATATTTTTATCAATATCTGTTAAGATCTCTTTCCAGCCTACAATGTGCCCGTTTTTATCTTTTTTAAAAGGTATACCGCAATTACAATGTTCTATAAAATAAGGTTTATTTCTTTTAGATGCAATCCTAACAATTTCTTCAATAGCAGTACACGGATATCTCCCAACTATTATATCAACTCCTGATACGTTTGTATTTCTAGTAAAATACTCCCCTACTCGTGCCTTTACTCCCATATTTTCTAAAGATTCCTTTGATAACAAAAACTTGTATCTATCAAAAGCGGTAACATCATCAATCTTTTCTGCTATAACAATAGATGAATGAGGAACTTCGCCAGCGCCTACATCTAATACACTCTTACATCTTAACTTCTTTGCAAACTTGCTAGCTATATCTCCAAAAGTTTCTTGTTGTACTATGTTAGATGGTTTTAAAAATCTTCTTATTGTTGAGCATTGTTCAATCAATTTTTTTCTCTGATCAGCAAAGTTTTCTTCCGTCAAGTCTTTGCTTTCTAATACTCTCATTGCAAAATGTGAAAAATAATGAATTGCATCTTTATAATCCTTTGGGGACGAAATTGCAACTCTTGAATAATCTCTAAACAAATCAATATATGATATATCCTCAATATGTTCCATAGTACTTTCTAAAAATCTCTTTGTGAATACGTAGTCAAATGCTTTCATAAACCTCTCCTTATAAGTAAATATTATTGTACCATACTATTTCTGTAATTTCAAGATCAAAATATTCTAAAAAGCATGTCAAATTTAAGAATTTTGGGTATTGACAAGCAAACAAACCTATAGTAAAATATGTATAATGAAATATTTTGTACCGGAGGGATTATTTATGAAATTTTTTGATTCATTAAAAGGACATATCAATAAAGGAATTTATGATTTTAAGAAAGCCAATGGATATATTTTAAACAATACTCACGAAGCTTTGCAAAAAAGAATTAAAAGCGAAATTGATAGCGAATTCACAACTATGGAGCATTTCCCTGAATATACCTTTAGTGATGAATTTGTTAAACAACTAAGAGAATCTTATACTTGCAACTTTATAGAAAAACACCCTTATTTAACCATTCAGGGCAATAAGATTATTTTCAATAGAGGCAACTCACCTTTTGTAAATAAAAATAATAATTTATCAGCCTATCTTCTTCGTGATAAGATCAAAGACAGCTTTAGAGATATTACAGATATCCTAGCAATGGCTGACGCTACATACTTATCTGAAAATAGCGACATCTTAAAAGAAATGGTTGACGTAATTAGAGAAGACTCTAAAGTACTTGCTGCTAATTCTCCAGCATGCTTACATACAAGACAAATTTTGCAAAGAAATTTAGAGAATGCAAAACAATTAGAGATAGATAGATCTTTTATCTGTTCTACAGCTCAAAAATATGTAGAACACCATAACCAATGTATTTCAGACATTGAGAAAGATACAGAGATAATTGATATAGATGATATATCCGAACAGGAACAATAATTTCTAAATAAAGTAAGCACTAAAGGTTATCCCTTTTGAAACTAGTGAAAAACAAGTCTAAAAATATATGACTTGTTTTTTCCTTAATATTCAGTACGTAATTCATAAACTACGATGTTTTCATTATTTATTCCAACTGGTTTATCAAAGTATGCAAATTCTACAATGATGTTTTGTAATTTATTATCTACAATATATTTATAGATCTCATCAAAATAAGGAATTTGATTAAGTGTTTTATCATCAAAAATGTTAGTCATAAAATTAAAGTCGGGATTTCTAATAGCATCTCTTACTGAATATCTGCTATTTGTTGAAAGAATAGCATTGACACTTGTATTTGAAATAAAAATTTCTCCAACCAACAATTGATTGTCTATATAATTATAAGAGCTAACATTGATAGAAAACAAATCATAACTAGACACTTCATTTATTATATTTTGTGGCTCTACCTTTAACTTAAATACGCCACCAGCTTTTGATTTATCCCTAATAGCATAATAATTTGCCGGGTATGTATTAATAAAATCTTGCACTTCATTTATTTCGGAAGATTTAAAAATCTTTTCAGGAAAGCGATTTAATCCCAATTCAACAATTTTATTATAACTTTCTAACTTGTTTTTAATTTTCATAATTAATCCTTTAAATTCAACACAACAGGAAGATGGTCGCTATAAGGCAAATCAAGAATATTACATTCTTCTATTTGAGAATTCAAACCATCTGATACTAAAATATAATCAATTCTATATTTCCAACTATTATAATTTTCATCATATCTTGAACGATAACTTCTCCAAGTGTATTCAACTTTTTCAGGGTTGACAAATCTATAACAATCAGCAAAACCAAAAGATAGCAACTCACCAAATGCTGTGCGTTCTATTGGTAAGAAAACCGATTTGTTTTTACACTGTTTTGGGTGAGATAAATCTATTTCATTGTGGGCAATATTAAAATCTCCAACACAAATAACATTATAGCTTTCTTTTAGTTTATTTAGATATTTAGTTAAAGCTGATAAATATTGCATTTTAAATTCAAGCCTACTATTGCCATTTGGTATATATGCGTTAACTATTGCAGTATTTCCCAAAATGATGGTTGTAGTTCTTCCTTCATCATCAGTCCAAAATTCTTGCATGTCTAATATTATTTTATCTGGTTTTACCTTGCTTAAAATTAATGTTCCTGCATAACCAGCCCTTAATCCACAATTATAAGTAGCATAATAGTTAGATAAATTGGTTTGGGAGTCTTCAAATAATGACATTTGTTCTTTTCTGTCAAATATTAATTCTTTGGTTAAATTTTCATTACATCTGACTTCTTGAATACAATAAATATCTGCATTAAACTTTTTTAACCAATCAAGCAAACCTAGTTTTATGCTTGCACGAATTCCATTTACATTATAAGTTACGATTTTCATATAAATCATTATAGCATATTTTGTTCATAATTACAATGAATTAGTAAAATTATAATTTTTCAAAGTTTGACTTTTTATATTACTTTCAATATAATTGAAATGGAAACAAAGATGAATAAGATTATAAAAGTATTAATTACTGGTAGTGTTCATGCAGGAAAAGACACAACCATTAAACGATTGAAAAATGATTTAAAACAATCAATTTTATAATATGTATAAAAGATATTACTCTAATATTAAATATATTAAAGCAAATGACGATTTTGAAGAAAAGTATGAGAAAATTTTAGAAACACTTAAAACTGAACTAAATAAGTTTTTATAAATTGGCACTTAGACGTGTGCTTGTCATATACAAGTGTTCTCGCTTCGCTCGAACAGACAAGCACACGTCAACGAACTAAATTTAAGCAGACAAAAAGCGAAAGTGTTAGTGAACGTAACACACTTTCGCTTTTTGCTGTTCTATACAATGGCTAATTTATTCCATGGTGTTCTTGACAAGAGTCTCTGAAATAAGTTTTCTTTTTTGCTGGTTAAGACAGAGAAACTAAAATTATGCTTATGGCTTTGTCGTTTTTGTTTCTCTGCCTTTTGATATTGTGTTTTCATTTTTTCTCTTGTCAAGTACCTTTCACGGCATAAAGTAGCCAATAAAAAAGAGAAGTAGATTTTTTATTCTAATTCTCTTAATTATTACACTAGTTTCAAAATGCAGTGACTAAGCTTACTTTTTTTTGTTTTGTAATTATATGATTTGATAAAATTCATAATTTGTGATATATCTAAAACTAGAGAATTTTTTAGAGGTGTCAAATGATAATAGATGGAAAAGCAATTGCTGCAGAAATAAAAGAAAATGTCAAACAGGAAATTGAAAGAGATTACTTATCAAAAGGTCTTACACCACCAAAACTAGCTTGTATAATAGTAGAGGGAAATAAGGCAAGTGAGGTCTATGTTGCCTCTAAAGAAAAAGCTTGTGCTAGCGTTGGTATGGAATCAGTTATTGTAAGGCTTAAAGAAGACATAACTAAAGAACAATTAAAAATGGAAATAGAAAAATTAAATAATGATGATAGTGTGTCGGGAATTTTGTTACAACTTCCCCTTCCAAGCCATTTAGACGATAAAGAAGCAACAAATTGGATTAGCCCCAAAAAAGATGTGGATTGCTTAACTTTTGAAAATCTAGGAGCTTTGTTTTCTGCAAGACATATCATTGCACCTTGTACAGCAACAGGAATAATAAAAATATTAAATCACGAAAACATAGATATTGTTGGCAAAAATGTGGTAGTAATTGGCAGAAGCTTATTGGTAGGTAAGAGTGTTGCAAACTTATTGGAGCAGAAAAATGCCACAGTAACAATATGTCATAGTAAGACCAAAGACCTAGAGATGGTTTGCAAAAATGCAGATATACTAGTAGTAGCAATTGGTAAGCCTAATTTTGTAAATGAGAATTATGTAAAAAAAGATGCTGTTGTAATCGATGTAGGAATCAACAGAACCGACAATGGATTGATCGGAGACGTAGACTTTTCATCAGTAAAAGACATCGCATCTTATATAACACCGGTTCCTGGCGGTGTTGGGCCTTTGACTGTTGCATGTCTTCTTGAAAACACCTTAATATTAGATAAATACAAATAACAACAAAAAAAAGAATTCTACGTAAAATATAGAATTCTTTTTTTTATTACTCTCAGTAAATGTACATTATATATTATATCAATCTTTGCTCTAATACTCCATCTATAAACATACATTTTGCTGTACATTCAAAATTAGGAAACGTACACCTAGCACCTTTAGAAAACTGCTCCATTTCTTTAGCTCTTTGATGATTATTATCATGCAAGGCTTTATTATATTTATCAAATGTTTCTTTGACTTGTTCATTAATCTCCAACTGAGCACATGTACATCTTCTTTCATACATCTTTAAAATAAAGTTGTCTAATGTGCCATATTCAGTAACTTTAACAAGCATTCCTTGAGGATATGTATCTTTAACTATCTCGAAGTCATTCAACCATTCTTGAACTAATTCTTGATCATTTCTAATAATAGGAGGAATATAGAATTCAGCGTTATCTAATAATGACATATTGTAGTCTATTGTTCTATGCCTTTGCGCTTGAGCAAGTTGTGCGAAAGATGCTTTGTACTGAGTCTGATACACATCAGAGAAATAATCTACAACATCATAAGTCAAATTATTAAATAAACTAAATCTTCGACCTTTGTTGTTTTGACTCAATGTTTCATCGTAATAAGGTAATGATTTCAATTTCTCTAACAATTCTACAAGATAAGGAGTTAATCTCTCTTGCAAATCATTTTTGATGTCTTTATCAATTTCTGATTGAATAAAACCACACAAGTAGTTAAATTGTCTATACGACACCGAATATGCCATGCTCGTAGGCGTAAACACAGAAGTAAAATTTCTTGCATTTTCTTGGGCTAATTTCTTAATTCTTAAATCTGTAAAATAATCTGGACATTTTTCTTGATATTTATCTTTAATTAGTACAATGAATTTCTCTAGCCATTTATCATAAATACGTTGCACATCTTCAGATAAATTCATTTTTGTATATCTAGCAGACTTTTCTGAGGTTGTATACATTTTTTCATTATTAAGAAGCATCGCTACAATTTTTGGGATATCTTCTAAATATAAATTAATAAAATCATGATCGAATACGCTATGATGCCCATTACCTTTCGTCATAGCAATACGCCTATTAGTTTTAGAAACATCTTCGTTAGCTAAATCTTCGTATGAATGCGCCATATAACATATTCCGGCTGCCTTTCCGCTAAAATCTTCAAATTCTTCCTTGCTTGCTACATAATTAGGCTTTGTTGATCCAATAACACTTATTTTCATTTACACAATCCTCCAAAATATTCCATCTCATTTTAACACAATTTGACATATTTACAAATTTTTATAATATAGTTTATTTATTAAAAAAGATTAACCAACATAGTTAACCTTTCTTTAAATACAATAATTAATAATAATTCCTTGACTGGACTTAGATTTCTATAATCTCATACTCTCTTACACCCAAGCCCAATCTTGCGGCTTCTTCTACTAAATGTATAGCATTTCTATCGTTCATTCTTTTTACTAAAGACGCCTTACCGTGATCATGCGAATTGATTATAGCATCATAACAACATTGATCCAATGCTACAGGATCAATACTTGCATATATTCCTATATCCGCCATCTCTGGAGCTTTAGGATTGGCACTGCAATCGCAATCTATTGATAAATTATTAGCCACATTAATATAAACAATATTCTCTTTCCCAAAATAATTTATCACTGACTCACACGCTTCTGCCATACTTTCCAAAAAATAATCTTGTTCTTTCTTGCCATTTAATGTATTGGAAATAAAGTCCCAAAACGTATCCAAATCAGTAGTATTGCCCCATGTATGAATCCATGCTTTGCCTTCTCTTGACGCAAGTCCAATGCTCATATTTTTCAAAGCTCCGCCAAAGCCACCCATTTGGTGACCTTTAAAATGTGATAACATTAACATAGAATTATAATTAACAATATTTTTCCCCACCAAATTATAACCTTTTAAGTGTTTACCATTAACAACTTCTAGTTTCATGTCACCATCTTCGTCTAAGATATCGCAAGGAGCAATAGCTTTAAATCCATGTTCTTCCATCACTTTCCAATGTTCTGCTGGTTCAAACCTTCTTCCTTTGTATGCAGTACAACATTCCACTATTGTACCATTTAATTTGTTTACTAAAGGTTCAATCACCTTAGCATCTAAAAAATTATGTCCTCCCGGCTCTCCTGTAGAAAGTTTAACAGCAACTTTGCCTTTTAACTCTACGTTTAGAGCATCAAAAATTTTTATCAAATTTTCTTTTGTAATATTTTTCGTAAAATAAACCTTTGAATTATCCATACCTTCTCCTTTTTCTAATTAAGTATAACACACTTTAACGATTATTAATATTATTTTTTTAGAAAAAATTACAAAGGTTAATAATTACTGCCAAATAAAAAAATAGCATATGAATGCTATTTAAAGGTCCCTTGTTGGCTGAGTTGAATACATACAAAGCATAATCCTGTTATACATATCGTATGACTTTTCTAAGCTTGTAGTATCCATCTTTTTACCAAAAAAATATTTTTTTGTTTCTATTCTTGTCTCCAAATCATTTAATCTTCTTTCGCAAGTTGATAATACATCTTTTTCAAACGCTACTCTATCAAAATCTTGTCCTAATCCCAAATGATATGTGTTTTGAAACTCATTCAACTCAACTCTATAATATTCTAGACTTTCACCTAGAAACTCACCCGTATCTCTAGCATTATCAATTGCTAGAATATAATACTTTAATTTCGATA
Source organism: Clostridia bacterium (assembly GCA_017399265.1). GTDB lineage: Bacteria > Bacillota > Clostridia > Christensenellales > UBA1242 > UBA11490. The sequence goes on from JAFQDL010000002.1 coordinate 25,355, forward strand.
TATAGGCATCTATCATTGTTTTATTAGGGTATTCTTTACCCACTTTAAAACCAAAATAGTCTGCCTCAAAAGGTGCTATTTTTTTACTAGAATTATTATTAAAGCTCTTTGTTATTCTATCTATTAATACTTGTTTTGTATCTTGCTTAATTTCCATGATATAAGTATACAATATACTAATGCAATTGTCAATAGGCAAATTTCGACATAATTTTACACGTCTATATCTTCAATTTTAGTATCAATATCATATATCATTTGCTCGTCCATGTCCTCAGATGCAATTAAAGATTTATCCATTTTAAAATATTTTACAACCGCACTGGCAAGTACAACACCATCCATATCCATAATTTTTGCCTTTGCTTCATATGCACGACGAGTATCTACAGAGATTTCACCCACTGCTTTTAAATCAACATTATAAGGAACTGGTTTATGGAACTTAACCTCCAAACTTGTAGTTACTGCATAAATATCCGGTTGGGTAATCCAAAGCACCCTACCAGCCAATTCGTCTAGCATTGCAGTTATCATCCCCCCATGCACTCTGCCCGGATAACTTTGATGCTCCTTCTTAAACTGAAAAACACTCGCAATTCGCCCATCTTGAAGTTCAAAAAAAGGCGCCTGAACTCCTAAACTATTTTCCATCCCACAGATAATACAATCTTTGCTGTTTTTTTGTGCTTTGATAATTCTCATTCGTATCTCCATTAATATTGTTAAGTATATAATACCATAAATATTGTAAACTTCAAGTAAATAAGAATTAAATTAAAAATTATTAGTCAAATTTGAATAAATAGTATAAAATAATAATGTTTAAAATATTGGAGATTATTTATGGAATTAGAAAAATATATTGACGAATTAAAAGCTGCCGCTATTGAAGCGAGAAAATTTGCCAGTGTTAATGCTGCTAACTTTACAGTAGGTGCTGCATTGCTAACTAAAAGCGGAAAAATATATACTGGTTGTAATATTAATACCAGTACACTTTTATTTAATGTGTGTGCAGAACAAACTGCTATTGTAAAAGCAATAAGTGAAGGAGAAAAAGAATTCGTTGCAATTGCTGTTTGCGGAGAAGAAGCAGAAAAAGAGTATGATAGACTTCTTCCTTGCGGAACATGTAGGCAACTACTTGCAGAGTGCAATCCTAATATGAAAGTTATAGAATTTAATAAAACTCAAACTGTAATCCACACTGTAAAAGACTTAATACCTCATTCTTTTGATATATAATTTTTATTATTTAGTAACAATTAATCATTTTTTTGCATAAAAACTAAATATCAAAAATTATTTGACAAGAATTTTAATTTTTGGCATCATAAGAATATCTTAGAAAGGAGGAAAAACTATGGCAAAGAAAAAATCTAAAAAAATGAATCTATTACTTTCAATCATAACTGCTGTTGTGGGAATTGCATCATTTGTTCCACTACTACTTGACACTTGGGGTGGTTTTGCTAAAATTGGCGATAAGGCAAGTGAGGTTGAAGCAATAGGTGGATACTTTACAGATTATTCTGACCTTGCAAAAGCTTTTGAGCTTGCAGATAGTTGGTTAGCTCCAGCTTTTTCAATTATCGCTGGTATTGCGGTATGCGTTGCAACAGCTTTAGCACTTTTATTTGTAGTAGGCGTTGTTCTAAATTGTATGAATAAAGATGGTTCAAAGCTTTGCAAATTAGCATCTATTGGATTGTTGATAAGTGCAATAGTAATTGCTATAAGTTCAATTATATTTGTTCTACCTACAATTTCTGCTACTGGCTTTGAATCACATATTGTTATGATGTTTGCTGGTTATTTAGGTTTTATTATTCCTGCCGCTGCTGGAGTATTAGGCTTAATTAGCACAAAATAAATAAACATGAAAAAAACTAATATTGTAAATCTATATAGATAAAACAATATTAGTTTTTTTTATTTGTATAACATATATCTAATAGCATCGAACAAATAAATACCCTTTTATTATAAATTCGCTTTCATAGATAATGTCGTCTGTTATAAATTCCTCAACTTCTCTGGAGAGTAAAAATATTTTAGAAATATCTAGGCCATTTATTTGGTTAAAGAAAAAATATCTTGACATCTCTGGCACTTTTGCAACTTTACCAGTATATGGAATATAGCATTTATATTTTAATGTGTGAATGTTATATTCTAACTTTTCCACATTTTCACATAAATAACCTTCTATATACACCCCATTAGCTACAGGTTTGTCTATTAAACACAAATTCATACTCTACCAACTTTTTATATTATATCTGTAGTATATAATTTTAATAAACTCTTGTCAATTAGTAATTTATTTGATAAAATAAATTTGTTAATAATGAGGTGTATTATGAATATTGAGAATTTAGATAATATATTACTTTCAAATAATGTTGTAGAGAGTTTTCACGAACATTATGATAACAATAAAGTATTTAAAACTTTTATAAACAAAATACTCCCTGAAATTGAAGATTGTAAAAATCAAGTACAAAACAACCCATGGCATAAATACAATGTTTTAGACCACATACTTCACTCAGTAGAAGAAATGAATAAACAGACTACCAATTTGCCCGAAAACGATAGAAGACTTCTTGCATACACAATGCTTTTACATGACATCGGAAAGCCTGCCTGCCATATACAAAGAATGAAAGATGGCAAAATGATAGATTCATTTTTTAATCATAATCTTGAAAGTGAAAGAGTTGCAAACAGGGTTTATTCTGCTCTGGGATTTAGCGAGGAAGATGGTAAAATTTTAGCTAAACTTGTTAGAGATCATGATATATTTATGAATATAAAATTATTTAATCCTAAAAATCCATATTGGAAACAATTAACTCCAGAACTTGTACAATCGCATATTGATGACTTGTCTGCAGTAGGAGATGGTGGAAAATTAATGAGGTATCTTGTTAAAGTAGGACGAGCAGATAATCTAGCACAAAATGAAAAAATGACAAAAGAAAGCCTTGATATGTTGCAAGTTTTTGACAAAATCTTAGACGATAAAGAATTGCAAAAGCAATAAAAAACTTCAAAATACTACACTTTTTACCTGAAAAGCTTTCAAATATAAAAGTGTCATAAAACTTATATATATAAAAGTATAATATAAAAAAGAAATAGTATAACAACTATTTCTTTTTTTGTCCGACAAAATTAAAAGTGATTATGGAGGCTTTAATATGATTGGCTTCTGCATATAAAACTGAAAAATAGGCTTAAGTTAATAACATTTGCCATATGAATTTTTCTATTAGGTATTGATTAAAAGTTTTAAATATGCTATACTACCTACACATTTAAGGAGTTTTTTATGGAAATTAATGATGGTTTTTTTGATAATGTTCTTGATGGAAACGGAACAAAAGATAATTTGATTAGTACTCTTCGTGATGGCACTTTGTCTTTATCTGAGCAAATAAAAATATTATCAGATGGTATAAGATTAGCAATTCACGAACCAACACTAAAATTAACAAAAGCTGAAATTAAAGAACTAGAAAAAGTTTCTGAAGATTTAACAAGTGCAAAAATGGCTATATATGTTGCTTATAAAAAATCAACATGTATGAAAGAGTTAGATCTCCAATCAGAAGAAGATATTTTAAGCAAATAATAAAAAGAAGAGCAATAATTTTGCTCTTCTTTTTGTATTATCAAATCGAAATATTTTTAACCAATATATTATTTAACAATTAAATTCAATATTTTCTTTGGCACATATATTACTTTTACAATATTTCCAGTTATGAATTTTGCTACTTCTTCATTTGATTTAGCAATCTCAACAATCTCATCTTGACTTGCAGAACTAGGGATAGTAACAACCGCTCTAACTCTGCCGTTAACTTGTACAGGCATTTCGATTTCATCTAACTGCAAAGCTTTTTCGTCGACTTGAGGCCATGCACAATCTTCGATACTTCTACCATACCCCATGATATCAAACAACTCATTTGCTAAATGAGGAGCAAATGGACTGATAAGAAGTAGAAGTTTTTTGTACTCATCATTTGATAATTTTTTAACTTTATATATCTCATTTACAAGTATCATTATTGCTGAAATTGCAGTATTGAACTTATTATTTTCAATATCATTAGTAACTTTTTTAATTGCAGTATTTAAAGCAAATTGCAACTCTTTCGTTGGATTATCTCCATTAACTAACTCTTGAATATTCCATATTTTATTTAAGAATTTATTACAAGCCTTTAAGCCGTCTTCACTCCAATTAACTTTTTCAGAATATTCTCCCATGAATGACATCCATACACGAAGAGAGTCTGCACCATATCTTTCTACCATTATTCTAGGATCTACACCATTCCCAGCACTCTTACTCATCTTTTTGCCATCTGCGCCAAGAATAAGTCCTTGAGAAATTCTCTTTTTAAACGGTTCGTCAACAGGAACCAAATCTAAGTCATATAATACTTTAACCCAGAATCTAGCATATAGTAAGTGTCTAGTTGTATGTTCATTACCACCGTTATATAATTTTACTGGAAGCCATGCTTTTAGAGCCTCTTTGCTAGCAAACTCCTTTGTATTGTGTGGATCACAATATCTTAAGAAATACCATGAAGAACCTGCCCAACCTGGCATTGTATCTGTTTCTCTTTTTGCAGCAGCACCACAAACTGGACAAATAGTGTTCACAAATTCTGGAATAACAGAAAGTGGAGATTCTCCATCTTTAGTTGGTTCATAACTATCTACGTGAGGCAATGTTAAAGGCAAATTTTCTTCCTTTTCAGGAACCCAGCCACAATGAGGACAATTAATCATTGGAATTGGCTCGCCCCAATAACGTTGTCTTGAGAATATCCAATCACGCATCTTAAAGTTTAATTTCTTCCTTGCAACACCCATATTAACTAATTTATCAGTAATTGCAACTTTTGCCTCTTCGACGGTCATACCTGTAAACTCTTCTGAGTTTATAAGTTTAATACCTTTACCTAAATAATCATATTTTTCTAAAGCTTTCTCACTTACATCGCCTTCGATAACTTGTATTTTAGGAATGCCAAATTTGTCAGCGAATTCATAGTCTCTTTGGTCATGTGTTGGCACTGCCATAACAGCTCCTGTACCATAACCTGCAAGAACAAAATCTCCGATATAAATATCTACTTCTTTGCCATTCACTGGATTAATAGCTGATACTCCTTGCAATTTCAAACCAGACTTGTCTTTGTTCATTTCTGTTCTATCAAACTCTGATTTCTTAGCAGTCTCTGCCCTATACTTTAATACCTCGTCCCAATTTGTAATTTTATCTTTCAAATTGTCAACAACCTTACTTTCTGGGGCTAAAACCATAAAAGTAATGCCATAAATTGTCTCTATGCAAGTTGTAAATATAGAAAATTTGCCACCTTGTTTAATTTCGAAATCAACTTCGACACCTTCGCTTTTTCCAATCCAATTTAACTGGCTAAGTTTGATATGATCTAAATAGTCAGTTTTATCCAAGTCATCAGCAAGTCTTTCACCATACTCTGTCATTTTCAAAACCCATTGAGCCTTTGCTTTTTGGGTAGTCTCAGCATGGCATTGGCAACATGTTCCATCTTCTACTTCTTCGTTTGCAAGAACTCCACAATTAGGACACCAGTTCACAGTAGTTTCTTGTTTTTCTGCTAAACCTTTTTTAAAGAATTGAATAAATTGCCATTGTGTCCACTTGTAATAATCTTCGTCACATGAATTAATAGTTCTAGACCAATCAAAAGAAAGGCCAATTTCTTTTAATTGACTATGGAATACTTGAATATTACGCTCAACAATCTCTTGAGGCAATTTCTTTTCTCTAATTGCAGTTCTTTCCGCTTCCAAACCAAAAGCATCTGTACCGAAAGGAAATAACACGTTTTTACCACAAAGACGCTTCATTCTAGCAACTGCATCAATTGCGGTATAACTACGACAATGACCTAAATGTAGGCCTATTCCGCTTGGATATGGGAACTCTATAAGGATATATTCATTCTCTTTACCCTCGACATGATCTTTAACATTATATGTTTTATTTTCTTCCCAGAATTTTTGCCATTTCTTCTCGACTTCGGCAGGATTATATACTTTCATTTTCTTCTCCAAAATATGTTCTTAAATATGTATTTATAATACCACGATTATTAAATTTTTTCAATGAATTTGCGCACATTTTAACTAGATTTATTAAACATATAACTATATACGTATTACTAAAACCGATGAACACAAAAAAAGCACAAATAAATTTGTGCTTTTAATTAGTTTAATTATTGGATGATTGATGAAACAACACCAGAACCAACTGTTCTACCACCCTCACGGATAGCGAATCTCAAACCTTGCTCAATAGCGATTGGAGTGATAAGTTTGATAGTCATTCTTACGTTGTCACCAGGCATAACCATTTCAACACCTGCAGGAAGTTCGATAGAACCTGTAACGTCAGTAGTTCTGAAGTAGAATTGTGGTCTGTAACCATTGAAGAATGGAGTATGTCTTCCACCTTCTTCTTTCTTTAGAACGTATACTTCAGCTGTGAATTCAGTGTGAGGTTGGATTGAAGCTGGTTTGCAAAGTACTTGACCTCTTTCGATATCAGTTCTTTGAACACCACGAAGTAGAAGACCTACGTTATCACCAGCAACTGCTTGATCAAGCATCTTTCTGAACATTTCAACACCTGTAACAACAGTTTGAAGTTTAGAATTCATACCAACGATTTCTACAGTATCACCAACTTTGATAGTACCTCTTTCAACTCTACCAGTAGCAACTGTTCCACGACCAGTGATTGTGAATACGTCCTCAACTGGAAGAAGGAATGGTTTGTCAGTAGCTCTTTCTGGTTCTGGAATGTAAGTATCAAGAGCATTCATAAGTTCGAAAATTGGTTTGCAATCTTCTGAATCAACGTTACCGTCTTTAGCAGCTTCTAGAGCTTTTAAAGCAGAACCTTTGATGATTGGAGTAGCATCTCCAGGGAAACCATATTCAGTAAGAAGATCTCTGATTTCCATTTCTACTAATTCTAGAAGTTCAGGATCGCCTACTTGGTCAGTTTTGTTCATGAATACAACGATGTATGGAACACCAACTTGACGAGCAAGAAGGATATGTTCTCTTGTTTGAGGCATTGGACCATCAGTTGAAGCAACAACTAGAACAGCACCGTCCATTTGAGCAGCACCAGTGATCATGTTTTTAACATAGTCAGCGTGTCCTGGGCAGTCAACGTGAGCATAGTGTCTAGTATCTGTTTCGTACTCAACGTGAGAAGTATTGATTGTAATACCTCTTTGTCTTTCTTCTGGAGCTTTATCGATAGCGCCATAATCCATTGCTAATGCATTACCTTTAGCAGCCAATGTAACTGTGATAGCAGCTGTTAAAGTAGTTTTACCGTGGTCAACGTGACCAATTGTACCAACGTTAACGTGTGGTTTAGTTCTTTCAAATTTAGCTTTTGCCATTTTCTGAAATTCTCCTTTAAAAATATTTTATAAAATAATTTTTTTGATTAGAAATCTCTTTCTAAAATCTCCTAGATATTTTTACATATATTTAGGAAAAAGTAAAGCAAATTAATGCAATTACTTTTTATTGCCAATAACTTTTTCAGCAATATTTTTTGGAACTTCACTATAATGTGAGAATTCCATGTTGAATGAACCTCTACCTTGAGTAAGTCCACGCAAGTCTGTAGCATAACCGAACATCTCAGATAGTGGAATAGTAGCATCAATTACTTGTTGACCATTTCTAGTCTCAGTACCTGCAACCATACCTCTACGTCTATTAACGTTACCAAGAACGTCACCAAGATATTCATCTGGCATTTCGATTTCGACTTTCATGATAGGCTCTAAGATAACAGGATCTGCTTTCTTCATACCTTCTTTGAATGCAAGTGAAGCAGCAACTTTGAACGCCATTTCACTAGAGTCGACATCGTGATAAGAACCATCGTAAACAGTAGCTTGGAAGTCAACTGTTTCGTAACCAGCTAGAACACCGTTGTTCTTAGCTTCTTGGATACCATTGTCAATAGCTGGGATATATTCTTTAGGAATAGTACCACCAACAATTTTGTTAACAAATTTGTATCCTTCGCCTGGTTGAAGTGGTTCAAATTTAATCCAGCAGTGACCATATTGTCCGTGACCACCAGATTGTTTAATATATTTACCTTCTGCCTCAATTGCTTTTCTGATAGTTTCTTTGAATGCAACTTGAGGAGCACCAACGTTTGCCTCTACCTTAAATTCTCTTAGAAGTCTGTCTACAATAATCTCTAAGTGTAATTCACCCATACCAGCGATAATTGTTTGACCAGTTTCTTGATCTGTATAAGTTTTGAATGTTGGGTCTTCTTCAGCAAGTTTTACAAGAGCTAAAATCATCTTTTCTTGACTTGCTTTGGTTTTTGGTTCAATAGCTACTCTAATAACTGGTTCTGGGAAATCCATACTCTCTAAGATTATTGGATTTGATTCATCACAAAGAGTTTCACCAGTTGTAGTATCTTTAAGACCAACGATAGCAACGATATCACCAGCGTAAGCCTCTTCGATTTCTTGTCTGTTATTAGCGTGCATTCTGATAAGTCTTCCAACTCTTTCTTTTCTACCTTTGCAAGAGTTATATACATAACTACCAGAAGTTAGAACACCTGAGTATATACGGAAGAATGTTAATCTACCAACAAATGGGTCTGTCATTATCTTGAATGCTAGACCAGCGAAAGGTTCAGTATCTGAACTTTCTCTTGAAATTTCTTCTTCACTATTTGGTTTTGTACCTTTAATAGCTTCAATATCAGTAGGTGCTGGCATATAATCTACCATAGCATCTAGCAACATTTGAACACCTTTGTTCTTGAATGCAGATCCGCAGAATACTGGGCTGAAAGCCATAGTAACAGTACCTTTACGAATACCTGCTTTGATTTCTTCAACTGTAAGTTCTTCACCTGCGAAATATTTTTCCATTAGATTATCATCTAAGCTTGCAACAGCTTCAATGATATCATTACGATATTTCTCCACGTCTGCTTGCATATCAGCAGGAACAGCAGCTTCTTCAATTTCTTTTCCAAGGTCATCTTTATAGATATAAGCAGTTCTAGTAATAAGGTCTACCATACCTACGAATTCAGATGCTTGACCAATTGGTAATTGCATTGGAAGAGGATTAGCTCCTAGTCTTTGTTTCATTTGTGCAACAACTCTTAAGAAGTTTGCATCTTCTCTATCCATTTTGTTAACGAATGCAATTCTTGGAACTCTATATTTGTCAGCTTGTCTCCAAACTTTTTCAGATTGAGGTTGTACACCACCTCTGGCACAGAATACTGCAACAGCACCATCTAGAACTTTAAGTGATCTTTCAACCTCAGCTGTAAAGTCAACGTGTCCTGGAGTATCAATAATGTTAATTTGGTGATCTTTCCAGAAACAAGTTGTAGCAGCAGAAGTAATAGTTATACCTCTCTCTTGTTCTTGTGCCATCCAGTCCATTGTAGCGCCGCCATCGTGCACTTCACCAATCTTGTGAGTACGTCCGGTATAAAACAAAATTCTCTCAGAAGTTGTTGTTTTACCGGCGTCAATGTGAGCCATAATTCCCACATTTCTAAATTTAGTAATTGGAATTTGTCTTGGCATTGTTTTTTTCTCCTAATAAAATATTACCAACGATAATGTGCAAATGCTTTATTACTTTCAGCCATTTTATGAACATCATCTTTTTTCTTATAAGCACCACCAGTGCTGTTATGAGCATCCATAATTTCAGATGCTAATTTTAAATCCATACCTCTTTCATTTCTCTTTTGAGCGTAAGCTACTAACCAACGGATTGCAAGAGTTTGTCTTCTTGCTGGGCTTACTTCTAGAGGCACTTGGTAGTTAGAACCACCTACACGTCTTGACTTTGTTTCTAGCAATGGTTTAAGGTTTTCCAATGCTTCCATAAAGTATACGTCTGGCTCAACTGCAAGTTTTTCTTGTATAATATCAAATGCTCCGTACACTATACCTTGAGCGATTGCTTTCTTTCCATCTTGCATAACTTGGTTAATAAGCTTAGTGATAACCTTATTTCCATACTTTGGATCTGGCAATACGTCTCTCTTTGGTACGCCTGCTCTTCTTGGCATAATTTCTCCTTTTATAAATTTCAAATTAAATTTATTATTGTATTTTAGTTTTTAATTATTTAGCTCTTTTAGCGCCGTATTTTGATCTAGATTGTTTTCTCTTACCAACACCAGCAGTATCTAAAGTGCCTCTAATGATGTGATATCTTACACCAGGTAAGTCTCTTACTCTTCCACCACGGATAAGTACTACGCTGTGTTCTTGTAAGTTGTGTCCTTCACCTGGAATGTAAACAGTACCTTCTTGACCATTTGAAAGTCTAACTCTGGCAATTTTTCTTAAAGCTGAGTTTGGCTTCTTTGGAGAAGTAGTTGTAACAGATAGACATACTCCTCTCTTTTGTGGATTTTGGTCTAGGATAGGAACATTAGACTTAACAACTGTCTTCTTTCTGCCTTGTTTTACTAATTGATTAATTGTAGGCATTTTGTCCTCCTTGATAAATTTTACTTCAACGCATTCTTCCTTTCAACCCTTTAGGAAATAGCGTTTAAATTTGCTCGCTTATAGCACATTTTTTGCAACAGTAACGGTGTCAAACCATGCGTATCATAATATCGCGAGCTAATATAAGTAAATTAAGGTCTTTCACACCATAACCATTCATTTACTTCCAATTGACACTAAAAAAGTTTAGCCACAATTGGCATATTATAATACGATTAAGATTGTACCAAAACTTGAGTATATTTGTCAATGCTTTTATCAGATTTTTTATTAAAAATTACAAAGGTTTTTTATTTGTTTTAATAAAAAAAATCGTGTAATTTTAACACGACTTTTATATTAAATTATTTCCCTTCTTCGTTTTTATTTTCAACTGACTTTTCTTCAGTCTTTGAGCACTTATTAAAGAAGAATATTGAGAAATATGCACAAAGCAGTCCTAGTACTCCATATACAAGTATTATTCCAAGCATTGTACCAAATTGTCCAAAGCTTGCTAGTGGATTTAGACCTACTCCAAGTCCGCTAAATGATAACCAAATACCAACAAATATACCTGTAATAGAATTCATCCAAAACTTTTCAGTTTTTTCAAAATACATAACTAAGCCATTTACTAAGAATACACCTAATAAACAGCTAATACTGATAGTAAACACATTTAGTGTAAAAGTACTTGTAATAAACATCATAAGAATGGCTGATAAGAACCCAATGACTGCACCAATAAGTCCTTTAATTCTATCTTTAACACTTGCACTGAAAAACACAGTCCAAAAAGCAAAGCCAACCCACATAAATGAGCCACCATCAACAAATAGTCCACCAATTAAAGCGTCTATTATATATAATATACTCGCTATAACAGCTATAACTAATGGTTTTTTAGAAACTTGCCAAAATTTTTTCATTTTATACCTCCATTTTTCTTATTGTAAAATTTTTGATATCAAAAGTCAATAAAATACATATTATATATAATTAAAAAAATCACATAATATTTTAGTAACTTGATGCAGGTCCATTATAATATTATGTGAGTAATATTAATCTAAATAGTGATGATATTCATCATATGCTACTTTAACTGTATCTGGCATATCTCTTGAAATCTCTCCAGCAACAGCAGGTTCTAATTTGTCTAATAAATTAAATATTTTAACTAAAGTCTTTTTATCGCCACTAGTAAGACGGCCCTCGAAGTCATTATCTAAAATTTGGACTATCTTCTCATTTGAATCATAATTATCGCCCAAAAGTCCATTGTCATTATGCATAGCAACGATATATCTATATTTTAAGCTTTCTGTTTGTTTATCGGCAGGTCTAACCCCCTGATCTTTTTCAATTAAAGCAAATATACCATTCTTTCTGGTTTGTCTTTCATATTCATCACAAGGCAAATTCTCTATATCTTCCGCAATTAATTTTTTTGCTTCAATGTATGGAACCTTATATTGACTAAATTTTATACGTTCTCTTTGTAGCTCTACCCCATTTTCTGAAAAACGAGAGACTTGAGCCTTTCTCTTCACTTCAAATTTAGCCCCAAAATAAAAGCCATCTTCTAAAACATCAGATCTTATACTTGTTGTAAAACCTTCCTCAGTAGGTCTTAACTCATAAGTTAACACTGCTTCATTTTTACCATCTTTTGTCTTCGCTTCACAAAAAAGTGACCCGTCTGGTTGAGGCTCTCCAAAAAGCTTGTCTAAAATATAATCATAATTACATCTTGGTCTATGTAATTTTTCCTGATCAAACGTATCTAACGTTTCTTTTGCTGCAGCTCCTATAAAACTAGTCAAATGTTGTTTTGCAGTTTGTGTTTTTGCGGCATATCCTAAACCATACTTTTGTATTGCTACATCAACTAAATTTGGTAAAAATTTCATAACTACCTCTTATAATCTTTTCGTTAAACAATGATATCATACTAATGGATATCTTGTCAAATAAAATTTTATCACTGTTTTTATGTATATAAAAATCCACATATTATCACAATATGTGGACAACTTATTATTGCTCCATTTCACAATCTGGAACGTTGCAAATATTTTTAAGACAATCTGGTAGCATTTCAACCATTTCATCATATACTGGTCTTTCTAGGCATTTTAGTTGATCTAGTGCATCATTTATTTGCTTTGCATCTTTTTGATTTAATGCTTCAAAATTCAATCTAGTTAAGAACTCCTCTGCATCAATATCCGTATTTGGCATTAAATCTTCAATTCTTTTACCTTCAGTATAATCATTAAATAATACTTCTACTTTTTTGCCATTTAGACATGACTCAGACTCTACTAAAACTAATATGCCATCTATTCTTTTATATTTAAGCAAGGCCAACTTATCAAACTTTCTAACATCTTCACCCACCATCTTAAATATATAACCTGGCGTATTATCCATATATGAAGAAATTTCTTCCATTTCCACTTCTATCCCATTGGCTGAATATGATTTAGTTGTTTCACTCTTTACCAATCTAATATCTATAGAACCAATTAAAGCATTTACAACATCAGATTTTGTAACAATATCAAATCCTTCTTTTGTTTTTCTCAATGAATACTGAGAATTATCAATTATTGTTCTACCAGCTTCTTTTTCAACATCACAAACTAATGAATTATCTTGACTTGGCTTGCCAAATGTTTTAGTCAATAAAGAATCAACAACATTTACATCATCAGAACAAATTACCAAATCCATGCGTTCAAAACGCGTTAACTTTTCACTCATAACGTTACTTATAAAGTCAGTTAATCTTTGTTTTGTTAATCCAGTCCTATTCATATAATCTAATCCATATTTTACTATGGCATATTCTACTACACTTTGTGGAACTATAAAGTCTTTCATAATAACCTCCGTTTAACACACATATATTTTAACATAGTTAATACGGAGTGTCAATACCCTATCTTTTTACAAGTATAAACAAAAAAATAAGCCCTTAATTTAGGCTTATTTATCAACTTTTATTGCTTTGTTTTTATCATTCAAAGTACTCTCTATTAGTACTACCATTTCTTTAGGATGTGCTGACACCATTTTATCGAATTCTGTTGCTTCTGGTATATCCAATTCTTCTTTAAATGCAGTTTCTAGATAGATATCCATAAACTGACCCGCACGTTTGTGGGCTTCCTCTACTGTATCTCCTTCTACAACTATTCCTAAATCTTCTATATGCATTACATATACCAATGCATCTTCATCATAATATATCACTGCTGGATATACAAATTTTTTCATAATCTCTCCATTTGGCAATCTTACATAATAATTAGAATAATAAGTAATTATATTTCCTATTAAGTATTCTATCACAAATATTATATTAAGTAAAATTAATAATTATAAAAATTTTTTAAAAATTTTAAATTTTCCTAAATTTTTGTATTTACTTATCAATAGTTTTGTAATAATGGTAAAAAAATTGGCAACAACTTGCCAATTTTGTATTTTCCATTATTCAACTGTAGCAACTGCTACTTCTTCGCCCTCCATCTCATGATTAAAACCATTTAATACACAAGAAACAACTTCTGCAGCAAAACCTTTGAAACCACACTCCTCTAATTTTCTAAAATTATCAGCTTTGATTTCTACTGCTTCTGGGCTTAATTTTTTAGCAGATGTAAGTCCAAGTTCAGACAAGTTATTTCTCATAAGTTCAATAGCTTTGTTTGATCTGTTGTATACATTTGCCAATACCAATCTTTCGCCAACATTTGCAAACACAATCCCTTGATCTGCATCTGCCTTAACGATAGGACAGGTAAGTAATAAATCTAAAACTTCCGCATTAGCTTTTATAATATTTTCATTAGCCATATGCCATCTCCTTTTTTATTTTTATTACGTGTAAAGTATATCATATAAAATTTAATTTGTAAATACTAATTTAACATTTTTTTCAAACAGTAAATTTTTGCTAAAAATAGAGGCTAAATTTGGAAATTAAATTGACTAAAACAAAAATATCTTATATACTTATAGCATAAACTTGAAAAGTGGAGAAAAAATGGGAAATACTGATCTAAATAATTACAAGGCAAATAGAATTGTTTTGGAGAAGTCTTTTATTGGCAAACTTAACGATTCTCTAAATGAAACTAATGATTCTTGGAATAATTTATCCAAAATATCTCAAGTAATTCATAAAGCAGACCACGAAATAATATATAATGATTTATCTAAAATGATAAAATCCACAATCACTGGCCTTCGAGCTATGAAAAAAATGCAACCTCAAGATATATTGGACAAGGATATATCAGATTTGATGGAATTTGAATGCAAAATCCCACAATCTAAAAATCAATTTGCATGGCTTACAAGATTTAGAACAGTTTTTGGTCAAGCAAATTGTTTTGTTCGATCTGCATTTTTTGATATGATTGGCCTTCAAAAACTATCTTCCATGGATATAGTATCTACATTGCAAAATTGTGAAATGTTTAATTTAAATGAAAAAACAAAATTTGAACAAATTCAAATAGTTATGGATATTGTAGATAAAATGTATGAAACAACAACAAGCTCACCATCTATGGAAATAAGTGATGAGGCGTTGTTAAGTGGTAATTTTGAGCAGATAAGTTGCTTTGAATTAAATGATTAAACAAAAAAGTTATGGAATATTCCATAACTTTTTTGTTACTCATGTTCTACTTCTCTTCCAAACACACCATCAGCAATCATGTTATTTGAATAACCAGCCCTTAACCCAGCTTCTACTTGTTCCATAGTCTTAACAACACTTGCCATTCTTCTGCCTACAACAGATGACATAGGACCTGTAGATGTTTCAAGATAATCTGTGCTTGGTTGACTAAAGTTTTTCAACTCACCATTTTTATCAACTGAAAAATGCATCACAGTGGCATACTCGCCTTCTTTTTCTTGAGTAAAGAATTTTAAATCTCTATTACCTTTTTCATCTTGAACTAATTCACCAAAAATATTTTCACCTATTTTTAACATTGCAGATACAATATCATCTGGTGTTTTTCCAAAATTTCTATTTTTAAGAACAACAAGATTACCAGTTTGTTTTTTTCTACCTAATAAATTAGTTACAGTTTCCGACACTGTTAAAGTTTCTTTCTGAGCATCAATCATTTTGTCATAATAATTAAACATACCTTTGACACTTCTATGCTCAAAAACTTGCATATTTAATGCTGCTATTTCTGATCTTTTTAAAGCTTTTCCCATTTTTTCTCCTTTTAAACTCAATCTTTATCAGTTTAATTATACCATAAAATATAATTTCTGTCAATGTGGCACTTTTATTTATCCACAACAAATACATTTTTGTGGAATATTTGCTATTAATTTTACTCTAAAATATTAGTTTTTTCTAGCCTTTTTTTAAAATTAATTTTAACATTATATTTTTTTATAAATATATTACATATACTTAGTACTATTCCACCCAATATAAGCCCACCAATAACGTCTGTAGCAAAATGAACTCCAAGATATATTCTAGATATACCAACTAAAAATATAACAACTGCACTAACAACCCATGATAAGCTTTTTAGCCAATTCTTTTGCGTTGAATTTAATATAAGTAAATGTATTACACCATAAAGAATAGTTGCTGTAGCAGTATGCCCACTTGGAAAACTATACCCGTCTTCTGTTACTAAAAACCACTCTATGGGTCTTGCTCTTTGAAAAATAGCTTTAATAACTAAAAATAAAGCTGATATTAATATAACTGATAGTAAAAATATTATCCAAGGCAAAAACCTATTAAATAAGTTATTAGTTTTTTCTTTTTTAGTAATAGTAACATAACTGTATTTATCTTTATTCTGTAAAATTAAAATCATTAATAAAACAAATATTACAGTATAATATTTATCAGCTAAAGTTGTAATAATTTTAAAAACGACTGTCATAAAATCACTTCTCAAACTCGCAACACCTTTAAAAACAGCAGTATCAAAAGATGCAACATCACCAACAAAGACAAATAATATTATAGATACAAATAAAATAATACCAATTAAACCTGCAATTAACTCTTTTTTATATTTATTCATATGTACTCCAAACTTATATTATTTTAATTCTAACATAAAAACACACATAAATACTACTTATTTTGAATTAATATAATAATATTAAAAATAATATCGATAGTTAAAATTTATCAAAACGTAAAAAAAGCACACTATGATGTGTGCTTTTTAATTGAAAACTGGCAACGTCCTATTTTCCCGATCAGCTTCCCGATAAGTATCTTCGGCGCTAGAGGTCTTTACTTCTGTGTTCGGAATGAGAACAGGTGTTTCCCCTCTGCTATAATCACCAGTAATGATTGAATGAACTTAAAGTACATTCACAACTACATATTTATAAAATATAATTTAGACACTATTAATTAATCAAGGTATTCGCTATCTTACGATTATTTATAATCAAAATATTTTTGATCAAGCCCTCGACCTATTAGTACCAGTCAGCTACATATATTACTACACTTCCACCTCTGGCCTATCAACCTTGTCATCTTCAAGGGGTCTTACTTGCTTAAAGCAATGGGATATCTCATCTTGTGGTCGGTTTCACGCTTAGATGCTTTCAGCATTTATCCGTTCCGTACTTCGCTACCCTGCCATGCCGCTGGCGCGACAACAGGTACACAATAGGTACGTTCACTCTGGTCCTTTCGTACTAGGAGCAAATCCACTCAAATATCCAACGCCCACGACGGATAGGG
>JAFQDL010000003.1 GCA_017399265.1 Clostridia bacterium
AACCTGCCCAACATTAATTGTTGTATGCACAAATTTATATCTTTCTCTAAAACATTACTATCTACTTCATATACATCCTCTAATTTTTTTACAATATCACTCTCTGTATTAAATCCATCACATAGTTTTAGAACTTCATATCCTACTTTATTAAAACTAAGCAAACTACCATATGGATTTAAAACTATAAAACGATCATCTTCCTCCTGACGAATTTTATTGTTATTTGTTCTAATTAAACATTTATTATTCATATTCTCACCCTTTCTTTAAAAAGAGGATCAATTGAATACAACTTGCCAGCAGCCATTTTGCATCCGCCTTTGCAATAGATTTCTTTGCAGGTTCTGCACTCGGCTGGAAGCCAGTCTTCGTTTCTATAGAGCTTTAGCATGGAATGGTTTTCCCATATTTGTTTCATTGGTTCCTCAAAAACATTGCCTAGAATAAAATCAGAATAGGAACACATTTTCATATCGCCATTATAATTAACTGAACAATAATTTTGTCCAATTCCACACCCAGCTCCTATATATTTTCTTAATTCTTTATCTTTAATAACGCAAAACGGAAAATGTATGGCATACTCGCAATTCATATCAGGATAAGTTTCTTTTAGATGTTTCAAATCTACTAATGTCGATTCTAGCATATCTACTGTTACTGCTAGACCTTTGTTAACCTCTGCAGGTAAAGATTTATTAACAATAAATCTGTTTAAAGCTACAAACTGTATATTGTATTTACTTTTAATAAATTTTACTATCTCTATTATTTTATTATAATTTAATGCTGTCACAGTTATATTTATTCCAACTGGGATATCAGAGCTACACAACAATTCTATTGCATTAAGAGCTTTTGAAAAACAGCCTTCACATCCCATAAATTCATCATGTTCCGTACCAATTCCATGAACAGATATCCCTAAAACATCCACACATCCATTTATCTTTCTACAAAGAGTTTCATCTATAGCTATTCCATTGCTGACCCCACTTATAAACATACCCTTACTTTTTGCGTATCTTACAACTTCATCTATTTGCGGGTAAATAAAAGGCTCTCCACCAAATAAGTTTAATCTCATTATTTCATTTTGGTCAAAAATATCAATTAAATCTTTTATTTTTGTAATATCCACAAAGTTAGATTGTATATTGTTTTTTATAGAACAAAACTTGCATTTTGCGTTGCACGAATATGTGAGTTCAAAATTCATCGTTATTGGCATTTTCATATAATCCATAACACTTTTTCTCCAAAAAATCTTTTATATTTGTAAAAACGAAGTAATATAAAGAGGGCATTTTGCCCTCTCATATTTACAACCTAAACTCGTTGACAAGGTGGATCACATTTCAATACACTTAAAGCAGGTGCAATTTCTTCCGACACAGCTATGTATTCCCCTCGTATGCTGGTTTCTACAACTGGAGAATAATAAACTTCTTTCACTATAAACACCCCCTTTCACTTTCAAATATTAAAACTTTGTTGCTTATTTGTTGCATATATTATACACTCTCAATTTAAATCTGTCTAGCTAAACTTTTCCCTAGTTAGACAAATTAAATCATATTTTAAATAATTCTATCGCCATTCTTAGTTCTTCTAACGTCTTGTGGTTATATACTCTGTTGCCTACATCTTTAGATACATGTCCCATAAGCATATCTATACATTTCCTATTAGCTCCGTTCGAATCTAGCACAGATTCAAATGTATGCCTGCACTCATGAACTGTTTTTTCTATTCCCATGTATTCCATCAATGCTTTAAAGTAGCCCCTATAAGTTGTACCGCTTATTATTTTACCTTTTCTACTAATAAAATATTCATTTCTAATATTAAATCGTTCTCGTACTAATGGCAAAATTTTAGAATGAATAGGTACAATTCGATTTTTTCCTGCCTTTGTTTTTACTCCGCCCTTAAAAGTTTGCTCTTTCAAATCTACGCTTTCTGTTTTCATACCTAATAATTCACTTATTCTAAAACCTGAATATATAAAGATTAAAACCGTATCTATTAATTCTATCGGTAATTTCTCGAATTCTTTGCCCGCTTTATACTCTTCATACAAATTCCATACCCTCTTAATCTCATCATCAGAAAATCTATATCTACTACTCATTGGAACAGGAGCTGATTTTAGTAACGAAGAATATGTTTTTGTAATTATGTCAAGTTCTAAGGCAAATCTATCTAAATGTCCCCACAAATTCTTTATAAGGCTTTGAGTAGAATATCCTTTCCCACATGAATCTATGCACTCTTGCATATGAAACGAGCGAATGTTTTTATATGGCATACTTGCGAATTTTTTAATATGAGTAAAACCAGAACGTAACCCCAACATATTACTATTCCCAAGCTTAACCGCTTTCTTCTCTAGCCATAGAGCAAATAATTCTTGGAGAGTGATTTTTGCCTGATCTACATTCCAAGGATTCCTATTATACTCAGCTAATAGTATATTCCCTTCTGCTCTAGTAGCGCAATAACCGAGAATTTGAGATATCGGATATCCTTTGTCATTCCAACCAATTGTTTTCTTTACAATAAATGGCTTTCTACGATTTCCCGATAACTTTGCAACAGAGCCATATCCATTAGGATTTTTCATTTACTTCACCTTTCCTTTAATTAACACGTGACAAATGAACCCTAATGTGATACAATTTCATTGTGGGTGAAGTTTGTATCACATACAAATTCATCTAACCGTTCTGGTATTGGCGTACCAGGGCGGTTTTTTGTATTTATCAATTTATTTCTTCTTATCTTTTAAATATCGCATAACAGCTGTTACCTTTCCTAATATTCTCACTTTGTCCAATTTACTTTCACTAAATTGCATAGTACCAGATTTAGCTTTGGAATTTGCGGTTTTTAATATCAATATTTTTTTCTCTTCATCTATAAACACTTTGCGTATAACAATTCTACTATTAATTAATACAGCAGCTAATTCATCGTTTTCTACAATATTTTGCTTTTTAATAAAGGCTATATCACCATCATATATTTTTGCACTTGTCATACTATCTCCTTGAACAAGCATGCAAAAATCTGCATCCACTTTATCGCTATCTTTAATATATATTTTCTGTCTTTTCAAACTTGATTCAACTTCTCCATTAAACACCTCGCTAATTATCGGGAACTCTTCTACTTTAATTTTAAATAAATTACTAATTTCAATTTCTCTAGACCAGCCAAGCAAATATTCAGGCGTGGTATTTAATGCTCTTGCTAAAGCAATAATATTTTTACTACGTATAGCAGATATTTTCCCTTTTTCCCATTTCCCAACTGTACTTTTCCCAACCCCTACATATTTGGCAAGCTGATATAAACTTAAATGTTGTTTTTCTCTAAGTTTTTTGATTCTTTTTGAGATTTCAGTTTCTAATATATAGTTTTTTTTATCTAAATCATTAAATTCAGCCATTTTCTCCCTCCTTTCTTGTATGTTACTAACGCTAGTATAACATATAGTATCTTTAAAAGCAACCTTTTGAAAATATTTTATACAAAAAAGTTTTTAATTATTAAATTTGAAACTTAAAAAATACTAAAAGGTTAAAAAATGGAAATTTTTTCCAGCTGAGACACAAAAAGCATTGACACCTTAGTTTTATATGTGTTAATATATACATGCACAGTACTGGATTTTGATATCTTTTGTGTATTTTATAAAATAAAGGAAGTGATATAGCGGTGAACAAAGCTCTATTGGAATATGAGATGAAAGTGCGAGATGTTACCAAAAGTGATATGCAAAGTGTACTTGGCATTTCTCGCTCAGCATTTTATCGTAAATGTAATGGCAAATCTGAATTTACACAGGGCGAAATACAAAAGATAGTTGACTACCTCGATTTAAAAAACCCAGGTAGAATTTTTTTTAGCGATTGGGTTTCCTGAAAAGATACTAGAAGTAGCAAGGTGGTTTGTATTTTAAAAGAAGGTGATTTAATGAATATATTCTCTGTAAGGTTAAAACAGATGATGATTGAAAGAAATATGTCTCAAGCTGAGCTGGCTAAACTGATAGGAAAATGTAAAGCATCTGTTAATCAATATGTAGCTGGCAAAGCTGTGCCGAAACCTAATGTGCAGGAAAAAATAGCAAATGTATTAAATTGCGCTGTAGATTGGCTTAACAAGCCCGTTGACGCTAGTGAAAATATATCTGAGAGTTTAAAGAAAGTAAGCGTGTCACGTTGCGCACAATTGCTTGGAAAATCAGAGCAGTTTGTACGTGTAGCTTTGCAAAAAGGAGTCGCACCTTTTGGCTTTGCTGTGAAAAGTAAAAAAACTTATTCTTATCATATTAGTCCTAAAAAATTATCTGAATACATTGAAAGTGTGATTTAATTTGAAAAACATAAAATATATCAATATGATCGCAGGAATCGGTTTCCTAGCCATGCTTAGCGCAGCTTCTAAATGTGAATATATGGACTATATGTGCAAGCTATATCCAATACATCTAACACTTATCCAACTGTTAATAGGGTTCGTTATATTTTTATCTGCTGCGTGCATTTTAATTAAAGAAAGTTCAAAAGTACAAAGTAAGGAAAAGGAAGGTAAGGTAATTTATGTTAGAAATAGAAATGAATATAAAAGCAATAGAACTAGCATCAGCAATAAATAATCTAGCAGAATCTATAAAGGAAATACAAAAAGTAAAGAATACATATGGAAAACCCCTCGAAGATATATCTTTAGATGCTCTTGCTACTGCAAGTGCTTCCCTTATAGACTCTGGTAAATTAAATGATCTTTTAGCTATTCTCAAAAAACACGGTGCAGATAGTGTTTTAGCTTTGGCTCCTGAACAATATATTCCAGTGGCTCATGAATTAAGAGCAATTGGCGCTAATATTTAGTAGGTGAATTAATATGTCCCCACCTACAAAACATGCATTGTTATCAGCATCTTCTGCTGCCCGTTGGCTTTTATGTACCGCTGCTCCTCATTTCGAGGCACAATTTTTAGAAAGTACATCTGAATATGCTGAAGAAGGTAGTTTGGCTCACGCAATCTGTGAGTTAAAAGCAGTATACTGCTTAAAAAAACAACTGACCAAAGAATCATATATACAAAAACTAAATCTACTTAAACAGAATCCCATATATAACGATGAAATTGACAGAACATCTGATATATACATACAACATTTAAAAGAAAAAATAAAAATATATAAACCCCGCCCTAATATTGCAATTGAAGCATATGTTGACTTTAGCGACTATGTCCCCGAAGGCTTTGGAACTTGCGATTGCATAATTGTTGGTAATAATCGCCTCGACATTATAGACTACAAACATGGCAAAGGAGTAGCTGTTGAGGCAAAAAATAACCCGCAGATGCGGCTATATGCTTTGGGTGCTTTAAAACGGTATAAACATGTATATGGCAATTCTATTGAAAATGTGCGTATGGCTATAGATCAGCCTCGCATTAATGCTGGAGTTAGTGAAGAAACAATTACAGTTAGCGAATTAATAAGTTGGGGAAAAAACATAAAGCCATTAGCTCAAAAAGCATTTAATGGCACAGGTGAATTTAAACCTGGTAAACATTGTAGATTTTGCAGAGGTAACGCTCAATGTAAAGCTCGTGCTAACACAAATATAACTTTACAAAATTATATCGATAAATCTATAGATAAATTAACAAATACAGAAATAAGTGAACTGCTTATTAAAGGGAAAGAATTAGTGGCATGGTACAAGGATTTAAAAGCATACGCATTAAACGCCATTTTAAAAGGTGAAAATATCCCTGAATTTAAAGTCGTTGCTGGACGTAGCACCCGCATATTTTCAGATCCAGACGCTGCAATAGCTGCAGCGATAAAGGCTGGATATAGTGAAAATGACGTGTATAATCACAGACCGAAAACATTAGCAGAATTAGAAAAACTTATGGGTAAAGCTGAATTTGAAAATAACCTAGGTGCTTTTGTAGTTAAACCACTTGGCACACCTACATTAGTATCCGTTAATGATAAAAGAGTACCATATAATTCAGCTGAAATTGACTTCGCAGGTGTAATTAAGTGAATCAGGAAGATAAACCAATTTCAATGTAATTTATGTAATTAATGTTAACAATGTATTTAAGGAGATTAAAGAATTATGTATCAAAATATATCAACTAAGGTGTTAACTGGTGAAGTACGTCTTTCATACGTTAATCTCGTAGCACCTAAATCTATACAGCAAGGTTCAGAACCGAAATATTTAGCTACATTGCTTATTCCTAAAAGTGATCTTAATACTAAAAAAGATATTGATGCAAGTATAAAGTCAGCAGCGGAAATTGCGGTTTTGAAAGTTTGGAATGGTTCCCTTCCTCCTCAATTTCGAGTGCCGATTTATGATGGAGATGGGGTACGCCCCAACAGTGGTCTGCCTTTTGGTGAAGAATGTAAAAACTGTTGGGTCTTAACTGCTTCATCTAGAAATAAACCGCAGGTTGTAGGTATTAAAAATATCTCTATTGAATTGCCTCCCTCCGAGATATATAGTGGAATGTATGGTCGTGTTACTATTAATTTCTTCGGTTATTCAAACAGTGGAAATCGTGGTGTTGGCTGTGGACTTGGCAATGTACTTAAAACTCGTGATGGCGATCATTTAAATGGTAGAACCTCTGCTAAAAGTGATTTCGCTAATATAGTTTAGAATAATATATTAAACTGACCATGCAAAATCATAGCAAAGTTGTGCTGTTAGTCTGTTGCTGCATCTATATATAGCTCAGATCAGCAGCCTTTATTATTTTATATATTAAAAGAAAGGAGTGTATATACTTTGATTCTTAAAAATGATAGGAATGTGACAATTGCAATAGGTGCAAATAGGCGTTCTAAAAAGTGGATTAATACAACCATGCTCATATCTGAACTCTGGGAAAAATTTAGAAAGCCTATAAAGGGTACAGAAACTCTGCAAACATATCTAGCACTTCCTAAACATATCCAGGATGATTTAAAGGATGTTGGTGGATTTATTGGTGGAAAATTAAATGGTTGTCGTCGTACTGCTAATAATGTTATATTTCGTGATATTATCACATTAGACTTAGATAACATTTTAAGTGAACAATATAGCAAAATAATAACATGTGTAAATGATTTCGAATGCAGTTATTTAATATATAGTACTAGAAAGCACAAACCAATTAAACCGCGCTTGCGTATACTAATACCATTAAAACAAAGCATTGATGCTAAACAATATGGCTCAGCTGCACGTATAATAGCAAAACGAATTGGTATTGAATTTTTCGATCCTACAACCTTTGATGTGAGTCGCTTTATGTATTGGCCCAGCTGTTGTAACGATAGTGAATATATATACCTTGTGGGTGACAAACCTTTATTAGATACAGATAAACTACTAAAAGAAATAGCAGTAAAACTTTATGTAGAAAATATAGAAACGCTACTAGAAAAGCAAGATGACCCGGAACAGAAAACAGGAATAGTTGGTTTATTTTGTCGGCACTATAATATTTATCGTGTTATAGAAGAACTATTACCTGGTATATACACTAAATCAGAAAATAATCCTTATAGATATACATATATAAAGAGCTCAACTGAAGATGGTGCTGTTGTTTATGACAATGGTAAATTTCTATATAGCCACCATGCCTCAGATCCATGTCACAATAAACTAGTCAACTCTTTTGACTTGGTACGCATACATAAATTCGGATATTTAGATACAGATGTTAAGTCTAGTATTCCATCAAATCATTTGCCCAGCTATGTTTCTATGTGTAAATTTGTAAATAACCTTAATATCAACACGAATTTATCTGAGCATGCCGATCATAATAATTGGTATGACTTGCTTGAGAAAAATGCACAAAATACTAATCTAAAAAACACAATAAATAATATATTATTAATTTTAAAAAATGACCCTAAATTAAACGGTAAATTTGCATTTAATACTTTTATAAATCAAATAGAAGTTCTAGGTATCACCCCTTGGGATAAAAATATTAACCGTAGATTATTTAGTGATAACGATAACCAAGGGCTTTATTGGTACTTAGAGAAATATTATCATATTAATAGAAGCAGTAAGATAGATAGTGCACTCTCCCTCTATGCTCATGAATTTTCATTTAATGATCTGCAGAATTATTTAAATAGTTTAAAAGATAAATGGGATAAAAAGCCTCGTTTAGATACTATATTAATAGACTATTTAGGTGCTAAAGATACTGAGTATACCCGTACAGTTACCAGAAAAATATTCACAGCAGCGGTAACACGCGCAATGGAACCTGGGTGTAAATTTGATAATATGTTAATTTTAGTTGGTACCCAAGGGATAGGTAAAAGTACCCTGTTAGATAAAATGAGCAGAGGTTGGTTTAATGATAATATTCGTACATTTGAAGGCAAGGAAGCCTCTGAACTGCTTCAAGGTACTTGGATAATTGAGATTTCTGAACTTGATGCCTTTAGACGTACTGATGTGTCTCGTATTAAGCAATTCTTAAGTTTACGAACTGATCGCTTTAGAGCTACATATGGGCGTAACGTACAAGAAATCCCTCGTTCTTGTGTCTTCTTCGGCACTACTAACAATATAGAGTTTCTGCAAGATAAAACTGGAAATCGAAGATTTTGGACTGTTGATGTCGGTTTAAATCCTCATGGTTTAAATGTTTGGAAAGACTTGGATAAGAATATAGATCAGTTATGGGCGGAGGCTTTTGTTAATTGGCAGAATAAAGAACCTTTAATCTTAACAGGAGAGATGGAACAAACATTAAAGTTAAATCAAGAATCGCATCGTGAGTTATCTAGTCGAGAAGGAATTATACGCGATTTTTTAAAGCAATACATACCAGACGATTGGAATAGATGGTCTCTCGAAAAACGTAGAGCATTCTGGAACAATAGCAGTGAATTTAACGTCGCTTTAGTACCCCGCACCAAGATATGTGCAATAGAGGTTTGGTGTGAAGCTTTAGGTGGCGATATCTTATCAATTAAAAATTCAGATGCTAAGGAAATAAACGCAGTTATTGCTTCAACTGAAGGTTGGAAAAGGTTAGACCAACCTATATATTGTAGTATCTATGGCTCTCAGCGTAGCTTTATCAACACATCATATATGGTTTAAACATCTGTATATCAAAAAATAGTTATATTTAATGTGAGAGAAATGTAAGATAGATTGTGAGATATTAGTACTCTATATCGATAATTATATAAATAAAATGAATATATATGTGATTGAAATTGGTATGTAGATGGTGGTGTCGCAGGAAGGAGGGTGAAAATCATAACCTTAAAAGAGCTTTCTCAGTTATATTACTTAAACAAAGCAATTGAAATGGATAAACAAAGACTAGAGCAATTAAAAGCTTTAGTAGAAGGCAAATCAAGTACTAATTTATCAGGATTACCTTTAAACAAAAAGGATAAGAGTGGCAATAGTAGTTTAGAAAAATATATTGCTGAAATAATAGATCTTGAAACAGTTATAGCTTATAAAATATCTCAATACATATATGAACGGAATCGTCTAGAAAGATATATATTAAATATCCCCAACTATTATCTACAGAGTATATTTACACTACGCTTTATTGATGGTTATTCTTGGAATCAAATTGCTTATAAGATCGGCGGCATTACTGCAGATGCTGCCAGAATGGCATGTAAAAGATATATGCAAAATAATAATGAGAAACCATAAAGTTGTTCGTTCTGTTCGCTCTATTTATGGTATTATGTTAACATACACAAGTCGGTTAAAAAGAGATTAAAAGAGAGGTGGCAAAATCGTGGCAAAGACTATGTATGCTGGTAAATGGCGTACAGAAGATGATCTTACTGCAGCTTGGAATTCGTATCGCGAGTATTGTGATAATAAAACTGTTGTTAAAACCGCTTTCTCTCAAAAAGACGGTAAATTCATTACCGCTTCAATCCCCAGTCCAATTACCTGTACAATAAAAGGATTTTGTCTGTTTCACAAAATGACAGAAAGAAATTTCTATGCTACGTATAACAAAAAGAAAAAATTTCAGCAGGCTATCGCGCGAATGAAAGAAGAATGCGAGGAAGACGCCAGGCAGAAATTAGAACAAGGATCAATTGAAGCTAAACTTGCTGGACTATGGATGTCTAAATACGGCTATTCTACTAATACCAGCCAGGTAATTGACGGTGTTGTCCCAATAGTTATAAAAGATAATGTTGACCCCAATAGTTGATTTGCAGAATATAATTGGGAAAGGTTATGGTGATTTTTGGAACTGTAAGAAACGGTATAGAGTCTTAAAAGGAAGTCGAGGCTCTAAAAAATCTAAAACAACTGCGCTTAATATGATCGTACGCCTCATAAGTTACCCTGAAGCTAATGGACTCTGCATAAGACGATATTCAAACACCCTGCGTGATTCTGTATTTTCTGATCTTAAATGGGCAATTCACAAGTTAAATGTAGATAACTTCTTCGATTGTACCGTTTCCCCAATGCAGATAAAATATAAACCAACCGGACAAAAGATTTTATTTCGTGGCTTAGATGATGGTATCAAAATTACTTCAATATCCGTTGAGAAGGGACATATTTGTTTTGTTTGGATTGAAGAAGCATTTGAAATTACAAATGAAGATGATTTTAATAAATTAGATCTTTCTATTCGTGGTGCTTTACCCACCGGATATTTTAAGCAGTTAACTTTAACATTTAATCCATGGTCTGCAGGTAGTTGGCTAAAAACTCGATTCTTCGATGCCCCTGATGTAGATACATTTATTAAAACTACTACATGGGAATGTAATGAATGGCTAGATATTGCAGATAAAAATATATTTTTGCGTATGAAAGAAAATAACCCTAGAAGATATATAATTGAAGGGCTAGGTCAATGGGGCATCGCCGAAGGTTTAATTTATACCAATTTTAAAGTACAAGAGTTCGATTTGGGTTACATACGTAAAATTCCAGGTATAAAAGCTGCTTTTAATTTGGATTTTGGCTTCACTGATCCCAATGCTTTTATATGTGAGTTAGTTGATAATAATAGCCATAAAATATACATATTTGACGAATGGTATAAAACAGGAGTAACAAATAAAATAATTGCGCAAAGAATAAAAGATATGGGATACGGTAATCAGCGCATTGTGTGTGATTGTGCAGAACCTAAGTCTATTGTAGAACTACAAGATGAAGGGATAAAAGC
Source organism: Clostridia bacterium (assembly GCA_017399265.1). Taxonomy (GTDB): domain Bacteria; phylum Bacillota; class Clostridia; order Christensenellales; family UBA1242; genus UBA11490. The sequence continues at coordinate 11,252 of JAFQDL010000003.1, forward strand.
AGAGCCTTCACGTAAAGGTAGAGATAGTGTTAATTATGGTATACAACTAATTCAAAACTACGAAATTATAATCCATCCTAAATGTATCGAATTTCAAAAAGAGATAAACAACTATTGCTGGGCAAAAGATAAATATGGTAAACCTACTGATAAACCTGATCATGAATTCTCTCACGGTATGGATTCTATGCGTTATGGTATTACTAAACTTTTAATACCAGATGTATTTAGCTTTGAATAACCCAAATATAAAGGATGTGAGTTACTTAGATACATGTTCAATATATTCCCTACAAAAGGCATAGACAGGGTGAGTAAGCTCATATCTAAACCAGCCATAACAGATAAAGAATTCATTGAGTCTGAAATTGTTCGTTGGAAAAATAGTAAACAGCGCAAAGCCATGATACAAGGTATTAAATACTATACAGGCGAGCATGATATACTGCACAGGAAGCGAACTGTTATCGGGCAAAATGGCAAATTGCAAGAAGTAAATAACTTGCCTAACAACAAGGTGATAGATAATCAATATGCTAAAGTTGTAGACCAGAAAATAAGCTATTTATTAGAAAAACCATTTACTTTAGACTCTGAAGATAAAATATATCAAAAAATTTTAGGAGATGTGTTTAACAGTAGATTTCGCAATTTACTTAAAAATATCGGATGCGATGCTCTTAACTGTGGTATTGGCTGGGTATACCCTTACTACAACGAAGAGGGAAAGTTCAATTTTAAGCGTTTTAAACCATTTGAAATTCTGCCTTTTTGGAAAGATGCAGAGCATACCATACTTGATATGGTGGTTAGGGTTTATGAAGTTGAAGTGTATAATAACTATAACTGTGAAATAGTCGAAAAGGTAGAAATATATCATCCGGATAAAATAGAATATTATGAATTGAAAAATAATACACTTTGCCCTGAAAAGAATAAGACCAATTCAAATTATATCATTTTAGAAGATGAAAGCGGGTTTTTACACAACTACAATTGGTCTTGTGTTCCCTTCATTCCATTTAAGTATAACAATAAAGAAATACCATTAATTAAAAAGGTAAAATCATTACAAGATGGTATTAACACAATGCTCTCTGACTTTGAAAATAATATGCAAGAAGATGCCAGAAATACTATCCTCATTATTAAAAATTACGATGGCACAAATCTGGCTGAATTCCGGCATAATTTAGCGACATATGGTGCGGTTAAAGTACGTACTGTAGATGGCTCGGATGGCGGCGTAGATGCTCTGCAAGTGCAAGTCAATGCAGAAAACTACAAAACTATAATCGAAATGTTTAAAAAAGCTTTAATTGAGAATGCCATGGGTTATGATGCTAAAAATGATAGGCTATTCGGGAATCCCAACCAGATGAATATTCAAAGTATGTACTCAGATATTGACCTGGATGCAAATAGTATGGAATCTGAATTTAAAGCTAGTTTTGAACAGTTAATTAAATTTATTAATATCTATCTTGCAAATTCTGGTAAAGGCGATTTCGATAACTCAAAGGTGGATATAATATTTAATCGCGATATAATGATGAATGAAGCTGAGGTTATTGAGAGTTGCAGAAATTCTGTAGGTATTCTTTCAGAAGAGACCATAATTGCTCAGCACCCTTGGGTTATAAATGCAGACCAGGAATTAAAACGTAAAGAAAAAGAAGAACAACCGGTGCTTGATGAATATATACCTTCTTTTAAACCTAAAAAATAGATTAAGGATAATATAATATGAAAAGTCAAATTTATTGGCGGCAAAGAATAGAAAAAATTGCAAGCCAAGTTTTTACAAAAGGTGTAGATTATTATGCTACTCTTGGCGACATATATAACCAAGCTATTAAACAGGTCGAAAAGCAGATTTTAGTTTGGTATAAACGATTGGCAAAAAACAATAACATATCTCTAGCCGATGCTAAAAAATTACTTAATAGAAATGAATTACAGGAATTTAAATGGTCAGTCGCTCAATATATAAAGCATGGCGAAGAAAATGCATTGGATCAAAATTGGCTCCATGAACTTGAAAACGCCTCTGCTAAAGTACATATAATGAAGCTAGAAGCCTTAAAGATAGATATCAACCAACAGGTTGAATTGCTATATGGTAATCAAGTAGATGGTTTGGAAAAGTTATTCTCTTCAGCGTATATTGAAACATATTATCATACCGCATATGAAATTCAAAAAGGATTTAATTTGGGCTGGAATCTAGAAGCAATTAATACCGAGAAAATTAAAAAAGTGCTGTCTCGTCCATGGACGGTAGATAACACTACATTTAGAGATAAATGCTGGACTAGAAAAACAGAGCTTGTATCTACATTGCATAAAGAACTTACCCAATCTTTAATGCGAGGAGAAAGTCCTGACAGATTAATTAATATTTTAACTGCTAAATTCAATGCAGATAAATATAAGGCAGGGCGACTCGTTTTAACTGAATCAGCGTATTTTGCATCAGACGCTCAAAGGAAATGCTATAAAGATCTAGATATAAAACAATATGAAATAGTTGCTACACTAGATAACCATACCTCTGAACTGTGCCAAAACCTGGATGGTAGAACATTTAATCTAGTAGATTATGAACCCGGGGTTACTGCTCCGCCTTTCCATCCATGGTGTAGAACTACAACTATACCCTACTTTCCAGATGATTTCACAAAGCGTGTTGCAAGAGATAATAGTGGAGAGGTACAATATATCGATTCTAAAATTAAATATCCTATATGGAAAGAAAAGTTTATAAAAGCAAATATAGAGCAACATTAACTTGTTATTTGTCGTTATAATGTCCTTTACAAGAAAGTATATAAAGATCATTATTCTCTAATATCTTATACACTAATCTATTCTTTTTATCTATATGCTTACTGTAAAACCCAGACAAAGAACCTTTTAAAACCTCTGTTTGCCCTATACTATTGTGTCCATTTCGTTCTATATCTTTTATTAACTGAATTACTTTCTTCAATGTTTTTTTATCTTGATCTTGCCAAGACAAAATATCATTCCAGGCTGTATCGGAGAATATTTTATTCATTTAATTAAATCCTCCAACTCCTCATTGGTTTTAACAAGACCTTTACCAGATTCTACTTGCTCTTTAGCTTTTAATAAAATTTCAACCATACGTTCATTAAAATATTCATGATCATTACTAATATTTATATTATTAGAGATCTCAAAAGGGATCCGATGTTCATTAATAACTTTTTTTATATACATAGTAATAGCTGTTGTGGGGTTTAAACCTACAGATAAACAGAAAGAATGAAATTGTTTTTTTGTATCAGAATCAACCCTCACACTAATATTCTCATATGTCATAATATATCACCTCATAATATATTATACTATATTATACTGTGTATGTCAAGTTTTATGAACTATAAACCATACCCATCTATTATAATTTCACAATAGATGGGCATGATTACTTTTTTAAATAATTTTATTAAGCTATTGTTACTAAACACAGCTATTCGGAATAATAGAATATTTTGTTTACCGCACTCAAAAAGTAAAAAATCATTGGGGATTTTCTTTTTTAACTTCTCAGTGCCGACCTTAATTTTAGTTTTATTAATTGTATAAGTTATTCTTTTTCCTCGGGTGCTTTCTCTTTCTTATCTAAGGTGCCTTGCATTGTTTGTGCTTTCTTTATCATGTCAGCTAACCACTGTTTGTACCCGCCTGCTATAAATTTATTCAAATTTTCAAATCTTGTACATATATACTCGCAATAACCTCTTAATTTTCCATATTGCTCATCATGTGTGAGCGGATAAGTTATTTCAAGGTTTCTTTTACCAATTGAAGAAGGTGAATCAAAA
>JAFQDL010000004.1 GCA_017399265.1 Clostridia bacterium
ATGTATGTATGTATGTATGTATGTGCGACTTTTCGCCCGCCTTGGGCGATTAGCCCAAGGGCGGCAAAGCCTCGGGAGGAAAATCCTCCGAGGCTTTTTATGTTGCCCGTTTGGGCAAACATTACGAAAAGTCGCTGTTTAATATGTTAATATAATAAATACTAGTAAAGTATTCAATAATATTCTGCCCAAATATAATTGCTTAGCAGAATATAAAAATTTTTTCCCATAAATTGTAAAATGTTTACATAATTTAGAATTTTACACACAAAATAATCGTGTAGAATAAATGTTACAAAAATTTTTCAAATTGGCTTCAGATTGGTTAAATATAGTTGACATTTTTTTTATTAAAGTATAAACTCTACATGTTACAAATTATAATTTTAAGGAGAATTACTAACAATTATGAAAGGCAACCATATTTATAAGCAAACTTCTAAGATTTTAATCATACTTACAATGATGTTTGCATTCTTATGCTCTCCTATTACAAAGTTGTTTACTAAGGTAAGCAAAGTATTTGCTGCTGACAAATCACAACTTACAAATGTGGAAGGTAAAAAAGTTCAAGTAGTAGGTTTTGACTCTACTGCTGTTTTGGGAGATGCTGTAAGACTTCCAAAAGTTATAGTTGATGGCACTAATTATGATGCTAAAACTAATGACGAAACTAATTTAATATACGATATCAAATGCACAACAAGCAAAGATAAAGTGTCTAAAGATGATATTACACTTGGTAATGATGGATATTATTACTTTACTCCAGCTACAGAGGGTGTATACACTTTAGATATCCATACAGTTAATGAAAATCAATTAGTAACATACGCTAAAGGTCTTCAAATCACTGTTTCAAAATCTACTGCATCTTTTACTGTTACTAATAGTGCAGTTATGAACGGAAGCAATACAGCATATGTATTACCAGAAAAAATTAGCTTAGCTACTCTTGCTAGCGCAGATTTCAAGATGCCTGCTGCAGTGGTAGACGAAAATGCTGTTGATGGTGATATGGTATTGAAACTTATCCCAGCTGGTTCTGCAGAAACAAATGCTATTACATTACAATTAAATCATGTACAAGATGGTACTGATTATTATACTATTAGCGAGAGCGATAGAACTGCATTAACTACAGCAAATAAATTAGGACAATATACTTTTAAGTATTCATATCTTAAAAATGACGTAAAAATTGCTAGCGACGTTACTTTAAAAACAGAAGTTGTTGCTGACAATACTTTTGCTGACGACATTGAATTAAAGATTAGTACACTTACTTCTTCAGTAGAACTTTCTGCTGGTGAGATCGGTAATTGGATTACTTTACCTACAGCTACTGTTTATGACAAATCAACTGGCACAACAGATAGCCTTCCTGTTGCATTAAATATTAATGTTACTGCAAACAGCGATGTTCAAGGTAATGTAAATATTGAATATGATGGTTATAATTTTAAAGCGAACAAATTAGGTACTTATACTGTTACTTATACTGCAACATATCCATATACTAACAAAACAGTAGAAAAAGTATTCAATATCACACTAAAAGATACAACTAGCCCAACAGTTAAATTTGTTGAAGCTTATGATAGAAATGCTTATTTCCAAACAAATACAGATGCTACAGAAGAAGAATTCTTAGATAGTCTTACAGATTATGCTGATTCTATTAAATCCGTATATGTTATGTCTGGTGATGAAATGAGTATCGTTCTTCCAGCAATCTATGCAGAAGACAACTCAACTGATGGTAATTTTACATTCACAAGAGAAGTTGTTAAGCCAAATAATGAGGTTACTACTATTTCTACTGCAGCTAACCAAACTCATTCATTTACAGCAACTGCAGAAGGTGTATATACACTTAACTATAAAGCAACTGATCCAAATGGAAAAACTACAACTGCAAAATATCAATTTGTAGTAGTTAAGCCAGCAACTCTTATTAGCCTTGATGCTAAAGCAGAAGGGGATATTGCTAAGTTATCTAAGCCAATCATTACAACTGGTACTGTTAACAGAACAGTAGACGATAATGGTGTTATCACATTTGCTGTTCCTACAGCTTCTGATGCTTTGAGTGATGCTTTCAAAGATGAATTCTCTGCATTAAAGAAATATTCTTCTAACTGGAAGAGTGATATCAAAATCACAACTACTATTCAAGCATATACTTCTGCTGATGCAGAAATTACAGGTGCTAGTTATACTTTCACTAATGACGATATCAATACTAAGACTAATAAATATGAATTAGATTTGAGTGAACATCCAGAATTAGTAACAGGTGCTGTTTCATATTATTTAATTCATTATTCTGCTACAACTGATTGGATGACAGAAACTGCTGTTCAATTAGCTGCTAAAACTGCACAATCTAGTAAGATTGAATATATCAATGCTGCAAGTGATATCACTGCTGCAGAGATTAACTTTGCTTCTTATGGTGATTATAAGATTATTGCTACAGAAACTTATTCTGATTTGATTTATGCTCATAATGATGAACATATTAACGCTGTAGTTCAAAGCTATAATGATAAAAAACAAGCTGGAGATCAATTGTATAATACTGTTATAGGTCTAAATGGTATGATCACTGATGGTACAACTCCAATTGCTCCATTTAACCAATATTCTTCAGAAAATAATCAAATGGTAAAATTACCAAACTTAATTATTACTGATGCTGAAGATGGTACTTCTATGTCAGTTACAGGTACTTTAACAGATGCTCAAGGTAATTCTTCTTCATTTGTTCCACAAGTTACAGGAATGGAAGTTGTGGCAGGTAAGTACACATATTATGTAACTCTTGGCGAACACAAATTAACTAGTGCTGGTTTATATACTATCACTATTACTGCTAAAGATAAAGGTGGCAATATTTCTCTTTATTCATTTGGTTTAAATGTAAATGATACAACTAGTCCATCAGATATTACTCTAGATGCTGATATTATTGGTGAGAGAACTATTAATAAGACTTTCTATACTGGCGAATTTATTTATTATCCAGAAGCAGATATCAAAGACAATGGTTCAGATGCACAAGAATGTACTTATGTTGTAGAGCTTACATCTAGCCCTGCTGGTGCTAAAGTTGTAGAAAATCAATACAACAGAGGTTTCAAAACTTTAACTGCAGGTACTTATGAGATTACTTATACTTGTAAAGATAAAGCAGGTAATGAATTAGTAAAAGTTTATGCCCTAGAAGTAACAGCTAAAAATCACACAACTATATCTGTTGCAGAATTCCAAAAAGATTATGTTTGGGATGTAACAACTACTACTAAAGAAATTAAATTACCTTATGGTGTTGCTATTAACAATGTAGATCCATCTATCAATGGTGAGAAGATCAAACCAGTAGTTAAGACTAAATCTGGTACTACTCAAACTGTTAAAGAAGATGGTGACAACTACAAGTTCAATGCTACTCAGGGTGTTTATACAGTAACTTACAAATATGATAGTGCTACTACTGTAGAATATACTTTGAATATCGGTGACGTAGATGCTCCAAAACTTACTTGGAAAGAAGAAGTTCCAACAAGTCTTAATTTAAATGATGCATGGGGTGCTGATTTAGAATCTAAATTCACTCTATCTGACTTCAAAAATGGCTTAAAGAACGACGAAAATGTAGAAATTCTTTCTATCAAATTAAAGACTCCAAGTAATACAACTATTTCTAACTTTGGTACAGATAACTATACATTCAAAGAAGAAGGTAACTATACTCTAACTATAGAATACACTGATGGCGTTACTACTAATACTGTAACAAAAACTATCACTGTAGCAAGTGAAGAGGTTGAACCAGAGAATAATATCAACAATGTTGTTGGAACAATTTTACTTATTGCTTCAATTGTAATTGTTGGTGGTGTTGTAGTTTATCTTACTATAACAAGTAGAAACAAATCTTCTAAGAAGTAAGATACTAAATAAATGTTTTTAAGCTAAAAGGATAAATATGCAATATTAAGCATATTTATTCTTTTTTTGTTGTTTTGCGTTGTGAGCTATTTGGTTTTAAAATGCTTAAATTAGTACATCTACTCTAGAATATTTGATTTTATATAAATGTCGTATTTGCATAAATATAACTTATTTGTAGCGGTTTAATGGTATGTGGATATTAATATGTTATTTAGTAATTAAAAGTAATATAATTACTTCATGTATTGATAGTAATATATTAATAATTTAAAAAAATAAAAGTTTATTTTGTGTAAGTAAAATAAGGGTTAAGAAAATGTAATATTTTTAAATATATTCTATTAATTTGCCATATATTATATTTTGTTGTAAAATACATAATATATAAATATATAGTGGTGTACTGCACCTAAAGTATTTTTTTAATAATTACAGATGAGGAGAATTTTATGGCAATTATTGCAGTATTGATACTAATTCCAGCGATAATAGAAACAGTTATATTTGGTATTAATTTAACTATTTATACAACATTTTATTTAATGTATTTTATTGCTAGATGGATATTATTGGGAATTGACTTTTGTCAAACTGTAGTGCGTAGATTTTGTGGATTGGATGGAGGGGTGTCTTTGGATCCGAATACGCCTGCAGATGGTGAAGATATTGTTTTTGCATTAGTTCAAAATGATGCGATTAGGACTGCATTTTTAACTATTCTGATAACATGTGCAGTTATGGTAATCTTCTTTACTATGTTGCAGATTATTAGATCAGAATACACAACAGAAGGCAGTAAGAATGCTAAGGGGCCTATTATTAAGACAGCTCTAAAGTCTTTATTCCTATTCGGTTTAATCCCTGTAGCATCTATGCTTGGTATTGTATTGTGTAATGATTTATTATTTATAGTAGATAAGGCAACAACTTCTGATTCAAAGGCTTCTTTGGCTGGTTTAATATTTGTCTCTGCTGCGGAAGATGCTAATACTTATCGGCGGGCCGCTCGGGGAGATGATAAAGCCGTAGAGTGGGTTCTTGATCCTGTTGCCGTGACTGGAACAGGTGCAGTTTCTATTGCTTTGGCAGGATATCTTGGTGATAATGTTTATGATTCGGAATATGGTGTAATGCATGGACATTATGGTTATTGTAAAGTTTATATAGATAAAAATGGTCAAATTAAAGGTTCTGAAAGAGTTTTAGGTGGTGAAATGATACCTACGACGGAAGAAGGTGCGAAAATTCTTGATGGATATTTTAAGAGGCTATCAACTGCCGTATTAGATGAAGATAAAGATGCTAGGCCTCGCGTTGTTCAGAAGACAAATACAGTTTTAACATTGTTTGACGGAGAAGTCGTTTCTTATACAAATACTAGAGCTGTTATATATTTTTATAATTTAACAAATATTAACTATATATTTTTATTCGCTGGCGGATGGTTTGCTTTAAAAGCAGTTTGGACTACAATGTTTGGTGTAATTATGAGGATGTACAGATTGGCTGTATTGTTTGTAATTTCTCCATTCCCAGTATCTTTGTCTGTACTTGATAATGGACAGGCACTCAACAAGTGGAAACAGCTCTTTATATCCAACCTATTCTCCGCATATGGAGTAACAGTAGCCCTAAATCTTATATTTACTATCATTCCAATTGTTGATAAAATAACAGTATTTTCAGGTGTTTGGTATGCAGGATTATTCAATATTGTCGTACGAATGATTATAGTAATTGTTGGCTGTATGATGATCAAGGATATTGCTGGTATGATGTCGGGATTCTTTGGTGGCGGTAATGCTATGGATGAGGGTGAAGGCATGGCTAAGCAAGTGGGTGATACCGCTATGGCTGGTGTAAAGGCTGCTGCAACTGTTGCAGCCGTGGTCGGTACAGCAGGCGCTGGAGCTGCTGCGTTAGGCGCTGGAGCTGCGAAATTTGCCGGAAAGTTTGCAGGGAAGGCTGGTGCAAAAATTGCAAAGTCTCAAGTTGCGAAAAAGGCTGGCGCTAAAGCTAAAAAGGCTGGAGCTTGGGTAAAGGATAAGGCTGGAGCTCTTGGAAATAAGTTAAAAAACTCAGCACCCGGTCAATGGGTTCAAAATACAGCTGAAACTGTTGGAAATAAAGTTGGTGAATGGGGTGGTTCAATTAGGAATGCTGCTGGCAACTTGGTAACAAGTGTAGGGAATGTAGATATATCAGGATTCCTTGGAGCGGCTCCAGGCACAACAATAGGTAGTGTAGCTAAAGCTGGGGTAAAGATGGCTAAGAAAACTGGTAGAACATTGAAGAAGGCCGGTGCAGGTTTGAAGAAGTCGTTTATTGAAACTAGAAATGATTTGGAAGAAGATGGAACATATGCAAAGACTAGGGATAGAATGATGTTCTCTGGTCAAGTTTTCAAAACAATGGCTCAATCGTCTAAATTGTATCAAACTGTTAAAGCTGGTTCTTTTGGTCTTATTGATTCTGGTGATAGGGCTAAGATACGACAAGCTGCAGCAGGCGAAGATCCTTATAAAAAGGCAATACAAAGTGAAGCTGATAAAGCAAGGACTAAATATGTTGAAGTTGACGATGGTACTGGATTAAAGAGACAGGTTGAGAGGGGAAAAGGATTATTAGGCAAGAAAGATGCTGGATACCATGTAAGATCTGAGCAGAGAGCTAAAGAGAAGGAGCTTTTAGAAGGTTTAAACTACGACTCAATTGAAGATTTGAATAGGGCAGTTGCTAATATGGATTATGTGCTTACAAAATTTGCCAGAGGTGAGGGCGCTGATTTGACTAGAGTTGAAATTGAAAATGCTGCAGTTACTTTGAGAGAAACCAGTAAAGGTGCAAAGACTGAACAACAAGGCGAAGACATGAATGATTTTGCTGATATTCTTGATAATGCTTTAAAACATGAAAAAGGAACTGGTGCATTTGCTGATTTTGGAAGGCAATTAGCTAATTCAATGGAAAGTAGGGGATATTCTAAAGATTCTTTAGCTGGAAAGACTGTGAATTTAGCAGATGATGCTAAAGTGAAGATAGATATGGATCCTTCAGCATTAACTAAATTTAAAGATTTAGCAAAAAATACTGGGCTTATTCAAGCATTAAATGATCCAAATATTAATAAGAACTTTAGGTTAATGATTACCAAAGCTCATGAGGCAGCAACTCAAAAATTTCAAAATCAAAAAATAGATCCTAAATCAGGTAATAAGACAGAAGAACTTCTAAGACAATTGATATCAGAAGTCCAAAAGTTAAAGTAGGTGATATATGTTAGATAAAATTAAAATGAGAAAGATTAGATATGATGTTTTATCGTATATCAATAGTATACAATTAATTGATAAAGTGACTAATTTTGTAGACAATGTGGATGTGTACAAGGATGATGTAGTATTTGTCAACGATTTGTTAAGAGCTACTAACTTAGATTATGAAGCAGATATTAATGTAATTGTAGAAAAATTAAAGCAATATGTGGTTGATTTTGAAGATATAAATAACATTGAACATTCGATTATTCTGGATTATATTGAAAAAGTAAATGAAGTTAGTGAAACTGAGGATGAAGAAAAAATAGAAGAAATGACTGAAAATATAGGTAATTTTATATTTCAGTTGGTACAGATACAATTTTTGCAAAAGAATCTATTGTTGTCTACTTCTAATGTATATTATTTAGGTGATGATGGTAATATTTATGATCGTGAATCCGATAAAATGGTAATTAAGAAGTCTGAAATAGTTAAAGAAGATATTGATCATAATTCAGATGTTTTTCAACAAAAAGTATTGTATTATTTTACTAATATCATTGTAGAAAATAGTAAAAAATTGATTACAATGCTAGATTTTGATGATGATGGTTATTATATCACTTTGGACGGCGATGATTTGTTTAGTGAATCTGAAAAGAGCGAAATTTTAGATGAGCATTCTAAAAGAGTTTGTTTAATGACTGGTTATGATGATGTGATAAGAGAGCAATACAAAGCCTATCTAAAGGAAAATGGATTAGTTTATTGGTTTAACAAAAGCGATACAATTGATACTGTAACAAATGATGGCATTAGCGAATTAGAAGAAAATAAAGAATCAAAAATGAGTGAAAATAGTGGAGAAAAATAAATTAAAGTATATTAAAGAAGGATGTAATAAATGGGTTATTATAAGTATACATTTTCTTGGCTTCCTGAAGATATAAATGAAAAATTTCCTAGGTCTGCAAAACAAATATTAGATTTGGTTATTCAAATATATGAAGAAGATACTATGAGATTAAAAGCACTTGTTGAGAAATATAAAAATATTCCTTATCCGAATCAAATTTCCAAAATGGAGCAAGAAAAGATCCCTCCAGCGGAGTTTGAAAAAGAGTTGGAGAGGCGTTGCAGGGAGCATGGAGTAAGTTATAGGCAAGTGGATCCAAATTCTCAGCAATTTAAACCAGAGTATAGAGATTTTTATGGTGCTAATATTGGTAAAACACCAGATGAGATAATGACTGGTATGCAAGGTGAATTGGCGGCAAATAAAGGTGCTGAAAGGAATGCGTATGTAGAGCAGACTTTGGACTCATTAGTTACAATATTTTCTAGCGGAAAAGATGATAAAGTACCGCTAGAGTCGATGATAGAGTTGTTTACACAAGGCGGAATGGTATATGATGCTCTTCCGCTAACCCTTATGGGACAATTGCTTAGTTGCGTGCCTGATACAAAAAAAGGATTATTAGGTGATTTTAAACTTCCACCAAAACAAGACTTAATGGAGTTTGGCCTTGATGGAAAACTTTTGCTATGTGTGTCAGATATGCTAAGAGGATTTACTTTAGAGCAATTAATGTCTAAAGAAATGGCTCCAGAGATTGCAAAGAAATTTGAACAAATTAAAGAAACTTATCAGGAAAATACTATAGAGACTGAAGCGTATAAAGCAGATGTAAAGGAAATGAGTGTAGCATCTAGGCTGATGGCTCATTCAGTGAATAGAGAAAAGAAACAATTAGATAAGAAAAATCTAATTGATCAGCAGATGGCAACTATTAAAGATATGACTCCAGAAGAACTAATGGATATGTCATTTGATGAATTGTCAAAATTAGATCCTGTAGTTATGAAGGAATATGAAAAGATGTTAAAGCTAGCATTCCCTGCCAAAGAAGTGATAGAGCATAGAGATAAATTAAAGGAAATTTCTAGTACCATAAAGGCTAATGCTAAAGCTCATGCAGAAGAAGTTGCTATAGAAAGAGAGAATATAGACAATTTGACTCCTGGTGAAATGCAATTAATGAAAGCTGATAAATTAAGTAACTTGACCCCTGAAGGGCTTGCTTATTTTGAAAAGAAAATGGAAGGCTTGGGGGTAAGAATTTGGAATCAATACAAGGCTGGTGTTGGTGCTCAAATGGCTAAACTTGTGGAATATAGAAAAGATGAGGCCTTAGCGATAAGAAGAAAGTCTAAAGAAGAGCTTGCAGCACTTACTCCACAGGAATTGGCTGCAATGTCTCCGGATATCAGAGAATATGTAACTGACCAAATAAATACTAGATTTGAATCTGATGTTGTAATTGCGCATAAAGATAAAATGGCAAAAGGTGATATTGCAAAAAAGAAAGCTCTGAAAATGGCTGGAAAAATTACTCCTTATGAATTAGAGCGTAAACATGAAGAGTTAGAAGCTCATAATGACGATATAAGGTCGAAGATTGCTGACGGCTTGAAAAAGGCTAGAGAGGGTGTGGAAAACTTTAGAAAAGACTTAATCAAATCTAAGTTTGGTATAGAATCCAAGGAAGACCTAAAAAATGCAAAAAAAGGTGTAAAACAAGCGCAAAAAGATTCTAAAAAACAATTAAAGTATGGTGACAAAGTTCGTAAACAAGAAGCAGAGGCTTGGCAAGGTTTGACTAAAGAACAACTTGACAACAATTCTGCAGCTAGAAGATCTGCTATGTATTTGGATGATGAGATTGTTAGAGAGAGTGTTTCTGATGTAAATCAATTAAAGGAAAAGCAACTTACTCAAGAAGAATATATAATGAGAGTAGTTGCCGAATCTATTATAGAAACTGGTCAAGTTCCGGATAATTTAACTCCAGAAGATTATAAGACTCTGATTGTGGCTACAAAAGAAGGAAATATATTGAAAGGTATATCTCGAGATGATAAATTGGCAATGGTTCAATCTCTTTTGGATAAAGATCCTTCTAGAGAATTCTCTGAAGAAGAGGCAGAGGCTGTGACAGAGATATTTACAGAGACGCCAGAAGAAAGAAAAATACATGATAGAGAAAATGAATTAGAAGAAGTCTTCAATCCTAGCGAAGAAGAACCAGAGATGTAAAATAAAAAAGGCAAGCTGAAGTAAAAGTTTGTCTTTTTTATTATATAGAACTTCTATTAATAAGAAATGTTTTGTAGGTGTTATATAATTAAATGATAATTTTGAAATCAAAGACTGTTATAGTGATAAATTGCATAATTTGTTTGTGGAAATGCCGGATATTTGTTATACTATTTTGTAGTATGTGTAATTGTAACTTTAATCGAGGTCTAAAGTTGCAAAATGTTAAATTTCTTTCGATATAAAGGGAGTTTTTATGATAAAAGTAGTGGTAGATGTATTTGGAGGGGATCACTCTCCAGAAGAAATAATGAAAGGTTGTGCTTTAGCACTCGTTGATAATGAAGAGCTTAATTTAGCATTAGTTGGTAATAAAGAGAAAATACAAGAGCAAATTAGTTTAAATAATATAGATAGTGCTAGGATTGAGATAATAGAGGCTAACGAGGTTATTTCTAATGATGAAGCTCCAACTGTAGCTATAAGGACTAAAAAAGATAGTACTATTGTCAAAGGGTTTGAAGCTTTAAGACAAAGGGAAGATTTGGCGGGATTTGTTTCTGCTGGATCTACTGGTGCGGTATTAACTGGAGCCTTTTTGAAGTTGGGAAGAGCTTCAGGAGTGTCTAGGCCTGCTCTTTGTCCATTACTTCCAACAGTTAATGGTGGCAAAGTTGGCATTGTCGATTGTGGTGCTAATGTGGATTGCAAGCCTGTGAATTTAGTGCATTTTGCATTAATGGGCGTCGCTTATTTAAAAGCAGTGCTTGGGGTGGAAAATCCTAGAGTTGCTTTACTTAGTGTAGGTGTAGAAGATCATAAGGGTAACGAACTAACAAAAGAGGTATTTGCTAAATTAAAGGAAATGTCAGAAATTAATTTTGTTGGCAATATAGAGGCTAGAGATTTGCTTTCTGGTGAGTTTGATTTGGTTGTATGTGATGGATTTGCTGGCAATGTGTTGCTTAAGTCTACAGAAGGTGCTGTAATGTCATTACTTTCTATAATGAAAGCTAGCATTAAGTCGCATTTTGCAAGCAAAATGGGGGCACTACTTATGAAGAAAACGTTCAAAGAATTAAAGGCGACTATGGATTTTAATTCACATGGTGGATCGGTGCTTCTTGGTTGCAAAAAGACAGTAGTTAAGTGTCATGGAGCAAGCAAGGCTTATAGTATTAAATGTGGTATAGAACAGGTGGTTGCTGCGTACCGAGCTAATATTTGTGGAATAATTGAAGAAAGTGTAAAAGGCGTGGAAGTGCAAAGTGAATAATTTGAATATACAAGTAATAGAGAGTATTATAGGATATTCTTTCAAAGATAAAAATTTGCTAGTACAGGCATTTACACATTCCTCATATGCAAATGAAAATAATGTAACTGATTATGAAAGATTGGAGTTTTTGGGTGATAGTTTACTTGGTTGTATTGCAGCAGAATATTTGTATGGGCATTATATAAGTGATGAAGGCGAATTGACAAAAATCAAATCTAGACTTGTTAGTGCAAAGAGTTTATATAAAGTAATGAATGAGTTAAAACTTAGCAAATATATTCTTGTTGGGCAGAGTATAAATAGGAATAAAATTCCTTTAAATATAGTGGCTGATGTATTTGAAAGTATAGTTGCTGGTATTTATCTTGATAGTGATTATGGCTTTGCTAGCAATTTTGTAAATAAGTATTTGATCAAAAGTGTTGAAAATGTAAATCAAATACTAAACGAGTTAACTGATTATAAGACAAAGCTTCAAGAGGTTTTACAAGCTAGCGGTTTGAAAGCGGTGTATGTATCAAAAGAGGAAAATGTAGAACTAGGTGGAAAATTCCATATTGAGCTTTTGATAAATGACAAGGTCGTGGCTTCGGCAACTGCTAATAGTAAGAAAGATGGAGAAAGGCTATGTGCCAAAATGTTTTTAGAAAATAGTGGAGGCTATTTATGAACTTTAAACAGATAGAAATGGTGGGTTTCAAATCCTTTGCAGACCCAATTAAATTAGTTTTACAACCCGGTATCAATGCGATAGTAGGTCCTAATGGCTGTGGTAAGAGTAATGTAGCTGATGCTATTAAATGGGTATTAGGGGAACAGAGTAGTAAAAACTTGCGTGGAGATAGCATGCAAGACGTTATATTCAAAGGAACAGAAAAAAGAAAAGGTACTGCTTATTGTGAAGTATCACTTTGTTTTGATAACACTAATAAATTATTTAATACTCCTTTTGAGGAGTTTACTATCACTAGAAAATTATATAAAAATGGTGATAGTGAGTATATGCTTAATAACACACCATGTAGGTTAAAACAAATTGTAGAGATTTTGCATAATACAGGTGTTGGTAAAGGCGGATATTCAATTATTAGTCAAGGTATGGTTAGTAAAATTTTGCAAAGCAAACCAGAAGAAAGACGTGTTATATTTGAAGAAGCTGCAGGTATTGCTGCATACAAGGCGAAGAAAGTTGATGCAGAAAGAAGATTGGAAAGAACCCAAGCAAATCTTGATAACATTCAAAATATACTAACAGAAATAGATAGACAATTAACACCTTTAAAGAAGCAGTCTGAAACTGCAAAGATATATTTAAAATTAAAGGAAGAGTTGAAAATATTAGAGGTAAATGCTTATATTTATCAATATGACTATGCTAGTGAAAACAAAGAGATTATTCAAGCAAAGATAGATGCAATATTAAAAGAGTTAAATATAAGACAAAAGACATTAGATGAAATTGTTGAAAAATATAATAACGATTTTGATAAATTAAATAATCTAGATACTGATGTAAAAGCAGTGCATGATAAGATTTTGGATTTAACTGTACAACTTGAGAAACAATTTGGTCAAAGTTCTTTAGTAAGGGAAAAAATTAAGAATTTGGTTTCTGAAGTAGCAAGAGTAGAAGAAATAATAAAAGCAAACGAAGAAAAAATCTCTGAAACTAATAAAGTTATTTACAATTGCAAAAACAACAAAATTGCCAAAGAAAATAGTTTGTTTGTAGAAAGAAATCAATTAGATGAATATGAACACGCTTATTCAGAGGTTGTAAATGAATTGCAAATAGGTGAAGAAGAAGCATATGATATGCAAAAAAGCTTATTTGATTCCCTTGATAAACTATCCGATGTTAAAGCAAAAGTAAGTGCATTGAATGTAGAAAAGCAAAATTATTCGAGTACATTAGATTTGGCATTAGCTGATAAAAATGAATATAATAAACGTCTTTTTGAGATAAAAGATTTAGAAGAAAAAAGTTTAGAGAAATTGCAAAATTTGTCTAAATCTAAGAAAGAACTTGAACTACAAGTGTCTCATTTTGTACAACAGCAAAATAATTTGTTGGGTAATGTTAAAGTTTTAGAAAGTAGACTTTCTGAGTGCAATAATGATAAGATTAGTTTAAAGCAGCATTTAAATATCTATGAAAATATGCAAAAAGAATATGAGGGCTTTGCGGGAGCAGTCAAGAAATTGCTTAAAGATGCAGAATATAATATTGAGCTAAAAAAGAGAATTGTTGGCGTTGTTGCAAATCTTATAAAAGTTCCAGAAAAATATCAGACTGCGATAGAAATGGCTCTGGGTAATGCTGTTCAAAATATTGTGACTCAATCTGATGAATATGCTAAATATTTGATAAATTATCTAAAACAAAGAGAGTATGGACGTATTACATTCCTTCCATTAAATTCTGTTAAATCAAGAAGTTTTGATGCTAGATATAACAATTATTTAAACAACAATGGTGTTTATGGAATTGCGTCACAATTGATTGAGTATGACAAAGAGATTACTCCAGTTATCTCCAGTTTATTAGGTACAACTGTAATTGTAAATAATGCTGATACTGCAGTTAATTTAGCAAAACTTAGTGGATATTCTTTCAGAATAGTGACTTTAGATGGAGATATAATATCTACACAAGGTAGTATTACTGGTGGTAGTAGAAAAGTACAAGGTACTAATATACTAAGTCGAGAAACAGAAATAGAAGATACGAAGAGAAGATTAGTTAAGTTAGAGTCAGAGTATCAAAGTCTTTCAACTCAACTTGCCGAAAAGCAATCGGAGTATTTAAATATTACTAATAAAATAAAAGAATTGACAGATAGTGTTCACAATTTAGAAATTGATTTTGCAAAAGAAAATGAAGCTTATTCTAATTACAATAGTAAGAAAACTGGATTGCAGGACGAAATTAATAAGATTGATTCTAATATCGGCAAATGCAATCAAATGCTACAAAGCATCAATAATGAATTGCTTAAATTTCAAACAACAGAGGGTGAGATTAGCGAACAAAAGAATAATTTTGGTCAAAATCAAAACGATTTTGCAGTTCTTAAAGCAAAAAGAGATGAACTTCTTTCTAATATAACTGAGAGTAAAATTGGCATAGGAAAGATAGAAAGTGAGATTTCCGCAATAAATAGTGAACTAGATAGATTAAACGTAGAAGTGGGACGACTTACTCATGAAAATGTTGAGTTGACAAAGCAATACAATCTTAATAAAGTTATGCTTTCTGAGTATGAGAAATCTTCTAATATATCTATTTTGGAGTCTCAGAACTCTGAGAAAGAAGCTGAAATCAATGCAGCAAAAGCAGAATTAAAGACATTGGAAGAAAGTAAAGCTAGTCTACAAGCTGATTTAAGATATTATGACGAAGAAAGACTAAGATTAATTGATGAAGTGAACAAACTTCAAGATAAAAAGTATCAACAAGACTTGAACTTAACTAAAGTTGATACAGATATTGAAGCTATGCAAGAAAGAGTATGGGAAGAATACGAGTTGACATATGCTAGTGCTTTACAATTTAAACAAGAAGTGTTTGATGTTAAGAATGGTTTACAAGAAATCAACAGAGTAAAAAGACAAATTCAAGGCCTTGGTAATATAAATATCAACGCTATTGAAGATTATAAATTACTTGAAGCTAGACATGGCAATATGTATGAGCAAGCTCAAGACTTGTTAAAAGCAGAAGCAGATATTAAAGAGATAATAAAATCATTATCTGATGAAATGACAGAGATATTTGTTACTGAGTTTAATAAAATTAATGAGAATTTTGGGGTAATATTTAAGGAATTGTTTGGTGGTGGTAGGGCATCATTGCAACTACTAGATGCTCCATCTGTGTTAGATGCAGGTGTGGAAATTATAGCGGTTCCACCAGAGAAAAAATTAAATAGTACAAAACTGTTATCAGGTGGTGAGCAGGCATTAGTTGCTATCGCAATATTGTTTGCAATATTAAAGTTAAAACCTATGCCTTTCTGTCTGCTAGACGAAATAGAGGCTCCGCTAGATGAGGCAAATGTATATAGATTTGTACAGTATCTAAAGAAATATGCTGGAGAAACTCAATTTATTGTTATTACACATAAAAAGCCAACTATGGAATATGCAGATTGTTTATTTGGAATAACTATGGAAGAAAAAGGTGTTTCTAAAGTGGTATCTGTAAAACTAAGTGATGCTGTAAAGATGGCGGAGGTTAAATAATGGGTATTTTTGGAAAAATATTTAATGGACTAAAAAAGACGAAAGATGCACTTGTTAGCAAAATTAATTCAATTTTTCATGGCGAATTAGATGATGAATTTTTTGAAGATTTGGAATATACATTAATATCTTCGGATATTAGCGTGACAGCTACTGAGGATATAATAGACAATGTCAAAACATCTTGCAAAAAACAAAAAATCAAGACTATGGAAGAATTTAAAGAAGTGTTGAGAGATGCTATGATGGAAATTCTTGCTAATGACGAGGAAGAGGAAGATTACCCTGTGGCCATTACAATTGTAGGTGTTAATGGCGTTGGTAAAACAACAGCAATTGGAAAATTGGCTCATAGTTTTAAACAGGATAGAAAAAGTGTGTTAATGGTAGCAGGAGATACGTTTAGAGCCGCTGCAGCAGATCAATTAACAGAATGGTCAAAAAGGGCAAATGTCAGAATTGTTAAGTACACTGAAGGGGCAGATCCTGGAGCTGTAGTATTTGATGGTCTTGAAAGTGCAAAAGCAAAAAAAGACGATGTAGTACTTATTGATACTGCTGGTCGTCTTCAAAATAAGTCAAACCTTATGGAAGAGTTAAGAAAAATCAATAAGGTAATTGATAAGGCTTGGGAAGGTGAAAGAAAAAACTATATTGTGCTTGATGCAACAACTGGTCAAAATGCACTATCTCAAGTAGAAATATTTAATGAAATAATACCTTTAGATGGAATTATTTTAACAAAACTTGACGGAACTGCTAAAGGAGGGGTTGTTTTTACTATTGCAAAAGAGTATAATATCCCTGTCAAGTATATAGGAGTTGGTGAAGGAATCGATGATTTGCAAAAATTTGATGTAAAGGCGTTTGTCGATTCTATAATTTAGTCAAAAATTAAAAATTTGCAAAAAAGTTACAATATTTACTATATATTTTTGATTAACTTTGATATAATTAGTTTAGTATTAAAAGGAGAAGAAATGTTTACAAATTTATTAAATGCTAAAAGTATTCCAGTATGGATAGATAATTCATTCCCAGTAATACAAAATGTTTTACTTTGTGTAATAGCACTTTGTTCATTATTGGTTATTATTGCTGTACTTAGATGTCAATCCAATCCAGATGGTGGTACAAATGCCATTACTGGTATAAGTGATTCTTATTACATGCATAATAAAGGTAATACAAAAGAAGGAAGATTACAAAAATTGATTATCATTTCTGTATCATTAATCTTTGTATTAACAATCATTTATTTTGTATTAGAATTGATCATGAATTCTTTTGTGTAAAAGGTTAGGTTATGAATAACGATTATTACAAAATAATGGCACTAGATTATGGTGATGTTAGGATAGGGATTGCACTAAGTGATTTGACACGAACTATTGCAAGTGGCTATGAAAACTATACTAGAAAAGATTTAGATTCTGATATAGCTCATATTAAAGAAATTGCAGTAAATAATGGTGTAAAAAAAATACTTATTGGGCTTCCTATGAATATGGACGGAACAGAGAGTAATCAAACTATCAAAACAAAAGAATTTGCCAATTTATTAGCAGAAAAGACAGGGTATGAAACGATATTCTTGGATGAAAGGTTAACGTCAAAAATAGCAGAAAGAATGCTGATAGATGCTGATGTGTCAAGAAACAAAAGAAAAAATGTATTAGATAAATTATCTGCTACAATAATTTTACAAGATTATTTAAATCAGCTATAATTGGAGGAGAAGGAAATGTCTGATTAAAATTAATAAAAATAAAATAAATGTTTAAGGAGAAGAAAATGGAAGAGAAATCACCAGTAGAGTTGTTATTAGACGAAAATAACAACGAAAATATCAAACTTTATGATGAGAAAAATAATTGTGTGGAGTTTGAACAAATAGCAACAATTCCAATGGATGAGAGAATTTTTGTAATTTTAAAACCTGTTACACAAATGGAAAATGTAGCAGAAGATGAAGCAATTGTGTTTGAAATTCAAGAAATTGACGATGAGGATTGCTTAGTAGTTGTTACTGAAGACAAAATTATTGATAATGTATTTGATCAATATTATGAAATGCTAAAAGCAGAAGGTATTGATGTAGAATAATTGTTATAAAAAAGGATTATCTAAGAGAAAAGATAGTTCTTTTTTGTTAAAAAATTTATATTATTCGTTAAGTGAGAAAGTATTGATAATTTGAGAAAATTAAATTTTAATATCATATATATAATAAAAAAATAAAATTCATTTAAATTCTTATTTATATGTTTGGTGATTTGTCAAAAATTTAGTAATATATATACATAATCTAAATAATAAAAGGATGAATTTATGAATATTGAAGAAGTAAATATATATATTGACGAATATAAAGAAAGCCTAGACAAGGCATATGATCATTTACTAGACGAAATGTCAGCTATTAGGGCTGGTAGAGCAAATCCTAAATTGGTTGAAAGAATAGTTGTTGATTATTATGGTACACCAACTCCAATTAATCAAATGGCTACAATTTCAGTTCCAGAAGCTAGAATGCTACTTGTGTCTTTGTGGGATATTAGTATGTTGAAAGCTGTGACAAAAGCTATAAACGAAGCGAATTTGGGTGTTTCTCCAAGTGATGATGGTAAAGTTATTAGACTTGTATTTCCACAATTAACTGAAGAAAGAAGAAAAGAATTCGCTAAAGAAATATCCAAGATGACAGAATCTTGTAAAGTTGTTTGCAGAAATGCTAGACGTGATGTATTAGATATATTCAAGAAAATGAAAAAAGACAACGAAGTGACTGAAGATGAATTTGCAAAACTTGAAAAAGATGTTCAAAAAATCTTAGACGATGTTTCTGCAAAGATAGAGAAATCTAGCGAACAAAAACAAAAGGAAATAATGACAACTTAAAAAAATTTATTTCCGTTTCGTTTTGTGCAACTAAAGATAAATTGCAGATATAAATTTTTTTGGCGTATCTGTTAAATATTATAATAGTCAGTATATGTGCTGACTATTAATTATGTTAAGAGGTGTGATTTGCAAGAAAAAAAATTTAATAAGTTGCCAAAGCATATTGGTTATATAATAGATGGAAATGGAAGATGGGCCAAAAGTAGAGGTTTGCCTAGGTCAATGGGGCATAGTGCAGGTTTAAAAACTCTTAAAAAAATTATCAAATTATCTTTTGAATTAGGAATTAGGTATGTGTCTATATACGCGTTTTCTACAGAAAACTGGAATAGGCCAGATTCTGAAATTCAAGGTCTTATTGATTTGTTTAAGAAGTATTTAAAAGGAAATAGTTTTGTAAAGGATTATCCTAATACAAAATTAAATATAATGGGGGATTATACTAAATTCCCTAAAGAACTTGTAGATGCAGCTAATAAAACTATAGAAATGACTAAGTTCGAAACGCAATTCGTGCTTAATTTAGGTATAAATTATAGTGGTAAAGATGAAATAGTAATGGCTGTAAATTCTATTATAAAAGATGGTTTAACTGAAGTCACAAGAGATGTTATAGACAATTATCTGTATACTAAAGGTCAACCTGAGCCGGATTTTATAATTAGAACGAGTGGTGAGCAGAGGCTTAGTAATTTTATGATGTGGCAGGCTGCTTATAGTGAATTATATTTTCCTGATACTTTATGGCCAGATTTTAATAAAAAAGAATTGTACAAGGCTCTCAAAGAATTTGAAAAACGAAACAGAAGATTTGGGAGCATAAAAGAGGAAGGTTAGACAAATGAAAAAAAGAATATTATCTTCGATTGTAATTGTTGCAATTATGCTTATTGCTATTGCTTCAAGATTGCTTACACCATACATTTTTGATGCAATCATGATTATAAGTGGTGTTTGGGCTACAATTGAAATGGTTAGAGCTTATGCTAAAAGAAAAATTTTTGTAAGTGAGACGCTTGCTAGTAGCTTTGTTTTAGTGCTATATCTAGTACTTACGTTATGTTTAATGAATAATGTTACAATAGCTAAAATGTTGCTTTATTTCTTATTCACAATCATTGGATATTTTGTATTTACATTTGTTCTTTCAGTTGTATTTAGAGATATAACAAGAGAAGAAATGTTAAAATCAAGTTACATGAAATCATTAACGAAATATGCATTTGTTAAGGCGTTAAGAAGTATATATATATTGATTTATCCAGCTATGTTGTTTGTGCTTTTGATTGTTATCAATCATATGAATGATTTCTATGTAGCTACTTTGACTGAAGAGTCTACATTGCTTAGTGTAGCTCAATTAGTAGATTTCTTAATAATTGCTATATTTGTTTGTGCTACATTTACCGATACTTTTGCACTACTTATTGGAAGCAAGGTAAAAGGAAAAAAACTTTGTCCTAGTATTAGTCCAAACAAGACAATTAGTGGTGCAATAGGTGGATTTGTTTTTGGTTTAATTGGCGTATTAGGTGCGTATATGCTTTATAGTCTAAGTAATGAATTTATGACTATAATTAATGTATTAGAGATTACATGGTTGCCTGTTATTGTACTTGCTGTACTTGGTCCAATTATTACGCAAATAGGTGATATCTTGGCAAGTGCAATTAAAAGAAAAGCCTTTATTAAGGATTATAGTAATCTAATTCCTGGACATGGTGGAGTAATGGACAGAGTAGACGGGCTAATTTTTGTAGGAGTTATTGCATTCTTAATAGGGTTTGTTATAATTTAGTAATAATTGAGTTTTTTTAGAATAAAATTGTTATATAATCTTGTATGGAGAAGATATGTTATATCAGTTGAGTAGTTTTGCTAGTGTAATGTCAACCATTGGAAATATCGTGCTTGCAATAATTTTGTTTGCAATATTGATATTTATACACGAATTAGGCCATTACACTGCTGGCAAAATTTTTAAATTTAAAATTAACGAGTTTTCAATTGGTTTTGGCAAAGCGCTGTATACTAAGAAAAGAAAGAATGGAGAAATTTTTTCTATTAGATTAATTCCTCTTGGCGGATATTGTGCTTTTGAAGGTGAAGAGCAAGATAGTGAGGTTGAAGGTGCTTTCAATAATCAGGCATGGTGGAAGAGATGGATAGTATTATTTGCTGGAGTGTTATTCAACTTTATATCAGCAATAATTGTATCTATCCCGCTATTAATGTGCTGGGGTGATGCTACTCCTATAGTAAATGGGTTCGCTGATGGCACTCCAAATCATATAGAGCAAAATCTAGAAACTCTCCAAAAAGGTGATATTATCAGAAGAGTAGATGGTACCAAACCAACGCTACTTGGCGGTGGATTAAACTATTTGGTTTCTCAGCAAGGGGATAGTACTTATACTCTTGTGGTAGAGAGAGATGGAGAAGAGATTGAGATTGATGTAACTAATTACGTTATTGGTCAAAATGAGCAAGGTGAACCTTCTTATGGGCTAGGTATAATGGTCGAAAATGTAAAATACAATTTCTTTGAATCTCTTGGTAGAAGTGTTCCATTTTGCTTTGAGATGGCATGGGATTGCTTGAAAGTCCTTGGTAATTTACTTATAGGTAATTTACACATAAGCAATCTTGGTGGTCCTATTACAACAATAGGTATGATTGCTGATGGTGCAAGTATATCACCAATATTCTTATTGGTAATGTTTCCAGTCATTGCGGTTAACTTAGCAGTATTTAACTTTTTGCCGTTCCCAGCATTAGATGGCGGAAGGTCTGTTTTTGTAATACTGGAGGGCATTAGGCGAAAACCAATTAACCAAAAGGTAGAGCAAGCCATTCACACTGCGGGGCTTATGCTATTATTTGGTTTTGTAATACTGGTAGATTTCTTACAAATATTCATTTTTTAAAATAAGACAATTATGGTAAATGTATTAAAATATTTAATTTCTAAAGATGAAAAATTTAAAGATTTAATCATCACAAGCGTAGAGTACATGGCAAGTGAAAACTTGCTATGTATGAAACTACAATATACTTGTGATGTTTTTTTGGACTCTGATAAACAATATTTAGAGAAAGAATTGTTAACATATTTCAACAATAAATTTGATATCGAATGTAAATTAAAAAAATATTTGATTGATGAAGATGTTATAAGGGATTATGTTATAAAATATATAGAAGATAAATTTCCTAGTGTTACAAATAACAATACTAAAATCAAAAGAATTCAAAGTGGTTTTTATAAAGTTGTAATAGAGTTGAATGTAGAAAATTATGCTTATCTAAAAACTTTAGATTTTGAAGAAAGATTAAATTCGTATCTAAAAGAAATTACGAAAGAAGAATATGAAATAGTATTGAAAGAAAAAGATTATTCTGAAGATAGTAATGTAGATATATTAGAAGAAAGATTTCAATTATTAAATAATTCAGATAATCTACAAGTAATAGATTATGAACCTATTGAGATTAAAAATATAGAAAATTTGATAGGGACACTTGATGTGGATTTTGTTTATCCTATAGCTAGTTATAATACTGCAGACAAAGTAGTTCTAGCGGGAGAAATATCTCATGTTAGGGTTTCTGAATATGAGAGTAGATTTAAGAATAAAGATGGATCAGCAAAGTTAAATAAAAGGGTTAATTTTAATCTAAATGATGGAAGTGGAAAGATAAATTGTGTGTATTTTCCAGTAATTGCTGATGTGGAAAAAATAGATAGCATTATAGATGGAATGAGGGTTGTTGTTAGTGGAGAATTAGAAGATAGAGAAGGTCTATTATCATTAAAAATCAAAAGCGTATCAAAGTGCGAGTTTGATACATATGTGATTGAAGAAAAGCCAGTTGAACTAAAGACTGTAAATGCTGAGTATAAATATATATTCCCTAAAGCATTTGAAAACAATACCCAATCTGACTTTTTAACTGGGGCTGAAAAGGTTGACCAATTCTTAATGGATAATGATGTGGTTGTATTTGATTTGGAAACAACTGGATTAAATGTAAATGAGTGTGAAATTATTGAAATAGGTGCAGTAAAAATGCGTCAAGGTCAAGTGATAGAGATATTTGATACACTTATTAAGCCGACAAACCCAATCCCTGCAGATGCTACCGCCATCAATAATATAACCAACGAAATGGTGCAAGATGCTTTGAGTATCGAAAAAGTAATGCAAGACTTCTATAAATTTATTGATGGCTGTGTCTTGGTCGCATACAATATAGCATATGACTATGGCTGTCTTAAAGCATATGGTGATAAGAATGGTTACGTGTTTGATCACAAGCAGGTAGATGCTTTAAAACTAGCAAAGAAAGCTCTTCCTCAGTATAAAAGTCATAAACTAGGTAAAGTAGTAAAAATCTTAGGCATTACATTAGACAATGCACATAGAGCATTATTTGATACAATCGCAACCGCTGAAGTATTAAAAGTAACACTTAATATGTTATCTGAAGAGGATAAAAAGGTAATTTTAGGTTAGAAAAAGAACAGACTATAATTTAAGGAGTCTGCTCTTTTTTTTCATTGTATAAATTCTTTTGTTTTACTATTATTGGCGGTTTCTAATAATCCATCTTTACTCATTAAATGGGCGAAATATTCTTTATTATCTGCTAAACATACAACATGTTCATATGGCGTTTTTTCTACGTAAGCATGTGTGAAAAATGTTGTGTCTTCTAGTTTCGGAATGTATAGATGTGTTAAATTTTTATAGATGCCATATGCTGGTTGTGTTGCAAAGCATTCAAGTTCTGGAGCATAAATAGATTGCAAATTGTTGGATTTTACAAATGTATCTTCCTCTATATGGACACAACTATTTAAGTATAATTTCTCTAAACTGTTTGCTTTTTTAAAACACTGAGTTTTGATCCATCTTAGAGAGGGTAGAGATAATGTTTTAATTTTGGGTGTTGTATAAAAACTTCTATAACCCAAATTGTTTAAATTAGGACATTCAATTGAAGTTAAAGAGTTGCAAACGCCAAAACTCATATTTCCGATACTTTCTATTTTTGGTAAATTAATTAGTTTTATTTCACGTATATCACTAAAGCAATCATTACTAATTGTTTCTATATTTGGCATATTTAACGAAGTTAGATTAGGTGTTTCACTAAAGCAATTTGATTCAATTGCTTTAATACTTGGTAGATCAATCTGTTGTAATGAATGACACTTTTTAAATGATCCGAATCCTATTGTTTCAAGTTTAGGTGCATTTAATGTTTGTAATTGGTTTACATTGACAAAATTATTATATTGAATATCTTTGCAGTTAGGTAAATTGATTTCTTCTAAATAGCTTTGATTAATGACAGTATTTGATGGAATTGTGGTTGTAGTATCGTCTGTTAAAATAGTCATTTGGTTATTTTTGTTTGCTGTTAAAATTGTCTGACTTCCATCTAATCTTGTAAATGTGATATATTTTTGGGATTTGTCTTCGCTATATGTAACATCTATGCTTTTTATATTTCCTTTCAGTCCTCTTGTTATTAGTTCTGGTAGACCATCAAAATAACAGTGAATAGTTTTGTTATGTTTATCAATTAGATAGTAGTCTATTAATTCATATTTTGATTTGTCATAATGTAGAACTGCACCTTTTGTAGTAATTTTTACATTGTTTTCGCAATAGTATTCATTTTCTCTTTCATAGTTGTATCTATAAAATTTGCCATCTGACGCCTGTACGTATCCAGGAAGGTATAATTTATTATTGCCATCTAACAGAGTTATTCCATAATATTTTTTAAAACTATCTGTAAGTCCTGCTATAATATTTTCTAAATCATTAGAGAATGTAGCGTCGCAGTGATCTACTGTATGATTGTATCTATTTTTTATGGAAAGAATACTTTGCATTCCTTTAGAGAACTGAAGTGATATAACAGAAGTTCCATATTCATCTTGGCGCTTTGGAGAGGTGAAATTCTCTCTTTTGATTTTGTCCACATTATCTTTTACTGCAAAGAAAATTGTATGGGTATTTATTCTATTTTCATCTCTAAAAGTACAAATTTCCTCATCTTCTTCATAATATTTCATAAAAGATTTAACGTCTTCATCTGTTTCAC
This sequence comes from Clostridia bacterium, assembly GCA_017399265.1. Taxonomy (GTDB): domain Bacteria; phylum Bacillota; class Clostridia; order Christensenellales; family UBA1242; genus UBA11490. The sequence continues at coordinate 24,866 of JAFQDL010000004.1, forward strand.
ACTTGTATAGAGTGTAACCAGCTTTTTTCATCAGTTCTTCTGGGCTTTCTATACTAACAGAGGAATAATCTGTTTTATTTCTGTTATAGAAATTGAATATATATGCTTTAAAATTATCTTCCGATTTACTATTAATGATATCGTCGAAAAGAGATTTAGTAGGTGCAAAATGCTCCTCTAAAATTCTAGGTAAGATGCCTTCGTCTTGTAATATTGTAGGGAAGTATGTTCTGCACATTTTTGCGAAATTTTCCCCGTATTTCTTTTTGATTATATCAAAATCTTTTTTCATTTTTTCACCCTTAAATATTTTTATTAGCTAGTGTAATATAGGATAAATATTGAATCAAATGTAATCACTATGATATATAGAATACCGCTTAAACTTCAACTATTCAAGCGATGTCTCGGTTTAGACAAGTTTGAGGAATCTAACAATTTAATTTTTAAAAGTTAATTACATTTCTATTATACTTTCTTGAAATTGTTCTTTATCTATAGCTTTGATGTTTTCAAATATGCCATCTTTTGCAACTTTGTCAACTAAGTAAGGGTAATCAGAATGCTTGTAGTTAAGATATTTCAATTTGGATATTGAAGGTTCTGAATGTATAAATCCGCAAGTTGAAATATTAAGAGATGGAATATATAGATACTGTAAACTTTTTAGATTATTAAAGCTTGGATAGATAGTTTTTTCTAATAAAGGGGCATAAATACTAGTTAAATTATGTGTGTCAGTAAAACAATTTCCTCCAATAAATTTACATGAATCTAAATACAATTCTTCCAAATTAGTTGCACATTTGAAAGAGTCATTATTAATCCATTTTATTTTTGGTAAATTTAATTTCTTAATACATGGAGTTTTTTGAAAACTATATGCTTCTATACACTCTAATTCAGGAAGTTCAATACTGACCGCAGATTCACAATGCTTAAATGCTTCTGGTTCTAGAGATACTAATTTATGTAATTTTATTACATTTAAGTTCGGAACGTTGTAAAAACACGTTCCAATTGTTTTTAAATTTGGCATGTGTAGAGAAGTGAGTTTCCATGCAGTAATAAAGCATTGATCATCAATGTTTTCTATACTTGGCAAAGAAAGTTCTTTTAATTCACTAACATTTTCGAAAGAACAAAGACTAATATATTTAGTTTTTGGTAAATTAACATGTTTTAGTCTTTTAGCATTCCTGAAATTTTCCATACCAATTATTTCACAATTTGGCAGTTCTAATTTTTCTAAATATTCTCCTTTTACAACACAATGCTCAGGAGTCTTTGTAATGTTGTCATCACTTAAACCAATCATTTGATTGTGTTTGTTTGTGGTGATGACCGTTTGAGTTTTATCATGCCTTGTAACAGTAATAATTTTTTTTGATTTGTCTTCGTTATAACAAACGTCAATACTACTAATATTATCTTCCTGACCTCTGGTAATAAAAGATGGTAATGAATCTTCTGTTATTCGACTACCTATTACGGTTATATTTTTATCTTGTTTATCTATTAGAAAGTAGTCAATAAGTTCATATCTAGATTTATCATAGCTATGAACTTCTCTAATTCCATCAACTATAATATTATTTTCACAAAAATAGTTGTTTGCTATTTCATAGTTGTATCTATAATATTTATCGTCATCTCCTTGAACATAATATGGTAAATCAAGTTTATTTTTACCACTTAATAATTTTATTCCATAATGTTTTCTAAAACTATCGGTTAGCCCTGCGATTATGTTTTCTAAGTCGTTTGAGAATGTGGCGTCAGGATGGTCTACTGTATGGTTGTACCTGTTTTTTATAGATAATGTGCTTTGATCGCCTTTAGTAAATTGAATGGAAATAACTGAAGTACCATATTCATCTTGACGTTTTGGGTTTGAGAAATTCTCTCTTCTAATTCCTTCAACGTTATCCTTTACAGCAAAAAATATAGTATGAGTATTTATTCTGTCTTCATCTTTGAATGTGCAAAGTTCTTCATCCTCTTCAAAATATTTCATGAAAGATTTAACATCTTCATCTGTTTCGCATTTATATAGAGTGTATCCAGCTTTTTTCATTAATTGTTCAGGAGTTTCAAGTACTTCAGTAGTGTAATCTACTTTGTTATTACTATAAAAGTTATATATATATGACTTAAAACTTTCTTCTGCATGGTTTTCAATTATATCATCAAAAAGAGATTTAGTAGGTGCAAAATGCTCCTCTAAAATTCTAGGTAAGACGCCTTCGTCTTGTAATATTGTAGGGAAGTATGTTCTGCACATTTTTGCGAAATTTTCCCCGTATTTCTTTTTGATTATATCAAAATCTTTTTTCATATTTTCCATTCCTCGTAAACACTTTTTTAATTATAACATGCTATAGTTGGTAAAGTCAATACCCAACTTTTTTAAACAAAGAGTGCAGAATTTGTAAAAAGTAGATAATTATTTGAAAAAAGTATTGCCAAATAATGTGGTATATGGTAAAATAACCAAGAGTTTAATAGACGATGCTAAAGTGGGTTTTCAAAAAACTCACTTTAATTTTTAAATAAAGGAGATTGTATGAAGAACGTTCAAGCTTATGCAACAGAGATAATTAAGCCTATAGCGGAAGAATTAGGATATTATCTTGTAGAGGTTAGTTATAAGAAAGAAGTAAGTGGAATGGTGCTTGCTGTATGTATTGATAAAGATGGCGGAGTGGATATCAATGATTGCGAAAGATTGTCTAAGGCGTTGGACTTACCTTTAGATGAGGCAGATGTTACAAATGGTGCTAGTTATAATCTAAATGTATCATCTTATGGGCTAGATAGAGCCTTTAAGACAGATTATGATTTTAATAAGCATATTGGTCAAGAAGTAATAATCAAATTCTATAAACCATGGAATGGAAAGAAGCAAGTACAGGCTATTCTAGCTGGATTTACTGAGAGTTCTATAGATATAGATTATGAGAATTCTAAACATACAATTGAAAGAAAAGATATTGCATTAATACAAAAATATATTGAGTTTTAAAAAGGAGAAAAGATAAAAGATGGTTAATAAGGATTTCTTCCAAGCGTTAAATGATTTGGAAGCACAAAAGGGAATTAATAAGGAATATTTTATTGAGTCATTGGAGGCTGCGCTTACAAGTGCATACAAGAAGAATTTTGGAGAGGCAAAAAATGCATTGGTAAAACTTAATCCAGATTCTAATACAATCAAGGTTTATTCTTACAAAGTAGTTGTAGAAGAGGTTACTGATCCAGATAAGGAGATGAGTCTACAAGATGCAAAACTTATAAAGAAGTCTGCAAAGATTGGTGATGAAATTGATAGAACAGAAGTAACTCCTAAGACTTTTGGTAGAATTGCAGCTCAAACTGCTAAACAAGTAGTTATGCAAAGATTAAGAGAAGCTGAAAGAGTAAAGATCATGGGCGAGATCAATACTAAGCAAGACGAATTAATCACAGTTGTTGTTAGAAGAATAGAAGGTGATAATGTATATTGTGACTTAGGTATTACAGAGTGTGAAGGTGTACTTTCTGCTAAAGACAGAATTCCTAATGAGAAATTTACTCCAAATTCTAGAATTAAGGTATATGTTAAGACTGTTAAAGAGTCGTTCAATATGCCATATGTTCAACTTTCTAGAACAAACGTGGGTTTTGTAAAGAAATTATTTGAGTTAGAAGTTCCTGAGATTGCGAACGGAGAAGTAATTATTCACAATATCGTTAGAGAGGCAGGGTACAGAACAAAACTTGCTGTGTATAGCGAAAATCCAAATCTAGATTGTGTTGGTGCTTGTGTTGGAAACAAGGGACTTAGAGTTGCGTCAATTATTGATGAACTTAAAGGTGAAAAAGTAGATATCGTTCCTTATTCAGAGAATCCTGCAGAATTTATTGCTGGAGCTCTTAGTCCTGCTACAATACTTCATATTGAATTAAATTATAATGACAAAACATCTTTAGTTATTGTTCCAGACGACAAGCTATCATTGGCTATAGGTAAGAGCGGTCAAAATGTAAGGCTTGCTGCAAGACTAACAGGTTGGAAAATAGATGTAAAGGCAAAATCTGCTGTACCTTCACTTAACTTTGACGAGGAAGATGTGGAGACAACAGAGGATACAACATCTTCTAATGATTTATTTGAAGACAATAGTGCATTTGAGGATTTGGAATAAGAGGGGTAAAACTTTTGAGTAAGCCAGTTTTGAGAATGTGTGTTGCGTGTAGGCAAATGAAAACTAAAAATGAATTATTAAGAATAGTTTTTAAAAATGAAGATTGCAGTGATTTTGTTATCGGTCAAAAAGTTGATGGCCGTGGAACATATCTTTGCAAGGATATAAATTGTATAAATAAATGCGTGAAGACAAAGGTCTTTAACAAGATATTTAAAAAGAACATATCACAAGATATATATAATGAATTATTAAAGGTAGAATTGAATGGAAAATAAACTTGCTACATATTTAGGTTTTGCTATAAAAAGTAGGCAATTGATATATGGTGTAGATAACATACTAGAAAAGGCTAGAAAGGTTGAAATAATTATTTGTGATGAGAAATTATCTGAAAATAGTCTAAAGAAAGTAATGAACTTAGAAAAACCTATATATACTTATCCTGATTTAGATGTTTTATTAAACACTACTAATTGTAAAGCAATAGCAATAACGTCTAAGGAATTAGCAAAGGCAATAAAGGAATTAAATATTTTAAAAGAGGTATAACTTTGGCAAATCAAAATACACAAAATAATAATAAACAAATTCAATTTGATAATTTGAGAACTTTACAAACAATTTTGGCAAGAGGGGGAGACATACAGAATTTTGCTCTTTCTATAGCAAGGTCAAAAAAAGCTCTTGAGGCATTAGTAAGATCTTTGAAAGAAAAAGATGTAGCTTTAGTAAATGCTGAAAAAGCTGCTGTCAAACAAGCAGAAGTTAAGCCAAAAGAAGAAATTGTTGATGTAAAGTTTGAAGAAGTGATGAATAAATCTAGCAAGCCTCAGCAAAAAGTGGAGCAGCCTAAGAAGAAAGAGTCTAACCCTAATTTTGTGAAGAGTCAGGACGGTAGATTTAATAATCAAAATAAACAATTCAATAAAGAGGACCAAAGATTTGGTAAAAAGCCTTTTGAAAATAAACCATTTAAGAGAGATGAAAATGGTAAACCTTTTGCGAAGAGTAATGATAACAAGGCTTCTCAACAACAAGGTAAGTTTAGACCATCTGGGCTTCTTCCAAAGTCAGATATTTCAGATACGATAGTAGTTGCTAAGCCAGAAAGAAATTTTGGAAACAAAAATAAAACTAAGCAAATTGAGTCTGATAAGAAGGAACTTTCTAAGAAGGCTAAAATCAAGATGGGTTATGTTGATGTTGATAACTACGATATGATGGACGACGAAGAAAGAGTAATTGGAAGAATGAGACCAAAGACAAAGAAAGTCAAGGAAGTTGTTCAACCAGAAAAAATAGTTATAGAAAAAGCAGTAATAACAACTGAAAACTTAACTGTTAAACTTCTTTCAGAAAAGATTGGTAAGCCAGTTGCTGAGCTTATAAAGAAATTTATGATGTTAGGTCTTATGCCTAATATCAACTCTGTTATTGATTTTGATACAGCAGAGCTTGTTGCAAACGAATTTGGTATTGAATTAGAGAAAAAATTAGAAAAGAATTTTGAAGAGAAGCTTCAAGAGATGTTTGATAACCAAAATACTACTGCTCAAAATCGTCCACCAATTGTTACTGTTATGGGACACGTTGACCATGGTAAGACTATGCTTCTTGATACAATAAAGCAAACAAATATAGCTGCGGGAGAAGCTGGTGGTATTACTCAACATATTGGTGCTTATTCAATTGAGGTAAATGGAAGTAAAATAACATTTATTGATACTCCAGGTCACGAAGCGTTTACTGCTATGCGTGCTAGAGGAGCTAAAGTTACAGACGTTGCTATCTTAGTTGTTGCGGCTGATGATGGTATAATGCCACAAACAGTCGAGGCTATTAATCATATTAAAGCAGCCAAAGTTCCTATGATAGTTGCTATTAATAAGATAGACAAACCAGAAGCTAATATTGACAGAATTAAGCAGCAATTAACAGAACATGATGTTCTTCCAGAAGAATGGGGTGGTGATACTATTTGTGTGCCTATTTCTGCTAAATTTAACCAAAATATAGATAAACTACTAGAAATGGTTTTGCTTGTATCAGAAATGTCTGATTTAAGAGCTGACGAAACAGTTGCGGCAAGTGGTCATATATTAGAAAGTAAGATCGATAAAGGTAGAGGTATTGTTGCTACAATTATAGTTAAAAATGGTACTCTACATATTGGTGATTTTGTTGTATCAGGTGTTGCTAGTGGTAGAATTAGAGCAATGATGGACTATACAGGAAAGAATGTTGTAAAAGCTACTCCTAGTATGGCTGTATCAGTGCTTGGATTTAACGCAGTCCCGGAAGCAGGAGAGATGGTTCATGCTGTTGATGAGAAGATGGCAAAGAACATAATAGAAGAAAGACAAGCAAGATTGCAAATGGAAAAGAGTAAGCAATCTACTGGAATTACATTAGAAGATTTCTTACAAAAGTCAGCAGATAATGAAATGAAAATACTTAATATTATTATCAAATCTGACGTTAAGGGTAGTGCAGAGGCATTGAAACAAACTTTAGAAAAAATAGAAAATGAAGAAGTTAAAGTACAATGTGTTCATGCTGCGGTTGGCGGAATAAATGAAAGCGATGTCTTACTTGCCCAAGCTAGTAATGCAATCATTATTGGATTTAATGTTAGACCTGAAGCGAAAGCAAAACAAATGGCTGATAAAGAAAAGATTGATATCAAATTATACAGAATAATCTATGATGCAGTAGATGACATAACTGCAGCAATTCATGGAATGCTTACAGTTAAATATGAAGAAAAAGTAACTGGTCATGCAGAAATTAGACAAACGTTTAAAATTTCTAGTGTGGGTACAATTGCTGGTTGTTATATAACTAATGGTTATGTGAATAACAAGTCTAAAGTTAGACTTCTTAGATCAAATATTGTTATTTTCGAAACAGATATCGAAACTCTTCAACAAGGAAAGAATGAAGTTAAGACAATGAAACAAGGCTACGAATGTGGTATTAAATTGAAAAATTATAACGACATTAAAGTTGGAGATGTTATAGAGTGTTACGAAATGCAACAAATTGAGAGATAATCTAGTAGGCGGAGAAGAAATGGGAAATAGAATATTAAAAATAAATTCTGAAATTCAAAAAATTGTTGGAACTATTATAGAAGAATTAAACAATCCGGTAATAGACAATGATATTGTTTGTGTAACAGATGTTAAAACTACTGAGGATTTGGAAATAAGTAAAATATATATCAGTGTATTTAATAAAGATAATCAAGATGAAGTTTTAAATCAAGTAAAACATTCTGCGAATTTCATAAGAAAAAATTTGGCTCAAAGACTAAATATTAGAAAAGTTCCTTATTTAGAATTCTATCTAGATAATTCTATTGAGTATGGCGCAAGAATTGATGCTGTAATAGAACAGATTAATGAGTCAAGAAAGGCAAATGAAGATGAAAATTAATAACAAAATTTTTGACTATATTTACAAATGTAAATCAGTCGCTATATTTACGCACATTAGACCAGACGCAGATGCTCTGGGATCTTCTTGTGCACTAAAGATGTATTTGGAAAAAATGGGTAAGGCTGCGGATATTTATTGTGATGCGGAAGACATCTCTTTAAATTTCAATTTTATTAAATATGTAAGTAAAATTAATAATCCACAACTAAAAGAATATGATACTGCAATTGCGCTAGATTGTGCTGATTTGACTAGACTTGGGAAATACGCTCCAATCTATGAGTCAATAGAGACAAGGCTTAATATTGATCATCATATTACTAATACTAATTTTGGTATGTTTAATATGATAATCCCAAGTAGTAGTACTGGTGAGATTGTATACACAATGTTTAAATCCATGCAATTAAAACCTGACAAAGAAATAGCAACAGCTCTTTATGCTGCAGTTGCGTCAGATACTGGTTGTTTTCAACACAGTAACACCACTAGTGAGTCCCATAAAATTGCAGGTCAACTTCTTAGATATAAGATAGATATAAATAAAGCAAATTATTTCTTGTTTAAAAGAAGGTCTTGGGGACAAATTATGCTTATGCAAGCAGCTTTAAAGAATTTAAAACTTTATCTTGATGGTAAGCTTGCAATTATGTTTATTAGATCAAATCAATTCAAAGAATGCGATGTTGGCAATAATGAAAGTTTTGGATTAGTTGATTATTGTGTAAATATAGAAAAAGTTGAAGTCGGAATACTTATTAGTGAGATTAAACCTAATTTGTATGCTGTGTCTATAAGAGGAAAAGGAAATGTAGACTGCTCTAAACTAGGTGCGATATTTGGTGGCGGTGGTCATCCAAACGCTGCTGGTTGTAATATTTTTGGCTCATGTAATAGCGTAATAGGAAAGTTGGTTAGAGCAACTAAGAAATTTATATGATAGGATTTGTAAACATTTATAAACCATCTGGTATGACATCTAGTGCTGTGGTGGTTAAGTTAAGAAAAAAAATTAATATAAAAAAAATAGGCCATATGGGTACATTAGACCCTATGGCCTGTGGTATTTTGCCTATAGCGATAGGTAAAGCAACTAGAATGTTTGATTATTTTTTAGATAAGGTTAAGACTTATAAAGCTGTTTTTCAATTCGGAATTCTTACAGATACGCTTGATATCGAAGGTCAAATAGTAAAAACAAGCAATGTAATACCTACAAAAAATCAAATAGATAGTGTACTGAATATGTTCTTAGGAGAAATTGATCAAATTCCGCCTGATTTTAGTGCTAAATCAGTCGGAGGGGTGAAAGCCTATAAGTTGGCAAGACAAGGGCAAAAGGTGGAATTACGGGCAAAAAAAGTGGAAATTATACATTATGAGTGTATAAGACAAATTGACGAGAGTAAATTTGAGTTCATTATTACTTGTTCTAGTGGTACATATATAAGAAGTCTTGCAAGGGATTTAGGAGAATGTTTAGGAACTGTTGCAAGTATGTGTGCATTGGAAAGAGTTGAGTCAGGAGTCTTTAATTTAAATAATTCGTATAAGTTAGAAGATGTTTTAAATGATAGTGATATAAATTCATATATAATTAGTATCGATAAAGTTTTTCCTAAAATTGAAGTTGTAGAGGTTAGTAATAATGATTTTAGTAAATTAAAAAATGGAGTCGGTGTAAAAACTGATTTGAAAAAAGATATTTATTTGCTAAAATACAATAATGAAGTAATCGGAGTTGGTGAAGTAAACAACGGATTATTGAGTATAAAGACTTATTTAATGGAGTGATAAAATGGTAAAATTTGGACCATCGGGTAATTGTAAAAGCTTTTATGAGGCTGGATATAAACATTCTAAAGATGCTGCAAAATGGTTAAGCGAAATAGGGCTTGATCATTATGAATATTCATTTGGAAAAGGAATTATTCTTTCGGAGGCTACAGCTCTAGTAATTGGGGAAGAGATGAGGAAATATAATATTAGTATTTCAGTGCATGCTCCATACTATATTAATTTTGCCACTCCAACTGATGAGATGGCTGATAAAAGCATAATGTATGTAGTAAATAGTATTGAGAAACTAAAATTATTAGGTGGCGATAGGGTAGTTGTTCATCCTGCTTCTTGTGGAAAAATGACAAGAGAAAAAGCGGTGCAATTAACTAAAGAAAGACTTGTGAAACTATATGAAGTATTGAAAGAGAAAGGACTAGATGATGTATATATTTGTCTTGAGACCATGGGAAAACAAGCTCAAATAGGTACATATCAAGAGATAATAGATTTTTGTAAAATAGCACCTAACTATATTCCGACGTTTGATTTTGGTCATATTAACGCATTAGGTCAAGGTTGCTTAAAAACTAAGGAAGATTATTTAAATATTTTTAAACTTGCAATAAAAGAAATTGGTTTTGAGAAAGTAGATAAATGCCATATACATTTTAGTAAAATTGAGTATAGTGCTAAAGGTGAGGTTAAGCATTTAACTCTTGAGGATCAATTGTATGGGCCAGAATTTAAACCACTTGCAGAAGCAATCAAGGAGTTAAATCTTAATCCAATAGTAGTTTGCGAAAGCAAAGAGGTAATGGCTCTAGATGCTTTGGAAATGAAGAAAATCTATAATTCAATTTAGTTAACATTATGTGAGGAAATTCTCACATGATGTTTTTTTTTGCCACTTTATGTAATATATAAAAAAAATATAACTGCTAATTTTTTATCTTTAATTTTATTACGAATTATTTAAATCAAAAGTAAATATATTTTTATATGCTTGGGAGGTGCGATATGTTAGAAGAATTGTTGCCGCCACAATTATATAAAATTATTAAAGAGTTGAATTACAAATATCTTACAGAAATAAGAATAAGAGTTGGTCAACCTATAATAGTCTCTATAAAAGGTATTAATTATTACTTAACTCAATTTGGTGTGAGTAACAGTAAGCAAAATAGTATAACAGCTAATAAAATGCATTGTGAATATATTATTAGAAAATTAAGTGATAATTCATTATATACAATAAATGACCAGATGATTAATGGATATATTACATATAAGGGAGGCGTGCGTGTTGGTGTGGCTGGTGAATTTGTATATATAGATAATAAGATAAAGACAATTAAAAATATTAACTCATTAAATATACGTGTGCCACATGAAGTAGATAATTGTTCTCTAAATGTCTTAAGATATATAAAGAACGATGAGTGTGTATATAATACTTTGATATTGTCTCCAGCAGGTTGCGGAAAGACAACTTTTGTTAGAGATTTGGTAAAACAAATTTCTTTAAATAGTGATTTATTAAATATATTAGTGGTAGATGAAAGAAGTGAAATAACGGGTGTGTATGATGGTGTGATCGCTTTTAAAAATATGAGAGTCGACGTATTGTCTAATTGTACAAAATCTTATGCTTTTGATAATGGCATAAGGAGCCTAAGACCAGATGTGATCATAACTGATGAGATAGCTCAAAAAGATATAGACTGTATAGAAAATGCAATGACTTGCGGGGTAAAAGTGGTGGCAACAATACATGCGTCAAACGTACAAGATCTAAAAAATAAGCCATGCTTTAATAGACTTTTAAATAACAAACTTTTTGATAGGTTCGTAGTCTTGAGTGGGGCTAATGGACCGGGTTCTATAGTTGGGGTTTATAATGAAAATTTAGAGTGTATTGCTTTATGAAATTTATACTTTTATGTATATTGTTTTTGATAATAACAGGTATTGCTTTTATAAATTTATTTTATTATAAGAGTCGTAAAAATTTTATTAAGCAACTAATTGATTTTCTTAAAAAATACGAGTTGGATATGAATTTTAATAAAATATCGTTACGAAAATATGTATTGTTAAATACTAATATCATGTCACGTGATATATATAAATTGTTACAAAACCCTATCAACTTTGACAACTACCCCAAGTATGTTAACAATATTGAAAAGAATGAATTTTGTAATTTTTTTAAAAATTTAGGTTTTCTTGATCTGTATGGTGAGAGTGATAAAGTGAATAGTTTTATTAAAAAATTAGAAAACGATATGATTGCATATGATGATGATTTAAAACAAAAGGGTTTTTTGCGATCCAAGCTTATTTTTATATTTGGAATTATGATTTTAATAATTTTGTTATGAGGAGGGTGTTATGGGTATAGAAGTTATTTTTAAAATAGCTGGAGTAGGAGTTGTTACTGCTGTTGTTGGTCATATTTTGAAATATTCTGGAAAAGATGAGATTGCAATGTTGACAACCTTAGCGGGTGTCGTTGTGGTATTATTTATGGTAATTAATATGATAAGTGAATTGTTTTCAACGGTGAAAACTTTATTTAATTTTTAATATGGAAATTATAAAAGTTATATTGCTAGCATTGGTTATTGTTTTTACGATTGTGTTTATAAAACAATTAAAACCGGAGTTTGCTTTATTAGTATCAATTGCTGGAAGTTTAATATTATTGGGTTATGTGTTTGGATATATTTCAAATATTATTACATTGGTAAATAATTTGATTTCTAAAACTGGTGTTGGCCAAAAATTTTTTACTATTTTAATGAAAGCTATTGGTGTCGGATATTTAGTGGAATTTGCCAGTTCTATTTGTAGAGATAATGGGAATACGTCTATTGCAGATAAAGTTGCTTTAATAGGTAAAATATATATATTATCTTTATCTATTCCTATAATATCTGAAATTTATGAAATTATTAGCGGGTTGCTATGAAAATTAAGAATTTCTTATATAAGAAAAAAAATTACAGATTAAAAACATTTTTTTTGTTGATACTTTTAATTATAATTCCAATGTGTTCTATTCAAGTTAGTGCTGATAGTTCAAGTGAGAATAATGAGTGGGAACTTTATGTGAATACTTATGAGGCTTTAGATGAAATAGATTTTAGTAAGTTAAATGATATTTTTAAAGATTATGATTTGCAAAATCTGTTTCATGTAGATTTTGAAACATTTGTTACAAATATAGTTGAAGGTGATTTACATGTTGATGCTGGAACAATTTTTCAATATTTATTTGATGTGTTGTTTTATCATATAAAAAAAATTTTGCCCGCTTTGATTATTATATTGGTAGTAGCTGTGGTCTTGAAGTGTCTGGAGTGTTTTTCACCAACAGTATTCAAAGATGGGATATTAGATATTATTAATTTTATTGCTGTAGGTTTTGTGGTTGTGGTGCTTTCTAGTTTGGTGTTAGGGGTTGATAATGTTATCTCCGATACTATCGCTAGTTTGCAAAATATTATAAATTTGTTGTTTCCTATATTGCTTGTATTATTGAGTGGTATGGGGGCGTATTCTAGCGTTGCTATTTATACGCCAATTTCTTCAATTTTAACAACGGGCATTTCTAATGTTTTAAGTAATTATTTGTATCCGATTTTTATTATTTCTTTTGTGTTAATAATTATTGCTTCGCTTAGTAATAAGTTAAAAATAGATAAGTTTATAGATTTCTTGTTTAGTTTGTTTAAGTGGGGATTGGGATTTGTTTTTACAATTTTTAGTGGTGTTTTTGCTCTTAAAGGAATTAGTGCGGGTAAATATGATAGTGTGAGCATATTTACAACTAAATTTGCAATTAAGAATTATGTGCCTCTAATCGGTTCTTATATATCAGAAGGTTTTAATTATGTTGTATTAGGTTCGATGCTTGTTAAAAATGCGATAGGTATAGCTGGAGTTGTCTTTATTGTATTGGTAATACTCTCTCCATTGATATATTTAATTGTTGCTAAATTGTTATTGCAATTACTTGCTTCAATTTTAGAAATAGTTGGTAGTTTTAATATAGTGACGTTATTAACAAAAGTGTCAAAAATTTTTGTTATGCCTATTGCTGTTTTAATGGGGGTAGGTTTTATGTTTATAATCTGTATTTCATTAGTAATTTGTACTGCAAATATTATATAGGAGATAAAATGACAGGTTTTGTGTTGAGTTTGTTTGGTGTGGTTGTTCTGGGATTGGTTTTAGATGTGTTTAATTTTTCTTCGCAGTTAGCACAACCTGTGAATTTTATATTTAATTTAGTTGTTTTGATAATATTATTAACACCAATTGTGAAAATGATTAATGTGTTAATTTAATATTTTGTCATAATATGTAAAAGGTTTAATTTTAAATATGTGAAAGGTTCTAATTTGCTTAATATGAACATAAATTAGTGTAACAAGCCAGATAAAGATATTGCTTGGTAAGGGGAGTCGATAATGGAGTTGTTTGATGGGTGAGTCTAATAATAAAAGTCCGCTAGAAAAAATAAAAGAAAGGTTGTTTTCTATAGACTTAAAATCTAAGGTTAAATTACTCGTTTTGGTTGCTGTTTTGGTTATCATTGGGGTGCTTTACATCAATTATTCCAACACTGATAATAATGTTTCTACGTTGTCAAACATCGATTATGGTTATTATGTTTCTAGTTTGGATTATTGTGATACGATGGAACAAAAGCTAGAGAATGTTTTATCGGGTTTGTCTGGTGTTGGCGATGTTCAGGTAATGGTGACCTTGGAAAGTAGTATGGAATTGGTGTTTGCAAATACCACAGAAGAAAAGATTAATAATTCTACTGCGACAAATTCATATACTGTCCAAATTACTACTCCATTAATTGTTGAAACGTCTAATGGACAAATGCCTATAGTTATTAAAGAAGTTTTGCCTAAGGTAAAAGGTGTTTTGGTGGTATGTAGTGGCGTGAATAATGTAAGCACAAAATTAGATGTAATACATGCTGTTCAATCTTTATTAGATGTAAAAAATTCTAATATACAAGTATTATTTGGTAAATAAAAGGAGATATAATATGACAAAGAAAAAAAGATTTTTTATAATTACTGCATTTTGTTTATTGTTGTTATTGACAGGAACTATTAATATATTGGTAAACAACTCTATAATTTCTGGTGAAGTAACTAATACATCTACCAATCAAACCACTTTAGGGAATTTCTTTACTAATTATAGAAATAATAGAACTGATACTCGCAATCAAGAGTTAATGTATTTAGAGGCTATTATTTCTAGTGCTTCATCTTCACAGGAAGCAATTGCTAATGCAGAGAGTGAAAAAATGCAATTGGTTGCTGCGATGGAAAGTGAGATGGTGTTGGAGGGCTTAATTAAAGCTAAAGGTTTTGAAGATGTTATTATTTCTGATTTAAATAATAGCATGACTGTAATAGTAAAAAGTTCAGAGTTGCAGGCGTCTGAGGTGGCTCAAATTGTAGAAGTTGTTCAAGGGCAAACTTCTTATGATATAGAAAATATTAAAATTATTCCTGTTGAGTAATAAATCTTTGATTGATGTAAATAAAATATTATATTTGCATTAATCAAAGTTTTTTTTACGTACATTTGACATTAATTATATTAATTGTTAGACTATATTATATAGGGTTAATGAGGTATGTATGTTAAACAAAGATTTAAGTATTGAGCAAAGGCAAATAGTAGATGATATTTGTGATATTGTGCAAGAATATGATTTGGAATCATATGGCGTGGCTAAATATTGTGTACAGTCGTATTTAAAGTCTACGAATTCGACAATTGTTATAGAAGAGGCCAAACCGCAAATTGCTCTATCTGTAAAAAAATGTGTTGAGAGGATTGATAATCTAATTGACAAGATTTGTGTAATGGTTGGTTTTGATAAGTTTTCTGCAGGATATCTTTCTAGACTAGTATTAAATAATCCTAAGATGTGTAAATTTCTATTAAGTTATAGGGATATAGATATCATTGAAAGCTTCAAAAATTTAAAAGGAGAAGGGGAAGAAAAAATTACAAAATTTTTAACAGCTATGGATGTTGAATTTGATATCCAAGAATATTGTAAGAATAATCCTCTATTTATTTAATGGAAAAAGTTAAATCTACAAGATATGAATTAAAAACAAACTTTTCACAAGAAGAAGTTGAATTATTTAATAAGGTTAGGGAAGATGCTAAAAGTAAGCTAAGCCAAGCCAAGTTTAAATTAAGTGACAAACAACAGATATCTTTGAATTTAATAAATCAGTTGTTTGATATACTGTCAGAACAAAAAGAATATATGAGGGAGCTTGCTCCAAGTCTTGATGGTAAATTTGAGCATGAAGATAGTATATACGATTGTGAATTGATGGATAATGTAGAAGCTTATTCAGCTAAAAATGTAGATAGAGTTTTGCGTGGTAAAATGCATTCTATAACTGAAGATAAAGCAAAACTAATACTTGGCAGATTTCAAAATCCAACATTTATTTCTCAAATGGGAGACATGTCTGTTTCTGTTGCGAAGTTGTTGCAATCTTCTAGTCAAGTGCTAACTCCAGAAATGTTAGTATTTATAAAAAAGACGCAGTTTGTTTCTGATGCGTTGTCTAAACCTGAGATTGCAAAGGTGTTTGGAATTGAGGCGGTTGGTGAAAAAGATTTAGATGCATTGAAACAACAAGAGAAAATAGATGCTGAGAAGTTGGCTGGCTTAGAGAAAGACGAAGTAGTTTTAGCTCGTGATGGTGATAAAGATTTAACAGTCGCGGATATAGCAAAACAGTTTATCGATGGAAAAGTTGAACAATCTAAAATGGGAAAAGATGGCGCAAAAACAATAGAGGGCTGTAAACAACCAGAAGTGGCGTTGTTGTGTGGGAAATCTGAGTTAAATTCTAAGTCGGTATATTCTGCTCAATTGCAACAACGTGGTTATTTAAATATAGATTTAGATGAAATTGCAAAAAATATAGCTTTTCAGAAAGGTATTGCTTTAAATAATCAAACAAGTGGCACTATATATAAAATGGCACGTTTTGTAAGGACTTCTATTATTGAACAAAGCATGCAAAGAGGGTATAATATATCTATTGAAGGTGTTGGTTCAACTAAGGAGTCTATTGAAGCAATGGCTGATAAGGTTGATGAAATAGAGGGTAAGGTTTATCCGGGCAAGGAAAAAGGTAAAGGTATTTATAGCAAATCTCTTAAGATGACTGCTAGTGGTGCGGTTAAGTCGGCAAATGAAAATGCTCTTAATACTGCTGAACAAATAGCTGATGGGAAAATGCCTTGCAATGAACAGTTTACAACATTGCTTGCAAGAAAGAATGGGCCAGAAATGGCTTATCTGGATCTAATAACAGATAAAGATGTGTTATCGAGGTTTAAACAAGTATCAATAACTAGTACAGGCTTGGAGAAATATGACGAGTTAAATATGATTAATGGTGTACCAAGTGAAAAATATATGCAATTAAAATGGGATCATTGTATTCAGGCGGAAGCATCAGAAAAAGTTATGCAAAGAAAAAAGAAATAATAAACAAAGCGATGTTGTTGTTAAATGGCATCGTTTTTTTTGAATTACAAGCAGAATAGTAAAAAATTATTATTTTAAGTAATTGCATTATTTAATAATTTGTGTTATTATTATTCTAGATTTTATAAAGTAGAGGGAATGTTATGTCAAACAATGAGATCAAGATCAGACCTACAAAAGGAAAAATAACTTTTAATGATAATATTATTTTTTCAGTAATAAATTTAGCTACAAGAGAAATTGCTGGAGTTAGCTCAATTAATACTAAGTACGGTAGTGTGCTAAAGAGATGGTTTAGTAAAAATTTTGACGAAGGTGTGAAAATTTCTTATTTAAATAATTCAATGATAGTTGATGTATATATTAATGTATTTTTCGGATATAATGTTTCTGAAATTGCATATAGGGTACAAGAGAACATTAAAAATAGTATAGCTTCGATGATAGATATCAACATTGATAAGATTAATGTGCATGTAATCAGTGTTGACTTTTCAAAATCTGAAGATTTGGAAGTTTAATTCTTTAACCCTTGAAATATATAATCAAGGGTTTTTTATTTTAAATTAGGAGAAATGTTATGGGAAGAAAATTAGCTAGAGATATATTTTTTAAGTTGATATTTGAAAATTTGTTTGTTGAGTCTAAAGAAAGTGTAACTTATGAAAATTTTTTGCAAGGTACAGGGTTAGATTTAGAAGGAACGGTAGTCACAATTGATAGTTTAGATGAAGAAAATTTGCAATTTTTAAAAGATAATTATTTGTCTTATTTGAAGAATAAAGAGCAAATTTTTGAAGTGTTGTCAAAGAATATCAAAGGTTACACTATAGAGTCTATGTTCAAAATAGATCTTGCGATCCTTGTTGCTGCAATTCAAGAATTGATGTTTTATAAGCAAACACCAATTAAAATTGTAGTAAACGAAGCTGTTGAGTTGGCTAAAAAATATTCAACAGATAAAAGTTCTAGTTTTATTAATGGTATACTTGCTAATGTTGTTAAAGGTGTAGAGAATAATTAATGGAGAATGCAATATCTGTAACACAAGTTAATAACTATATAAAATATATGTTTGAAGCTGAAACTATGCTTCAAAATATTTTTGTGCATGGTGAGATTGGTTCATATAAGATTACAAATGGTATTGCATACTTTAATTTAAAAGATGAGAATTCGATTATCTCATGTGTTTTGTTTGGAGCAAATAATTTTCCGTTGTTTGATGTAGGCGATCAGGTTGTGGTAAGAGGAAGTGTTAGTTACTATGCTAAAGGTGGAAAATTAAATTTTAATGCGTATAGTATTGAAAAGTTTGGTATAGGTTTGTTATATCAGCAATTTTTAAAGTTAAAAGAAGAACTTGAGTTGCTTGGTTATTTTGATGAGTCAAAAAAGAAACCACTACCCGAAAGGGTAAATAGGATAGGTGTGGTTACATCTGAAACTGGTGCTGTTATAAGAGATATAATAGATGTGACAACAAGAAGAAATAATAGTGTTGATGTAGTTTTGTATCCAGTAAAGGTGCAAGGTGTTGGTGCGGAAAAAGAAATAGCGCAAGGGGTTAACTTTTTCTCCAATTATGATTTGGTAGATGTGGTTATTGTTGCTAGAGGTGGCGGAAGTTTGGAAGATCTTCAGCCATACAATACAAAGACGGTCGCTGATGCAGTATTTAATTGCAACAAACCGGTGGTAAGTGCTGTTGGTCATGAAACAGATTTTACAATAGTGGATTTTGTTTCAGATTTGAGAGCTCCTACACCTTCGGCTGCAGCCGAATTGGTTGTTAACAAAAAAGATGAAGATTATAAATGGTTGATGGATCATTTGGGTATGTTAGAGTCTATTCTTGTTGATAAAATAGATAATATATTAAAGGATTTGAGGCTTTGTAATGAAAAAATTACTACAAAAATAGATAATAAATGCAATAGCCTATTGAATTATTTGAATAAATGTTTTAAAATAATGTCTAGAAATTCTGTTTCAAAGTTGGAATTGACAGAGTTTAATTTGAAAAATAAATTAAATTTGTTAAAAGGCTTAAACCAAGAAAGTTTAGCAAGTAAAGGTTTTGTAAGAATTTTTAATAATAATAATTTGGTAAAATCTATTAATGATGTAAGCACTGGAGATGAGTTGAGTATTAATCTGCTTGATGGCAAAGTTGTAGCTTCAGTAAAAGATAGGAGGAGTAATTAATGGAATTGAATAAAGAGTTGGAAAAAATAGATGCTTTAACAAAACAATTAGAAGATGAGAATATTTCATTAGATGATTCTATTAAGAAGTATTCTGAAGCATGTGAGCTAATAGAAGCATGTGTTAAAGAATTAAGTACTGTAAAAGGTAAAGTAACTGTACTTAGGGATAAAATTGAAAATATGATAGAAGAAACTTTAGATTAGGAGAAAATATGAGAATTTCAAAAATGTTTTTTAAGACTTTTAAAGAAGATCCTCAAGATGCAGAAATTAAAAGTCATAAGTTGATGGTAAGGGCGGGTTATATAAAGAAGCAAACAGCAGGAGTTTATATGTTTTTACCTTTAGGTTTAAGGGTTTTGCATAAACTTGAAAATGTAATTAGGGAAGAAATGGATAAGTCTGGTGCATGTGAAATGCAAATGACAAGTTTGTTGCCAATCGAAGCATATGCTAGTAGGGTTGAACATTTTGGTAAAGATATGTTCAGATTATTTGATAGAACAGGTAAAGAAATGTGTTTAGGACCTTCTCACGAAGAAATATTTACTAATGTTGTAAAAGATGCAGTTACTAGTTATAAGCAATTGCCGCTAATACTATATCAAATACAAACAAAGTTTAGAGATGAGGTTAGGCCAAGATTTGGGTTGATGCGTGGCAAAGAATTCTTAATGAAAGATGCTTATTCCTACGATGTGGATCAAGAAGGACTAGACAAATCATACAATTTGATGGCGGAGACTTATAAAAAGATTTTTAATCGTCTTGGCTTAGATTTTGTTATTGTAAATGCAGATAATGGATCAATGGGTGGAAGTGCTTCTCAAGAGTTTATGGTAAAGTCTAATATTGGTGAAGATGAAATCATAGTATGTGAGTGTGGTTATGCTGCAAATACTGAAAAAGCAGAATGTACTTTTGTAGAAGAGAAAAGTAATGTAGAGAAAAAATCTAAAAAATTAACTCATACGCCAAATTTAAAGACTATAAGTGATTTAGTAGAGCCTCTAGGCAAAAAAGAGTCAGATATGCTAAAGGCTGTTGTTTATAGAATAGATAATAAGCAAACAGTTGTGGCGCTAGTTCCTGGTGATAGGGAAGTGGAAGAAACTAAATTGATTAGAGCTGTTGGTGGAATTAATATAGAAATGGCTTCTGTGGAAGATATTGAAGCTATAGGTTCTGTTGCAGGCTTTGTTGGCGCTATTGATTTGGTTAATTGTAAGGTTGTAGCTGATAATTCTGTAAAAAATATGGTTAACTTTATTATAGGCGCAAACAAAATGGATTACCACTACGAAGATGCGAATTTGGAAGATATTAAGGTTGATTTATTTGCTGATATTAAGAGAGCTCAAGCAGGCGATGTATGTGCAAGATGTGGTAGAACTTTGCAATCGATTAGGGGTATTGAGGTTGGTCATATATTCAAGCAAAATACTAGATATACAGAAGAATTGCAATGTAAATATTTGGACGAGTTTGGTAAAAGTAATTATATGCAAATGGGTGCGTATGGCATAGGTGTTACAAGAACACTAAGTGCATTGATAGAGCAAAATGCAGATGATAAAGGTATGATTTGGCCAGATGAGATTGCTCCATATGCTGTGGAAATAGTAATTGCTAACGTAAAAAATTCAGAGCAAGTGGAAATGGCTGAAAAATTGTACAACCAATACTTGAATAAGGGTATAGAAGTAATACTAGATGATAGGATAGATTCTATTGGCGCTAAATTAAAAGATGCTGAACTTATAGGTGTGTCTAATATTATTGTTGTAGGTAAGAATACTGCTGATGGTAATGCTGAATTGATAGTTAGAAAAACTGGCGAAAAGCAAGTATTAAGCTTTGAAAATTTAATGAATATGTCTTGGAAATAAGTAATATTTATACAAAAAAGTATTAAATAAATATAAATAATAATAAAAAAGTGGCTAAATAATGCCACTTTTTAAGTGTTATAATTATGCAAAAAATACATGAATAATTATGCAAAATCAATTGTATAAAAATAAAATATGTTGTATAATTATTTTGACATTTGTATAATGTTTTATTATAATCTATGATGTTAAAGTTGTTGACTTTGCACAAAGATCTTATTTGATAGTCATATGTATGACTACATATAAATTGATTTGTATTAGGTAATGTTGTTATGTTCAATAATTGATTTACAATAAATCCTAATAATATAATCTATTTATTGTTTTTTGAAAATTGGAAAAAATATTACTATGGAAAAAATAAATACTTTGAGGTTATTAGAATGGCAAGAAATTCAAGACACAATAAAATATTAGAGATTATTTCAAATAACGAGATAGAGACTCAGGAAGAGTTGGTTGTTGCGTTAAAGAATGCTAAATTTGATGTTACTCAAGCTACTATTAGTAGAGACATTAAAGAATTAGGTTTGATAAAAATACTTACTGAAGATAAGAAATATAAGTATGCTACTGCTTCTTCTAGTCAAACAATTTCTGATAAAATGAAATCTATCTTAAAAAGCTGTGTCATATCTATTACAACTGCATGCAATATGAATGTAGTTAAGGTTATGAAATCAACTGCGAGTTTTGTTGCTTCTATAATAGAGCAATATGGAATATCGCAGATTTTAGGTATTACATATGGCGAAGATACTGTTTTGTTGGTTTCTTTAAATATTGATGATGCAATCTTGGTTAAAGAAAAATTAAATTCATTATTTTAATATAAATTATAAAGGTACTTCATATAAGGAGTATCTTTTTTCGAAAGAATGTTCGATAATTGATTGAGTTTTTTTTATAAATAATATATAATAAAGAAAACAAGAGAGGTTATCATGTTAAAAAATTTGTTTATAAAAAATGTTGCTTTAATAGACGAGGTTAGGGTAAGTTTTTTGGAAGGCTTTAATGTTTTTACTGGAGAAACTGGTGCTGGTAAATCTATTTTGATAGGATCAATAGGTTTTTTGCTTGGTAATAAATCCGATAAATCTATTATTAAATCTGGTAGTGAATATGCTAAGGTAGAAGGCTTGTTCGAAATTGATGAAGACGAAGTCATTAATTCGATATTTGAAGAGATGGGGATTGAGAGTGGAGAGCAAATATTATTAAGTAGGGTTCTTCGAATTAATAACAAGTCAGAGTTTAGAATTAATGGCGAACAAGTAACAATGAATATGTTCAAAAAAGTCTCTTCTCAACTTATTGATGTGTTTGGGCAGCATGATAATCAGAATTTGCTTAATAGTGCTAATCATATAGAATACTTGGATCAATATATAGCTAATTATGTAGAATCGCAAAAAAATGAGATTGCAGCGTTGGTTTTAACTTATAATGAAGTATCGAAAAAGATTTCTGAGCTTGGTGGAGATGAAAGGCTAAGAGCAAGAGAGATAGAACTTCTTTCTTATGAAATAAAACAAATAGAAGATGCTGATTTAAAAGAAAACGAAGACGAGGCTTTAGAGGCTAGAAAAAAGATATTAATTAATAGCGAAAAAATACATAATGTTTTGAGTGCCGCGGTTGATTCGTTTTCGGATAAAGGTAATATTGTTGGAATTGTTAAAGATATTACAACAGGACTTTCTATGATATCGTCTTTTGATAATGAAATTGATAATACAAAGGATAGATTGCAATCTGTAAGATGGGAGCTGGAGGATATTGAAAGCACACTTTCTAGGTTGCTAAATAATGTTACATATTCTGAGAAAGAATTGAATGAAATAGAAGATAGATTAGACATTATAAAAGAATTAAAAAGAAAATATGGCAATACTATTGCTGAAGTGTTGGAATATTTGAATAATGCTAAGTTAAAAGTAGAAAGGTTAAGTAATTGCGAAGAAGAGATGAAAAATCTTGAAATGCAATTGAAAAAGATAAAAAATGATTACTATGATATAGCTTTTAAATTAAATAATGTAAGAGTTGATAAAGCTAAACAATTAGAAAGTGCTATAGTTAAAGAACTTGTAGATTTGGGAATGAAAAGTGCTAAGTTTTGTATAAGTATCAAATTTCCATCAAAAGAGGAATTTGATCAATATTCTAGTATACCTAAAAATGGTTTAGATACAATTGAGTTTTTATTTAGTGCGAATTTAGGAGAAGAATTAAGGCCTCTTGATAAGATAATTTCTGGTGGAGAGTTGAGTCGGTTTAGTCTAGCATTTAAAACTATATTAAATCTAGACGATAAAAATAAAACACTGATATTTGATGAGATAGATACTGGTATTGGTGGAAATACGGGAAGCGTTGTTGGTAAAAAAATACTTCAAATTTCTAGAAAAAATCAAGTGCTTTGCATTACCCACTTAGCACAAATAGCTTCTTTTGCCGATAGTCATTATAAGATATTAAAGTTTGAATCGTCAGACAAAACTCATACTACAATAAATTTGCTTACGGAAAATGACAGGCAAAGTGAAATAACAAGAATGATAGGTAGTATAGAAAATCATAATTTTGCTCAGATGCATTCAAGAGAATTAATTGTGGAAGCAAATAACTTTAAAAATAAATTAAAGTAAGTCAAATTACATTGACTTACTTTTTTAATATTTTTTTACTTAAACATATAATGGCAAAAATCCAAAATATTGCTGCTGAAACTATAAAGTATATTTTATATTTATTAATAAAGCTATACCACAAAAGAATAAAACCGAATAAAATAAATTTCTTCCAGTTGTTTGGGTTTAGTAGATTTTCTCGTATTGCTTTAATTGTTATTGCTTTGTCTTGAATTTTTGTATATTTGCAAGTGTAATTATTTTGTTCTTTTTTAATTATATCATATATTGAAAAAATATTATAAATTTCGATTTTATCTTTTAAGTTGTATTTATCTAAAAATATATTTAAGTCATTGTTATAATCAAAGCAATATAACTTTAGAGTGGCATATTTGTCTGAAAATTGCTTGAATACATTTAAAAAGTTTTCCATCGATATCTTTTCAGTATCAAAGAATGTTATGTGTATGTTGTTATATTTATCAATCATATATTTTTCAAACAAAATATCTTTTACGTTTAATTTAAAATTTATTTTAACAAAGTCTAGGCATTCTTTATTGGAGGATAATAATAGGAATTCTTTAAGGTTTTCTAATTGCTTTTGATCTAAATTGTTTAAGTTTAGTTGATAATTTTTTCTTTTGTTAATTAAAGCGATTGTGATAATTGTAATAATAGAAGTTAATATTGATAAAATAAGTTTTATGTTAATATTTTGAATAAAGTAGTTATATATTATTAAACTTAGAAAAAATGTTAAGGCAAATATAAGCAAGTAATAGGTAGATTTATATATATATTTCATATTAAATTATTGTCTGATTTTTAAAAATAATACTACAATATTATTTATTTTATTATAATTGACGAAAGTTTCTATAAATGATAAACTATCATTGAATGTTTGGAGGTTGATTTAAATGTTAATGTACAATCTTATAGATAAAAAAAGATTAAAGCAGGCTTTAACTCAAGATGAAATAAATTGGATTGTTGAGAATTTTGTTAATAAGCAGATTTCGAATGAAGAAATGTCGAGTTTTTTGATGGCTGTTTGTCTTAATGGAATGAATGAAGAAGAAACTTATTATATGACTAAAGCGATGCAAAAAAGTGGCGAAACTGTAAAATTTGATTATGATACTGTTGATAAACATAGTACTGGCGGAGTAAGTGATAGTACAACTTTACTTTTGGCTCCTATAATGGCTAATCTGGGTATAAAGCTTGCAAAAATGAGTGGTAGAGGCCTGGGGACTACTGGTGGTACAATAGATAAGTTAGAAGTTTTTGATGGTTATAAGGTAGACAAATCTTTTGATGAGTTTAATAACATAATCAAGGAGGTCGGCGCAAGTATCGTTTCTCAAAGTAAAGATATTGCTGTTGCGGACAAGTTGATGTATGCTTTGAGAGATAAAACAGCGACTATTGCGTCTATACCATTAATAGCTAGCTCCGTAATGTCTAAAAAATTGGCAATGGGCTCTAATATTATTTTGCTTGATGTAAAATATGGAAAAGGTGCTTTTATGCCAACTAAACATGATGCAGTTAAACTTGCTAAGACAATGGTTGATATTGGTAAAAGAGATGGAAAAACTGTATGGGCGGTAATTTCTAACATGAATATTCCATTATCTGATGGTGTGGGCTGTGCTCAGGAAGTTTATTCTGTTATTTCTACTATGAAAGGTTGTGATAATAATTTATTAAAAGTGACTAAAGAGTTAGCTGTTAATTTGTATGTCATGGCTACTGGTGCTGATAGAAAAACTGCTGAATTGAAAGTGTCTGAAACTATTAATAATGGCATAATAGACAAGTTTAAAGAAATTATTCAAGCGCATGGTGGAAGTATAGATGTGATAGATAAGCAGGAATTGTTGTTAAATACTAGTAATGTTATAACTATTAATGCTAGTGAGTCGGGTTATATTGCAGATATAGATGCTTTAGAAATTGCTAAGTTTGTGATGCAACTTAAATCTAAAGTGGGTGCTGACAGGACGAAATTTCAAGGTGTATTATTAAAAGTAAGTTATGGCGATAAAATATTAGAGGGAGATGCGTTAGTTACTATATATACTGATACAAAGCTTACTATTTCTGATAAGAATGATATAAGAAATGTGTTTAAGATTACACCAAAAAAACCAAAAAAATTAAAACTAATAGAAAAGGTTGTAAAGTAATTTGAAATATATATTTGAAAGTAAGAAGATTTCTCATACAAAAAAAATTGCAAAGTTTGTGAAAAAACATTTAAAATCAAATGATGTAATATTGTTAAGTGGTGATTTGGGTGCCGGAAAGACTACTTTTACTAAATTTTTATTGAAATTGTTAGGGGTAAAAGAGATAGTGTCTAGTCCTACATTTACCATATTTAAAAATTATTATGCTAAAGATAGAGTAGTGTATCATTTTGATTTGTATAGATTGGAAGAAGAGTCAGAACTTGTTGAATTGAATTTTTTTGAAATAGTAAACAATATGACAAGTGATCAACTAATTTTAATAGAGTGGCCGGACATTGCATTAGATTATATCAAAAGATCTGTTATGAGAATAAATGTGAAATATACAGAATCTCAAAATAGAGTTTATGAGGTAGAGATTAATGAGTAATACTTTAATAATAGATACTACCAAAAGTAAGACTTGTATAATTTTAATTACAACAGATAAAGAATATGAAATTGTATTAGATGAGCAATTAAAAGTATCGGAAAGTTTGGTAGTTAATATTGAGAAATTGATGAATAATGCAGTTATCAGCTTGTCAGATGTTGATAACTTTGCTGTAGTTGTAGGACCAGGTTCTTTTACAGGAATTAGGGTGGGGCTTGCAACTATAAAAGGTTTTTGTATGGCTTTTGATAAACCTTGTGTGGCGAAAAATTCGTTTGATATCTTTACTGATGAGATACAGAATGGCGTTCTTGTTATGAAATGTACAAACTTGACTAGTTATTTTGCAAAATTTGTCAAGGGCAAAGTTATTGAATATGGAGTTGTGGATAATGATAAAATAAAAGATACTTTTAGTGATATTAAATTATATTCTGTTGAAGATTATGGTGAAATATCAACAATTAATCTAGATGATAGGTATTTAAATCTTTTGAAGAAAGCCTTCAAAAGAGCTATTAAAGATAGAGAATTTGTTGATGCAAAAACTGTGCAACCATTTTATGTTCAATTATCTCAAGCTGAGTTAGCAAAATTAAAAAAGGATAGTTTAAATGGTTGAGTTTGATATACATAGAGGAAAAATAGTAGATCTACAAGGTATTGTTGAATTAGAAAACAATTGCTTTGAGGATCCTTATTCAGAAAATCAGATTAGTGAAGATTTAGCTAGTGATAACAATTTGGTTTTGGTTGCTTACGATGGGGAATTGTTAATTGGCTACATTGATTATAAAATTGTATTAGATGAAGCGGAGCTTTTAAGAATAGCTGTTTTAAAGCAGTATAGAGGGTTGGGGCTTGGTTCAAAAATGATAGCTGAATCATATAATTATTTAGTAGGTGTAAAAGAGATATTTTTAGAAGTAGCAAGTAATAATAAAAGTGCAATTCAGCTATATAAAAAAAATAGTTTTGATTTTGTGTCGGTAAGAACGCATTATTACAAAAATGGTGCAGATGCGATTGTAATGAAAAAAGAGGGGATATCTTGAAATATATTGAAATGTCAAAAATTAGCATTTCAAATGATAAAAAACATACATTGTTAATGCTTCATGGGTGGGGCTGTGATAAAAATGTATTTAAGGATTATATTAGAGATTTAAATAATAACTTTAATGTTATAGCTTTTGATTTGTATGGCTTTGGACAAAGTGTTAGTCCAGAGCCTTTTTTTGACACTTATGAGTATGCTTTGCAGGTTTATTTATATTTAAAAGATAAGGGTATTAAAGAAATAAGTATCTTAGGTCATTCATTTGGAGGAAGGCTTGCACTTATATTATCCACATGTTTTGAACTCAAAGTAAATAAGCTTGTATTAACTGGCAGTGCAGGATTAAAGCCAAAACGTGGAATTGTATACTACTATAAAATATATAAATATAAATTGTTAAAAAAATTATGCTCAAAAAGTGCAAAACTAAGCGGTAGTAAGGATTATAACAATGCAAATAATATTTTAAAGAAAGTACTAGTAAAGGTTGTTAATCAAGATTTAACATACTTGCTTGGTTTTGTTAAATCTAATACGCTATTAGTTTGGGGAAGAAAGGATAAGGATACTCCATATTATGTGTTTAAAAAATTTAAGAAAAATATAGAGAAGGTTAAGTACTATTTGATATCAAACGCAGCACATTATTGTTTATTTTCTCATATGTATTTATGTAAAAATAAGGTGAGAGAGTTTTTGTTAGATGGTTGATATATTAAATGTAATATTATTAATATATTCTTTAATAGTGATTATTTATTGTTTTACTTATTTATTGCAATTAAATCGTTATGAAATAGTTTTAGGGAGTAAGTCAATAACAAAAAAATTTTTTATCGATATTGTGATTTTAGTAGTGCTAGAAATGTTCAGTATGTTTCTTTGTTTATGCTTTATCGAAGTTGGTTGGCGTATATCTATTACTTTAGCTGTAAGCAAATTTATTTATTTTATTTTTATGGTAAAAAAAGTTCATAACAAAAATAGACTACATATGACTAAAAGAGTATTAAGAATTGCGGTTGTTAATTTGTTGCTAGTATTTCCACTAATTGTAATGCTAATAAAGTATGAAAAAATATTGTTGTATTTAAGCGTGCTAACATCTCTTATAGTTTATAGTATTAGTTTTTTAATTTCTTTAGTTATTGAATATATAATTCAGGCAATGTATATTTATGCAGCAAAAAAGAAATTAAATAAATATACAAATATTATAAAAATAGGAATAACAGGTAGCTGTGGAAAAACGAGTACAAAAGTGTTTTTAAATAGTATACTAAATGATTATTACATAGTGAAAGCAACACCTAAAAGTTATAATACTACTATGGGACTGGTTAAGTTTATATTGCAAGAAGATTTGTCTCAAGTAGAAGTGTTGATATTTGAGATGGGTGCAGTTAGATTAGGTGATATTAAGAAGTTGTGTAAGTTAGTTAATCCTGATATAGGTTTGATAACAAATATTGGTAGTCAGCATTTAGAAACTTTTAAAACGAGAAGCAATGTTGTTAGGGGTAAATTAGAACTTTTTGATTATCTGCGTGATAATAATAAAGTATTATTTACTCAAATTAATTTGCTCGAATTGTGTTGCAGATATAATATAGAAAATGACATAAAGTATGTGAAAGATGACAGAAACTATAGCAATAATGTATATACAATATACAAATATTGTAAGAATGTATCAGATAAACACCTTGTAATATTAGATTATAAATGTGATAAAAATGGCTCAAAAATACAATATTGCGAAAGTGATACTAATACGGTAGGGTATTTATCCACAATGCTTTTGGGGGAGCATAATATATTCAATATTTCGCTCGCAGTTGCTTGTTCGTTATATCTTGGCATTAATAATTATTCTATTGCAAAGTCAGTGGCTAAATTATGTGCTTTGGATAATCGTTTACAAATTAAGCATAATGAATTAGGCGCTACTATTATTTTTGATGCTTATAATTCTAATGAAATTTCATTTGCAGAGATGTTAAAAGTTTCTCAAATGTTTACTGGGTTTTATAAGATTTTAATAACTCCAGGTGTTGTGGAACTGGCTAATGTGCAATTTGATGTAAATAGTGATTTAGCAAAAAAAGCAACAAATGTATTTGATGAGATTTGGATAATAAACAAAGTGAATAAATATGCAATATTAAATGGTATTGAATCAAGTGAAAAAAATGTTGTAGTAAAAATTTTTGATAGTTTAAGTCAAGAGGTTTTTGATAGAGTGAATTGTTTAGGGGAGAACAACTTAATAGTCTTTGAAAATGATTTGCCTGATAATTATATTTAGGAGGTGATGTATGAATAATATAGTTGTTGTTTTTGGTGGAGTTAGTTGTGAGCATGATATTTCTATTATTACAGGTATCCAAGTTGTTAACAATTTGGTAGGGTATAATATCTATCCAATATATATATCAAAAAGTGGTATTTGGTATTATTCTGACAAGTATCGAACTGTAGAAGATGTAATAACTTTGAAGGCGTCTGAATGTTTTATATCATCTGACGGATATTTAGTTGTTAAAAGCGTATTAGGAAGATATAAGAAATTAGTACATATTGATGGAGTCTTTGTTGCTTTACATGGATTAAATGGAGAAGATGGTGCATTGGCTGGTTTATGTAATATCTCTGGTATTAATTGTTTTAACCCTCAGATTTTACCTAGTGCTTTGTTGTTAGATAAAGTAGAGTTTAAAAACTATCTATCTGGTTTAAATTTAGTCAGGCTTGTTAAATATGTTGGTGTTAGTGTAGATCAATCTTTTGATGAGGTAAGGTGTATTATCGATAAAAAAAAGTTAGCTTATCCTTTGATAGTAAAGCCTGCTAACCTTGGTAGTAGTATTGGTATACAAATTGTGAAGACTCTAGATGACCTAAATGATAAATTGACTTGTGCATTTAAGTTTGATAAAAAAGTAATTATTGAAGAATTGGTTAGCAATATTAGCGAGTATAATATTGCTATACTAAAAGATAAAAACGATTTAATAATTTCTTCCGTTGAAGAACCTAGAGCTGGTAGTGAAATTTTGTCATATAATGATAAATATTTGAATGGTGAAAAAGTAGAGGGTATGCAGTCTTTAGCTAGAATTTTCCCAGCTGATATTAGTGATGAACTTAAAAAGGAAATCGAAGATAGTGCGGCTAAGGTGTATAAACAAATGAATCTTTCAGGTGTTGTTAGATTTGACTTCATTTATCAAAAAGATACCAATGTGTTGTATCTTAATGAAATAAATACAATTCCTGGTTCGTATGCTAATTATTTGTTTGATAATCTAACTTTTGAAGAATTATTAAATAAAATGATAAAAAATACATATTTTGAAAAAAATAAAGAAAAAGAATTAATAAGGTATTTCGAAAGTAGTGTTTTAAAAAATGCGGATTTGTCTATAAAAAAATAAAAAAAAGACTAAACTTTTTTAGTTTAGTCTTTTTATTTTCTTAAGTCATTTATTGCTTTAATTGCAACAGGTGTTAAGTGATTATCACTTATTTCTTTTAAATCAAACCAGGCTAGGCTTGAGTCTTTTAATTTTTTTATTTTAGCATTGATATTAAACAAAATACATATCATGTGCAAATCTTCTAGATTATTGTTATTGCTCCAAGAAATTCTATCAGTTAAAACATCTAAAAGTTTTAATTCAGAAATATTTAATTCAGAATCTTTTTGAATTTGTCTTTCAACGCATTGTCTGGCAGTCTCTCCGTGTACAAAATCTCCACCAGGTAAGTCTAATAAACCTTTGTATGGTCCTTCGCTATGTTTTGTGAGTAAAACTCTGCCATTTTCCTCTATTAAGCCGTAAGCTCCGATTTGTGTTAATTTCTTCATTGTTTTGTCCTTTGTAAAATTTGAGTGAAATCGAAGTGATTATATCAGACAAAATCGTTGGTAGCAAATAAAATATGCTATTAAAAAAAATTCTTTTAAAAATCTTAAATATGACATAAATATAATAAAAAAATATTTTTTTTAAAAATGTTGTTTATTTTGCTTTACTTTTTTAAAATATTGCAAAAAATTGTAAATATAGCCATATTTTAACGAAATATATATTTTTTATAGAAATAAATAGATGTTTGTATAAGTTGATTTTAAAAAAACATGATAAATTTGTGGTTAGAATTGTATAACTACATTCTTACTGCTAAACGCTAGATTGGTTCGGCGGTGCAGACGGAATACAGTTCGACTCCAATTTCTTGAAAAGAAATATGTGAATGCAATTCACAACGTCGTCAAAAAAAACTCCGATTAGGAGTTTTATTGGTGGAGGAAAGACGGGAAGGCGGTGCAGGCGGAATGAAATGGAGACAAATTTCCGCAATTGCAAATGAATTTGCGAGATAATTGCGGAATATGGTTCGACTCCAATTTCTTGAAAAGAAATATGTGAATGCAATTCACAACGTCGTCAAAAAAAACTCCGATTAGGAGTTTTGTTGGTGGAGGAAAGACGGGAAGGCGGTGCAGACGGAATGAAATGGAGACAAATTTCCGCAATTGCAAATGAATTTGCGAGATAATTGCGGAATACAGTTCGACTCCAATTTCTTGAAAAGAAATATGTGAATGCAATTCACAACGTCGTCAAAAAAAACTCCGATTAGGAGTTTTATTGGTGGAGACGACGGGAGTCGAACCCGTGTCCAAAAAGCAGACCAATCCTTTTCTACAAGTTTAGTTGTTTTACAACTTTTTGCAATTTCAAATCAAAAAACAACAAAATTTGAAATTGCTAGTTTGCTATAATTTCCCTAAATTTTGGCAAACGCAAAGTTTAAGTATCTCACTATAATTATGCCTTAATAAAACTCGTGAGAAAAGTCAAACTAAGACACTAGGCTGCAATTTAGGCAGCTGCTAGAACAGATTTGTTTTCTGCATTTAAATTTAAGTTTATCGTTTTTAAGTAGACGAGTCCTACTACTTGCTTTAGATCCATCAAATCAATTTGTCGAAACCATTTCGTCCCCATAGAAACTAATTATAATTTTTTATCATTCTGTCGGTTTCTCTTTTTAAGTCTTTTTCTTTTAAGGTGTCTTTTTTATCGTAAGTGTGTTTTCCTTTGCATACTCCTATTTCCATTTTGATAAATTTACCACTAAAATATACCTTTAATGGAACTAGAGTGTATCCTTTTTCGCGTACTTTTGATAATAATTTCTCTATTTCATTTTTATTTAATAGCAGTTTTCTGTCTCGTTTTTCGTCGATTGTAATATTAGTTGAGAAAGCAAAGTTTTTTATAAACATATTTTTAACAAATATTTCTTTATCAGAAGTTATATAAATAAAAGATTCTTCCATACTGCAAGAACCTGCACGTAAAGATTTAACTTCAGGCCCTAAAAGACTTATTCCTGCCTCAAGTTTGTTTTCTATAAAGTAATTAAAATTTGCTTTCTTGTTGGTAGATATTACTTTGATTGACATTTTTAATCCTTAAAAGATTGATGAATTAATTCACCTTGTATATTATACTCTAAAAATCGTTAAATTGCAATGGTTTATGAACTTTTTGATAGATATTACGATGCTTTTAGTTTAAAATTTATGGCTTTTTGTAATTACTGAATTATAATTTAAACAAAGTATTTAAATTGATGTGAAAAATATTGGACTCATGTTATAATACTCTTATAGGATTAAAAAAGGAGAAATTATGAAAAGCGAAAAGAAAGTTTTTTATTTCAATACAGCATTTTTTGATATGATGCTATTATTTGATATA
The DNA here is from genome assembly GCA_017399265.1 of Clostridia bacterium. Taxonomy (GTDB): domain Bacteria; phylum Bacillota; class Clostridia; order Christensenellales; family UBA1242; genus UBA11490. Next base: position 58,064 of record JAFQDL010000004.1, read on the forward strand.
TTGTATTTATGTTTTAAGACGCCATATGTGTTTAAAACGATATCTAGTCTTATTTTTGTAATAGGTGGCTTAGTTAATTTTATATTTTTATTAAAAGCAGGAGCAAAAAATAAAGGATATAAGAGATTTGCTGTTTTTATGCTTATAGGTTTAGTGTTTGCTATGATAGGTGATATTTTGCTTATAGAGTCACACACCTTTATTATAGGAGCGGCAAGTTTTGCGATAGGACATGCATTATTCTTTGTTGGATATTTAAATTTAAATAAGTTTAATTTGAGAGATTTGGTTTGTTCTTTATGCTTATTTGCAATGTGTATGTTGGTGATTACATTATATGATGGATTTGTATTCGAAGGTATAATGTTATACGTAGTTATTGCATATGCTTTAATTATAAGCTTAATGCTTGGTAAAAGTTTTAGTAATCTCTTTGTTAAAAACATTAGTTTAAGTTCTAGAATAATAATATTTATAGGTAGTTTAATGTTCTTCTTATCTGATATGTGTTTATTATTCTATATATTTGGTGGTGCTGCTAAAATATTCGATGTTTTCTGCTTATTATTATATTATCCAGCAGAATTTGTTTTAGCAAATTCAATATTCTATGCCGCTGCTAAGCGGACAGACGAAATGCCAATGTTTAAGCAAATATATTGTAGATTATTTCAGTTTATTTTTAGGCTTGCGTTACCTATTCTTCCTTATAGAGAACCAGAACTTTTAACTTCTGTAAAAGAAATAAAAAAGATTTTGAAGGAAAAACAGATTTGTTCTGTTTTGCTTGTAACGGATAAGGGTATCAGGAGCTTTGGGTTAACAACAGAATTAGAAAATGATTTGAAAAATTCAAAAATTAAATTGGCTGTATTTGATGAGGTTGTACCTAATCCAACTATAACTAATATTGAAGATGGACTAAAAATATATAAAGAAAAGAATTGCCAAGCTATTATTGCATTTGGTGGCGGATCTGTAATGGATTGCGCTAAAATCATTGGTGCAAGGGTTGTAAAACCAAACCAGCCAGTAAGAAAAATGAAAGGTCTTCTAAAAATTTTAAAGAAATTACCATTGTTATTTGCAGTGCCTACAACTGCAGGTACTGGCAGTGAAACAACATTAGCTGCTGTTATAACAGATGATAAAACACATCACAAATATCCAATCAATGATTTTTGTTTAATTCCAAAGTATGCAGTGCTTGATTATAAAACAACACTAAATTTGCCTCAAGGATTAACATCTACAACTGGTCTTGATGCATTAACTCATGCGGTGGAGGCTTATATAGGAAGAAGTACAACTAAATATACTAGACTAAAAGCGGAAAGTGCAATTAAGCTAATACATGGTAATTTGTTAGAATGTTATACTAATGGCAAGAATGCGAAAGCCAGAGAGAATATGCTTATTGCGTCTTATGACGCGGGTATTGCATTTACTAGGTCATATGTAGGTTATGTGCATGCAGTAGCTCATTCTTTGGGTGGTAAATATGGTGTGCCTCATGGACTTGCAAATGCAGTTATTCTTCCTTATTTCTTAGAATTTTATGAGCATAAGATTTATAAAAAATTAGCAAAATTATCTTATATGTTAAACTTGGCATCAAATGAAGAAAATAAGAAAGTTGCAAGTGGTAAATTTATAGATTGGATAAAATCATTAAATGAAAAGATGAATATACCTACAAACATCAAAGAATTGAAAGTGGAGGATATTTCAGAATTGGCAGTTAAGGCTGACAAAGAGGGTAATCCTTTATATCCTGTACCAATTTTATTAAGTGCAAAACAATTGGAGCAAATGTATAAAAATTTGTTGCCTAATAGTGAGGCAGTAAAGGAGTAGTTATGAAATATGTAATTGCATCAGATATACATGGTTCTAAGTACTATGCAAATTTGTTAAACTTAGCTATTTTAAGAGAAAATGCCGATAAAGTGATATTGCTTGGTGATCTTTATTATCATGGGCCTAGAAATGCGTTGCCTAGAGATTACGATCCAATGCAAGTGTGTGAGATATTAAATTCAATGAAAGAAAAGACAATCGCTACTAGAGGTAATTGCGATGCGGAAGTTGATATAAAAATATCTGATTTTGAGTTTAAAGAATTTATACAACTAGACTATTATGGTAAGAAAATATTTCTTAGTCATGGTCAAAATTATAATATAAAGAATTTTCCTGATTGTGATTTTGATATAATGATTTATGGACATAAACACACTGGATTTGTAAAGCAGGTCAATGATAAGATTATAATAAATTGTGGTTCAGTTTCAATCCCTAAAGATGATACTACTAATAGTTACATTTTGATAGATAATGGCGTAATTTATTTAAAATCATTAGATGGCAAAGTAATACAATCTGTAAATGTTTAATAGTTAAAAAATGAGGCAGCCTAGCCTCTTTTTTTATGTTTGTTAGTCAATCTATTTAGATTTTTTATTATTAAGTTATATAAAAGTATATAATATTCATTATATAGACTTCAATTTGTTTGACATGAAAATCAGAGAAAAGTACAATATGATGTAGATGTATTTGTGTTATCATAACGAAATAAGAGGTTAAGTATGAGTATGAAGAAAAAGGTTATAATCATATCGCTAATATTTGGTACAATTATACTAGGTCTTGTTGCAACAATTGTAACAGTTCTTGTTTCTATGTTCTCTGGCATGAGTGCTAATATCAAAGTGGGTTATATGGCAAAAAATGTAGATGCAAATGTTACCGCTAGATATTGGACAGGTGGTAGTGGCTGGAAAATATTGGGAACTGAAGATGGTTTAACTTTTAATAGTAGTTCAAATAACGTATCTGGTGAATTAAATCAGTTGGAAGAAGAAATAAAATTAGAAGACGATAACAATAGAATAGTATTCGAATACGCTTTTAATAACCTTTCAGAAAGCATACATCTTAATTTGGATTTAATAACTAAGCCTACTGCTACAAATATGGATGTTACATATTACGTAAGCCCAGCACAACTTAATGCAGTGTCTACTATTAATCCACCAGAGACATTAGATGCTTGGACATCAAGAACCATAGAGGCTGGGGATACTGATGGAGCATATGTATATATTGTGGTAGAGGCAATAGATGGTGTTAGGAATGCAAGTTTTAAAGGTGAATTTGAGTGGGCATTGGAAGTTCCTAATGAATGTGCAGTTGTTTATGATATGGAAGGTGTAAGCAATTATTCAGAGTTTACTGGTAATGAAATTACTTTAAAGGGTTTGCCATATACTACAGTGAATACAGTTCCTAAATATTATGCATCTGGTTATTCATTTGCTGGCTGGTATACAGATGAAGCTAGAACTAATTTATTTGTAGATCAAACAATTGTTGATGAGAACATGACACTATATCCATTGTTTTATACTGGGAATGTTCAAATTACAGAAGAAGACTACAGCGAAGAATTAGGCGGCTATGTCGTAAATGATTTGGCCGCGGTTACAACTAATTCAGTCACTATTAGAGGTGGTGCGAATAGTATAAAGGCTGCTCCAGAGAACTCTATTGTAATTCCTGACGAAATAACTATTAATGGGGTAACAGAACCAGTAGTTGCTATGTTTAATTGCACAGATGAAAGTGATCCTAACTATAACAAAGGTATATTAGACAAAGATGGTGGTGTAAATGCTTTGTATATAGGGAATAATGTAAAGACTATTCCTAGTCGTATAAGTGGAGTTACTTCTGATGATGTTACTAATGGAACATATAATGAAAACTTACAAACAATATATTTAGGAAAATCTTTAACAAGCATTCCATCTCAAGCATTTATTGGCTGTACAGAATTGACTTCTGATATAGTTATTCCAGAATCTTGTTTATTTATTGGTAAAAGTGCATTTGCAAAGTGTGTTAAAGTTAGTAATGTCGTTTTACATGATAATATTCAAGAAATTCAATCTGTTGCATTTAGAGAAACGGGTATTGTGGAAATAGTTTGGCCTAAAAATTTGACAAAAATAGAGGATTCAGTATTTTATCAATGTGTTAACATTATTAATATAGTTGTGCCAGAAAATGTAACAATAATAGGCAATAGTACATTTGCATTTTGTGAAAGTTTAATATCTGTCTTTTTTGAAGGTGAGAGTAAATTACAAATAATCGATGATGGTGCATTTGCTATATGTCTTAATTTGTCACAAATAGATATACCTAAAACTGTTATAAGTTTAGGTGATGAAGCAGGTACTATTGGTTGTACATTTAAAAACACCAGTATTGAGAATATTGTTGTACCTGAAGGAGTAACATATATACCAAAAGAATGTTTTTCATATAATAGCAAGTTGAAAAGTGTTGTTTTAGGAGAGAATGTGCAGATTGTGGGTGAGCAAGCTTTTTCGAGATGTACTTTACTTGAAAATATGGAAATACCAGACACTGTAACGACTATAGGTGCATATGCATTTTATTTTTGTTCAGCTTTAAAATCAATTGAAATATCAGATGGGGTATCTTCTATAGGTACTTATGCATTTAATAGTTGTACAGCTTTAGAAAGTATAAAAATACCAGAAAGTGTGACGATTCTTGAAAACAATACCTTTTATGGTTGTTCAAATTTGGAAAGTGTGAAATTGCCTGCTAATTTATTGAAAATAAATCAGCAAGTATTTAGGAATTGTACTTCTTTGACATCTATTGAATTTCCTAGTACTGTAACTTTGGTTGATGCAAGAGCATTTGAGAATACCAATCTTATTAGTCTTCACATTCCTGCTGCATTGACTAATATAGCAGCTACTGCATTTATGAGTATTCCAAATCTTGCATATATTACAGTCGAAGAGGGAAATGCAAAATGGGAAGATAGAGGTTGTAACTCAATAGTAGAAAAATCTTCTAATCAATTAAGGGTTGGGTCTTTAAATACAGTTGTTGTAGATAGTATAAAATCTATAGGAAACTATGCATTTATGGGAAGATCTGGTTTAACGAGTATTCAGTTGCATAATAAGTTGAATTCAATTGGCGATGGCGCTTTTAGTGGAAGCGGTATAACGGAAATAGTTATACCAGCTAGTGTTACTATAATACATAGACAAGCATTTCAGTCATGTTCCAAATTAACTAAGGTAACATTTGAGGATACTAATAATTGGATATCTAATACTGTTTATGCTGAAGTCGTTGCAGGTAATGGTACGGCTATTGATGTGTCAGATCCGGTATTGAACGCAAAAAATTTCAGAAACATGTCAGGTTATGGAGCATGGAAAAATTTATATATACGTAAAATTACCGCTTAGGAATTTTTAATTAAATACAGAAGATCTTACAATCGTTGTAAGTTCTTTTTTTATATATAATATATTATATTACGAGATAACTTTATAAATATTGGCTTTTTAAATTTTTTTAAAAATTTATAAAATTTAGTCATAAAAGTGTTGACAATTGGATATAATATGCATATAATTGTATTAGCACTGAAAGGTAAAGAGTGCTAACAATTAAAAATTTTAAGTGCTAAAAAGGAATAAGTCTTTGGGAAAAGAACATAGTTTAACGGAATTTAAGCTGAATGAACGAAAAAGCCAACTGTTACTTAGTGCGGTAGAAAATTATATTGAGAATGCATCTCCTATAACAAGTGAGAGGGTTCAGAACAATATATTTACAACACTTTCTTCGGCGACGCTTAGAAATGAACTTAATGCGTTAGAGGAAATGGGGTATTTGAGGCAGTTATATACCAGTGGTGGTAGAGTTCCAACAACTAAGGCGTACAGGTATTATGTAGATAGTATACTTAATAATGGTGCTTTAGATGAGAGTAAAATTGAAATTGTGCAAGATAAGTTTAAGAAACGAACTTCCAATCTAAAGGAATTGTTGGATAGTATATCAGAAAAGGTTAGTGAGATATTGGAATATCCTACCTTTGTCCAACTATCTAATTATAAGACTCTAACAATAGAAGCTATTAATATAATTCCTATAATCACTGGAGAAGCTTTAATGCTAATCAAAACGAATGCAGGTATTATCAACAATACCTTCCCGTTAAGAGAGGATCTGAGTGAAGATAATTGTAAAGACGCGTCGAAATTTTTAACCAATAATCTAAGTAATAAGAAGATTAAAGACGTGTTGGATAATTATAATGATTACGTAGGTTTGTTTAAAAATCAACTTAATTATTTTGAAGACTTATTTATTAATTTAACGCAGGTATTAAAAGATTTTATAAAGAATAAAACAAGTAGTTTTAACAGAGGTAACACAACAAAGCTACTTAATTCTCCTGAATGTAAGGATATTGATGCGGCTAAAAAATTCTTGAATGTAATAGAGAATAAAGATGAAATAATGAATATAATTAGCAACATAGAGGATAATGATCAAAGTGAATTAACGTTTTCCATTGGAGATGAAAATAAGAGTGAAGAATTAAATGAATATAGTATAGTAAAAGCAAATTATAGCTTATCAGATGGAATTGTTGCTAGTATTGGTGTGGTAGGTCCAGAGAGAATGGATTATGCAAGGATTGCATCGGTATTAAAATTTATAGCAGATGAGTTGAATGATGGAGATAAAGGAGATAAAAATGGGTAAAGAGAAACATTGTAATTGTAAAAAAGAATTGGAAGAAAAAGAATGTAAATGCAATGACAAATGCACATGTGGAGAAAATTGTAATTGTACAGAAGATAATAAATGCTCCGAAGATTGCAGATGCTGGGAAAATAAAGATGGCAAGTGCGTTTGTAAAAACTGTGGTTGCGAAAAAGATAAGTGCAAGTGCGGTGATAATTGCAATTGTAAAGATGATAATAAGTCATCAACAAGTAAAGAAACTGAGTATTTGGAATTGGCACAAAGAATAAAAGCAGAATTTGAAAATTATAAAAGAAGAAATAGTGAAGTTGTGACAACAAGTTTTAATAATGGAGTTGCAACTGCGGTTACAAAAATGCTACCAATGATTGATAGCTTTAATCAAGCAAAAAGCAACATTCAAGATGAGTCTGTTCTTAGTGGAATAGATATGATTTATAATCAATTGATAGCAGGATTAAAAGAATTAAATGTAGAGAAGATAGATTGTTTAGGAAAAGTTTTTGATCCAAATCTTCATAATGCTGTGTTGATTGGCAAAGATGAAGCTTATCCTAATGAAACAATATTGGAAGAGTATCAAGCAGGATTTAAGATGAATGATAGAGTAATAAGATACTCTACAGTAAAAGTAAATAAATTAGACTAATATAGATAGAATGAAAAAGAAATAAAAAATTTAAGGAGATATAAGAAAATGAGTAAAATTATAGGTATTGATTTAGGCACAACAAATAGTTGTGTAGCAGTAATGGAAGGTGGAGAACCAGTAGTTATCACTAATGCAGAAGGAGATAGAACTACTCCTAGTGTAGTTGGTTTTAATAAAGATGGAGAAAGATTGGTAGGACAGGTTGCAAAAAGACAAGCGGTTGCAAATCCAGACAAGACTATTATTTCTATCAAAAGAGATATGGGAACTACTAAAAAAGTAAATATTGATGGTAAGAATTTAACTCCTCAGGAAATATCTGCAATGATTTTAACTAAATTAAAAAATGATGCAGAAGCATATCTTGGAGAAAAAGTTACTAAAGCAGTCATTACAGTTCCTGCATATTTCTCAGATAGTCAAAGACAAGCAACTAAAGATGCTGGTAAAATTGCAGGACTTGAAGTGTTGAGAATTATTAACGAACCAACAGCAGCTTCTCTTGCATATGGATTAGATAAAGGTGAAAATAAAAACCAAAAGATATTAGTATATGACCTAGGTGGCGGTACTTTTGATGTATCAATTCTTGAAATCGGTGATGGAGTATTTGAAGTTCTTGCTACAGCAGGTGACAACTTGCTAGGTGGTGATGACTTTGATAACGAAATCATTAAGCTTTTGTTAGATGATTTTAAGAAAACAAATGGTATTGATTTGTCAAATGATAAACTTGCAATGCAAAGATTGAAAGAAGCTTCAGAAAAAGCAAAAATAGACCTTTCTGCTACTACTAAGACTACTATTAATCTACCATTTATTACAGCAGATGCAACTGGTCCAAAACACTTAGAATATGATCTTTCTAGAGCAAAATTTGATTCTATTACAGAATTCTTAATTGACAAAACTATTAAGAAAATGCAAACTGCTTTGAAAGATGCGAAACTTTCTTATGACAAGATTGACAAAGTACTTCTAGTAGGTGGTTCTACAAGAATTCCTGCAGTTGTTGCAGCAGTAAAGAAAGAAACTGGAAAAGAACCATTCAAGGGTATTAACCCAGATGAATGTGTTGCTTTGGGTGCTGCTATCCAAGGTGGCGTACTTGCTGGAGATGTTAAAGATGTATTGTTATTAGATGTTACTCCTCTATCACTTGGTATTGAGACTCTAGGTGGCGTATTTACAAAATTAATTGAGAGAAATACAACTATTCCAACTAAGAAAAGTCAAGTTTTCTCAACAGCTGTAGATAATCAACCAGGTGTTGATATTCACGTTCTACAAGGTGAAAGAGAATTTGCTGCAGACAATAAAACTCTAGGAAGATTCCAATTAAATGATATCCCACCAGCTCCAAGAGGAATTCCACAAATTGAGGTTACTTTTGATATAGATGCTAATGGTATTGTATCAGTTAGTGCAAAAGATTTGGGCACAAATAAGGCACAAAGTATTACAATAACTGCTTCTTCTAATCTAAACGATGCTGATATTGATAAAGCTGTAAAAGAAGCTGAAGCACATGCTGAAGAAGATAAGAAACGTAAAGAATTGGTACAAACAAGAAACGATGCAGATAATCTAGTATTTGCATTAGAAAAAATGTTGAGAGATAATGGAGATAAAATCTCTGCAGAAGATAAAGAAAAATTAGAAAAAGCTATCGAAAAGGCTAAAGAAGATTTTAAGACAGAAGATATTGAAGAGTTGAGAAAGGCTATCGATACATTAAGTAAAGAAAATGAGCCGATCATAACTAAATTATATCAACAAGCAGCTGAAGCTGCAAAGGCACAAAATGCTGATGGAACTGAAACTGTAAATCCAGAAGATGTTGTAGTGGAAGATCCTGATACTAAAGCATAATAAATAAATATAACGTTTTAAGCGTGTCAAAATTATTGGCATGCTTAAAATTATATAAATAAGGAATATAAAATGGCTAATAAAAAGAATTTTTATGAAACTTTAGGTGTGGATAAAAACGCATCAGATGATGAGATAAAATCTGCATATCGTAGAATGGCAAAGAAATATCATCCGGATATAAATAAAGAAGAAGGTGCTGCAGAGAAGTTTAAAGAAGTAAATGAAGCGTATGAGGTGCTTTCTGATAAAACTAAAAGAAGTAATTATGATCAGTATGGTGATCCTAATGGTGGTTTTTTTGGTGGCAATGGTGGCAATGGTGGCAATGGTGGATTTAGCGGTTTTAGTCAAGGCGACTTTGGTGGATTTAATTTTGATGATATTTTCAGCATGTTTGGTGGTGGTTTCGGAAAGACATCGCGTACATCTTCTGCTGTTAGAGGAGAAGATATCCAAGTTCAAGTTAATCTATCATTTAAAGAAGCAGCTTTGGGTTGTAAAAAAGATATAAATGTTACAAAAGTTGAGTCGTGTTCCGATTGTAAAGGTACTGGAGCAAAAGGCGGCACAGAGTATACAACATGTACAGCTTGTGGAGGCTCAGGTATAGCTACATATACAGAAACTACATTGTTTGGTCGTATGGTCAGACAGGGAGTATGTAAAGAATGTAGTGGAACTGGTAAAAAAATTAAAACTAAGTGTGCTTCATGTAATGGTGCTGGTAGTAAAAAAGTTAACAAAGTCGTATCAATTGATATTCCTGCAGGAATTGATAATCATCAGGTAATAACTGTGAGAAATGGCGGTAATGCTGGAAGTCGTGGTGGAAGTAATGGTGATTTGCATATTATAGTAAATGTTAAAAATCACAAACTACTAGAGCGTGAAGGATATGATTTAAAAATAAAGATATTTGTTCCATTCTATTTGTTATTAAAAGGTGGCAGTATTGATGTGCCATTGGTAGATGGATGTACAACTTTAAAAATCCCAGAACTAACTCAATCAAATACTGTATTTAAGATAAAAGGCAAAGGTTTAAAACATCTTAATAGATCAGTATATGGTGATTTAATTGTAACTTTAGTGGGTGAAAGCCCTAAATCAATGAGTAAAGAAGATAAAAAAGTATTAGATAACTTAATAAAATCTATGGAAGATAATACTTTTGCAAGATATAAAAGTTATTTAAAAGACATGGAAAGTTTAGATTAGTATATAAAAGGTGTAATTAATATATAAGATTATTAGATAATGTGTCTAATAATCTTTTTTTTTGATACATATAATAAGAAAATTTGCAAAAAATACAAATATGAATTGGGTATTTATAACATTTATAATCGTTGTATTTATTCTATCTATTGGTGTTTTGATAGATGCTAATATAGTATATGATATGACAAAAAATGATGGTTATTTAATAATAAAACTATTTAAGATACCAATAATAAAAACACAATTAAATATCCAAGGCAATACGATAAAGTTTAATAAAACTAAGAAAAAGCCATTTCAGTTTATAATTAATTTAGAAAATTTAAAGTTTGTGCAAAGGTTAAAAAATAATATAATTAAAAGAATTTATATAAATCATATAGATATTGATTGTATTGTTTCATTTAATAATTCTTGCATTGCTAGTATGCTCAGTGCGGGATTTTTAACGATGTTGGAGGTTATAAAATACAAGTTGATTTGTTATCAGCACGATGCAAAAATTTTAAATAATGTAGTGACTGGATTTCAAGAGAATAGATTGATCATAATTGGGAATATAAGTGTTGTGATAAATATAATGGATATGATTATGGCAACATGCAAAACAATATTTCAAAAGGATACAAAGTATGTCAAATAATACAGAAGAATTTGTGACAGCTACGTTGTCAAAATTAGAAAATATTTTAGATACTAATTCAATAATAGGTGAACCATTAAAACTAAGTGAAAATATAACAATTGTTCCTGTTTGCAAAATGACTATGGGAATAATTGGCGGCGGTTCAAGTATAGGCAAAGATAAGTTAAAATCAGCCAAATTTAATAATTTTGCTGGTGGTAGTGGAACGGGAATTTCTTATCAGCCTATTGGTGTAATAGCATCTGTCAAAGACGAATTGAAGTATATTAATTTGAATGACAGTGTGCCATATTTTGAGATAATAGATGTTATTAATAATATTACAAAAAACGTAAAAATGGAGAAATGTGATGATAAAAAATAAAACAAAGATAATATACATTTTGTTATTAATGCTATTAATACTGACAATAAGTATGTCAAACAAGCCAATTGTGTATGGAATATCGTCAGAAATGTCAACATCGGCTAAAGGTATGGTGGTCTATGAAGGTGTTAGTGATACAGTACTTTATGGGAATAATTCTAATGATAGATTGCCTATGGCCAGTACAACAAAGATCGCTACTGCAATTGTTGCAATAGAAAATTGCAATGACCTAAAAACTCCATTTATTGTTTCGAATAAAGCTGTAGGTGTAGAGGGCACTAGTATTTATCTAAAAGATGGTGAGGCGATATGCATGTATGATTTGTTATTAGGATTAATGCTTGCAAGTGGAAATGATTGTGCGATAGCTATAGCTGAGTATTTTGGCTATGAGAATTTTATGAATTTGATGCAGGAATTGGTATTGAAGTTGGAGCTTTCTAATACACATTTTGATAATCCTCATGGATTAGATAGTGATACTCATTATACATCTGCCTATGACCTTGCAGTTATCACAGACTACGCTTTAGATAACGAATTGTTTAGAGAGATATGTAGTACAGAACGAGCCATAATTCCTAAAACAAATGTTTCTGAAGAAAGGTATTTGAAGCATAAAAACAAGTTGTTGTTTAGTATGGAAAATTGTATCGGTGTTAAAACGGGATTTACTGACAATGCTGGAAGATGTTTAGTAAATGCTCATGAAGAAAATGGTATGAGAGTAATAAGTGTTGTTTTAAATTGTGGTCCAATGTTTGAAGAGTGCGAAAGATTAACAAATAAAGCTTTGAGTGAGTATGTATTAAAAGAATTCATAAGTCCATATAGCTACGTTACAGATATCAATGTTGTTGGTGGGGAAAAAAATAAAATAAGTGTTGTAACTATAAATGAGTTTACAAAAGCAATTAAACAAGATGATTTAGAAAGGTATTCTGTTAAATATGATGTGCCCGACGTATTAGAAGCACCTGTTGAGTTAAATTCTGTGGTTGGTAAGGCATATGTGTATTATGATGATGAAATTATTTTTGAGAGCAATCTTATAGCAATTGATGAGACGAGAAATATTGATATAAAGTATATTTTGAATGAGATCTTAGAAAAGTGGTAAATAATTATCACTTTTTTTTTGTTATATTAAGATATTTTGCAATTTATTAAAAATTAATTTTGAAAAAATGTAATCTTAATGTAAAATTATTTAGATTATGAGAATTAATAAGTATTTAGCTACTTGCGGCCTTGGTAGTAGAAGAAAGGTCGAAAGTTTAATATTAGATGGTGTTATAAAAGTTAACGGTGAAGTCGTTAAAGATTTATCTTTTGTTGTAAATGAGAATGTTGATAAGGTAACCTATCTCAATAAAGAATTGTTTTTAGTGGAAGAAAAAGTTTATTACATGTTAAATAAACCTAGAAAGGTGCTTACCTCATGTAGTGACTCTCATGGGAGAAAGTTGGTGATAGATTATGTTCCATCTAAACCTAAGGTATTTCCTATTGGTAGACTTGATTTTGATACGGAAGGTCTTATATTGCTTACAAATGATGGTGATTTTGCTAATAATATTATTCATCCGAGCAAGAAAGTTGCTAAAACATATGAGATAATTACAAACAAAAAGTTAACAATAGAAGACAAAAAATCTTTGGAAAAAGGTGTAGAAATAGATGGTGTAAAAACTCTTCCATCATTGATTTCTGCAGATAAAAAAGTAGATAGTGGTTATTTGAGGCAGATTACAATATTTGAAGGTCGTAATAGACAAATAAGAAAGATGTTTGATTGTGTGGGACATTCGGTAGTTAATCTAAAACGTATTTCTATTGCTGGTCTTGAATTAGGAAATTTAAAGAGCGGTAAATACATAAAATTAACAAAATCTCAACTAGATAAATTTTTTCAAAAGGATTAATTATGTTAAATATAGCATTAGACGGCCCAAGCGGTTCGGGCAAAAGTACAGTGAGTGATATTGTAGCTGAAAGATTAAATATTTTACATCTTAATACTGGTGCGATTTATAGAGCTATTGGCTATTATTTTGATTCGCAAAATATAGACGTTAGAGACAAAGATTTAGTAATATCCAAGCTTTCTGATATACATATAGAGATTAAGTTTTTGTCTGGTGTCCAGCGAATTTATTTGAATAATGTAGATGTATCAGATAACTTATACTCTATGCGTATTAGTGACATATGTTCAATCAGTGCTGCATATATTGAAGTTAGAGAATTGGTTGCTAAAATACAGAGAGAGGTTGCAGATACTTACGATGTAATAATGGAAGGTAGAGATATTTGTTCACATGTTTTACCTAATGCTAAATACAAATTTTATTTAGATGCATCTGCTAGAAATAGGGCGATAAGAAGGATTAATGATAGTAAAAACAAAGACAAATTAACTATCGATGATTTGGAGAGGGTGACTCTTCAGATTGAAGAGAGAGATAGGCGCGATATGGAAAGAGACGTTTGTCCTCTTAAAAAAGTAGATGATGCTATATATATCAATTGTGATGAATTGTCTGCTAATGAGGTTGCTGATATTATTGTCACAACAGTTTTAAAGGAGGTATTATGAAAAAAATAGTTTCGTTTATATTATTGATAATATTTTATATTCCTTTAATCATTATCTATCCTACAATCATCGTTGGTAGAAAGAATTTAAGACGTAAAGGTAGGCTTATATTATGTTGCAACCACAGAAGTGGTGCGGATCCAGTAATTATGTGGTCTAGAATATTTAGACGAAGATTTAAATATATGGCAAAGGCGGAAATTTTTAAGAATAAATTTGGTGGTTATATATTTAGTTGTATAGGTGCGTATCCGGTTAATAGAGGTCAGACGGATTTGAGAGCAATCAAACAAACTTTGGGATATCTAAAACAAGAAAGAGCTATATGTATATTCCCAGAAGGTACAAGATTGCATGGAGATGAACTTGCGGAATTGAAAAGTGGTGTAATAATATTTGCTCTTAAAGCTAACGCACCATTAGTTCCTAGCGTATACAAAAAGAAGTTAAGACCTTTTAGATTTAATAAATTAACTATAGGCAAAGAGTTTAATTTAGCTGATGAAATAGGTTATAAGAGTGGAGAGAAAATTACAGATGAGATAATTGCTAAAGGAATTGAAGTATTAGCTCATAAAATGAACGCATTAAAAGGAGAGAAAAGTGAGTAAAAGAGAAGATTATATTACTTGGGACGAATATTTTATGGGAATAGCGCTTTTGTCTGGGAAGCGTAGCAAGGATCCCAATTCTCAAGTAGGTGCATGTATTGTAGATGATAATAAGAGAATATCTAGTATTGGATATAATGGATTTCCAAATGGTTGTAGCGATGACAAGTTACCATGGGCGAGAGAAGGGAAATTCCTTGATGTTAAGTATCCATATGTGGTTCATGCTGAGATGAACGCGATTCTTAATGCTAGTAAATCGATCAGGGGTTGTAGTATCTATGTAGACTTGTTCCCTTGCAACGAATGTGCTAAGGCGATAATTCAATCAGGTATTAAAAAAGTCTTTTATCTAAGAGATAAATATAAAGATACCGATGCGGTGAAAGCTAGTAAGATGATGTTCGATATGGCAGGGGTTCAGTATATTCAACTAGATTTTACAGGGAAAAAGATAGAAATAGATTTTGATTTAAAATAGTAACACGATACCAAAATACATTATTATGATGGCGGTTAATGATTGAGTGTTAATGCAAGATAAAATATTTATTTTGCCTATTGATGTATGGAAAAGTTATAGAAATAAGAGGAGAAAAAAATGAAGGATAATTACTTTATAATACATGGCTCGTTCTCTAGCCCTCATGCGAATTGGTTTGGTTGGCTTGCAGATTTTATTGCGTCTGAAGGGAAACAGGTATATGTGCCAGACTTTCCAAAAGGTGTGGGATTTCAGAACTATGAAAATTGGAGCAAACTATTAAATGTTTATTTTGAGTTGGGGCTAATTAATGAAAATACAACTATTATTGCTCATAGTATTGCACCTGTATTTGTATCAAAATTTTTAGTTGATAAAAAAATTAAAGTTAAAAAATTAATTTTTGTCTGTGGTTTTAATAATTATTTGGGCATAAATGAAGAATATGATGCAGTAAATGGTAGTATGTTTTTTGATGATTTGTATTTGATTAAAGATTATGCAAAAGATATTATTAGTTTTTATTCAGATAATGATCCTTACGTAAAGTTTGAAAAGGAAAAGGAATTTGCAGATATAGTTGCAAATGAGCAAGTATTATTAAAAAATGCTGGGCATATTAATGCAGAAAGTGGATATGATACTTTTGAAGATGTTGTAAGTTTCTTGTAATAATACTATATTTTTTTGTAAGTTCTAATTAAGTTCTAATGAAGTAATTGTTTGAAAAAAATAAGGCAAAATGTTTTTGCTTTATTTTTTAAAGTTCTGCGTTTTAATTTGTTAAAAAAAACAGAGCATAATTCATGATCTGTTTTTTTGTATTGTATATTATAATGTATTATACAATTCATCTAATTTTTTAATTAAATTATCTTTGTCGCCATCATTTAAAATATAGTAATCAGCTATTGCGATAGGACCTGCTTTTTCAATGTTTTCAATTTCTGTTAAATCTCTTAAGTCAACTTCTTCGCTATTTAGTGCACGAGTATCTCTGTTTGCAATTCTTTCTTTTCTGATATTTTTATCAACTACAACTGCGATTACTTTGAAAGCATCTCCAAATTTTTCTTTAATATATTTGTATTCGCTCCAAGAATACATGCTCTCTATCACTACATTTCCTTTTTTGTAGGCTTCCATTATTTTCTTTTCATTAAGTTTTGCATATATAGCCATGTCGCCACTTGCTCTGAATTCTTCTCTGATCTTCCTTTCATTTTCTTGATTGTTTTCTAGACCTCTTCTTTTGATTTCGTCAAAAGTAATGGCTCCGAAATATACTCTGTTAAAACCTTTTTCTTCGAAATAATCTGTGACAACACTTTTGCCAGCTCCGCACATTCCAACAATAGCAATAATTTTATTCATCTGTAACTCCTTATATAGTATATTATAAATAGTATATCAGATATTAATTACATTATAAAATGAAAAATGCAAAAAAATAAGATATAATTAATTTGTTTTATATTATGTAAATAATTTAAATATTGGTTGTAAATAATATAAAAAAGATTTTATAAAAATTTTTAAAAAATTTGTAAAATTCTCTTGACAAGTGACAACTTATATAGTAAAATTTCTTCGTTATCTAAAGTGGTAATACGATTTCGGGGTGTAGCGCAGTTTGGTAGCGCACATGATTTGGGATCATGGGGCCGGGAGTTCGAGTCTCTTCACCCCGACCATCTATCTATTACAATTTGGGCCTTTAGCTCAGTTGGTTAGAGCAACCGGCTCATAACCGGTTGGTCCGGGGTTCAAGTCCCTGAAGGCCCACCATTATAATTGTGATAGATATTTACATATATGGCCTGGTAGTTCAGCTGGTTAGAACGCTAGCCTGTCACGCTAGAGGTCGAGGGTTCGAGTCCCTTCCGAGTCGCCAAATTTACTTTAAACTTAAATGTGCCTCGGTAGCTCAGTCGGTAGAGCAGGGG
>JAFQDL010000005.1 GCA_017399265.1 Clostridia bacterium
AACACCAATAACACCCATCTTCTTTGTGTACACTTTTTTAGATGTTAAAAATTCCACTTGTTAGCAATCTTTTCTAATATATCCGAAAAATCCTGCTTCTCTATATCTTCCAAAAGTATAACATCTACTCTATCAACAATGTCAGCACCCTGCATAATAGCAATACTTCCTACAACCTCACCTTTTTTCATAGGTGCACTTATCATCTGCGGTAGATTATAAACCACCTCTATATCCTCTTCGCTGGTCTTATCATGCAGATAACACAAATCCTTAGTTATGCCAATGTTTACAAAATCCGTTTTTGCATGATTGGTCTGAATATTTTCTAAATAATCTTCTTCCCTCAAAACAACCTTGTTTTCAAAGTTTGCAAAGCCATAGTCATATAACATCATACTTTCTCTGAACCTGCTAGCCGCGTCTTTACAATTCAGGGTAACTGCAATTAATTTCAAATTATCTTTTTGTGAAACACTACTTAGACAATATCCAGCCTCATCTGTGAATCCAGTCTTACCATCAATACAATATGGATAATACTTAATAAGCCTATTGGTATTCACCAATTCAGTCTCACGACCTGATGGATGAACTAATGTATCCATCCATATTTTTGCAAACTCCTGATACACCTCAAACCTATTAATAGCTTTTAATACCAAACAAGTATCATAAGCTGTACTATATTGATCTTTTGTCGTAAGCCCTGTCGCATTGGTATAATTAGTATTGCTCATACCTAGTTCTTTGGCTCTATCGTTCATTCTCGTAACAAAAGCCGCCTCACTTCCAGATATCCCTTCCGCTAAAGCTATTGCACTATCGTTTGCTGATGCAACAATCACACTTTTTAGTAAATCCCTCACAGTATACTCACAGCCTGCATCTAAGAAAGCCTGACTTCCTTCTACCATAGCAGCATGTTGACTAACAAGAATCTTGTCTTCAAGAGTTAGATTACCTTTTTCTATCTCTTCTAAAGTAATGAGACTAGTCATAAGCTTGCAAATACTAGCCACTGGTAGTTTCTCATTTTCATTAAAGTTTATTAACACTTTGCCAGTGTTTGCTTCCATTAGAATATAACTAGTAGAGGTCATATCTCTAAAAGCATCAATTGTAGCTCCATTAGTGCTAGCGATTACCACTTTACTAGTATTTAATAATGTCATTACAAGCATTATCACAGCCACAAAGGTATATATTATCTTTTTCATACGTTTCTCCTTTTTTAATAGTTTTTGTAAAAGTATTTGCTTTTATACATGTGGATTTTTGCATTGGCTGTCCCAGCCAATCCCCCAAAACCACCTCTCGGCGGTTTGTCCGCCCGCCTCCCGGCGTGCCCGCAAAAATCCGTCTCACCCCACATCAAACCATACCTTACACTCTTAGAAAAATATATACCCTCTATCCTCAATACTTTTTTTTTAATACACCCTTGACAAACTAAAAATCCGTGTTACAATATAACTATCAAAAAAAATGTATAAACAAATCTTACCCCTTAAGGAGATAATATGAACAAAAAAGTAAAACTTACCTTAATATATCTTGCCGCATCTGCTGCAATAACAGCCACTGCTCTAGGTTTTCATTCTTGCCAGTCTAACGACGAAGAACCTATAGTAGACACTACCCCTGTAGAAACAACTCAGATAACCACTGCCACAGAGCCAAAACCAGCTCCTAGCAAGCCTGCCTCTTCCAAACCTGCAGTACCAAGCAAAGTAGATCCTAAGAAAGAAACATATTACAATATCTACAAAGACGAAGTAGTAAATCTAGAAAATATGGTAGTAGTCAACCTAGACGAATACCCTATGCACGGCACAATACATATTGTCAACACTCCAAACAATGAGGCTGCTTACTACAAAGACATAGAAGAGCCTAGCACCAAATACGCCAATTTCCAATGCGGCACCCACACTCTAAAAGGCAATATAATAGCCGCCGACGACAAAGACTGGAGATACCTAGAGATAGCCTCATCAAAACTTTGCCCAACATGCTTTAACACCCAGTCCGAAATCAAAGCCTTCAACAACAAAAACTACGACCTTGTGATGGAGTAGAAAATAAGAACATATCTAGAAAGATTAGTTAGATATGTTCTTTTGTTTTAGACTTACAACAAATTATAAGCTTTACTTAGCTATTACATTATTTATTGATACATTTCCACATATCAAAGACTTGCCTAAAAGAGACTTCTTTTTCGACATTAGTTATATACATAAATAACAGAATTAAGTTTCGTTTACAAAGCATCAACAAAAAAAGTAGAAAGAAAATTTTCTTTCTACTTTTTTAACTATTACAGTCTATTTTATTTGCATATATCGCAATCATCATGAGTCCAACCTGGAGTAGTATAAACCGCCCAAATACGACTTATACTAACATCTCTGCAATCATTCTTATTACCACTCATTGCGTGCCCTTGCACATAACCTGCAATTGTTTGTATATCTGTATCTAAAGATACAGATGTATTATTATAAGGTCTATCAATATCTTCACAATACCCACCAATATTATAATATGCTTCTCCATAAACAAGTGGCACTTGAGGATCATGGCAGGTAAGCTTACATAGATCGGCGGATGTGTTAGTTTCAACCACATCCATGGCGAAACTATGATCTTGCGCTCCATTCTCTCCAATTGTTACTCTAAAAGCAACTTGAGTAGGGTCTAGCCCTCTTCCCGACATCCACGACACCAAATCATTCAAGGTAACCTTACCAGAAATATCCTCAAATGTAATTCCATAATAATTTCCTAATTTAGATTGCCATGAACCATCCGGAGGAATACCATTATCAGTAAGAAGACCTTTCTTTACCCAGGTATGATATAAATGGTTAGGCATTTTATCAGGATTTAGCGTAAAATTTAATGAACTTACTGGCGGACCACCCATATCATGTTGATTTACCCATGGTATATTACTATAAGCGTAGTACTTATTTTTATACCATATAGGATCTCTACTCTTAACATTTGAGCAATAATCACATGTTAGATCTGCATCGCCTTCAGTAGTTCTTAGCTCATATGCATGTGGCCCTTGAACTACTTTACTCATTGCCGTAGTAACCGCAACGATATGACAAGGGCCTGATCCCCCTTGATACATATGAATCATCTCACCAGCAGCTCCACCGCCAGCTTTATACTCTTCAAGAGTTAGTGTAGATGAATACCTAAGTCTATTTTTGTAACCTATATCATGGTTATCTGCCCAGCCTAAGTTATAATGATATTGGCCACCTAGAATTTTGAAATTTTCAATAGGTGTAGTGTAGTATACCCAAGCATTGTCTTTATTCATTAAAGTTGAATCAATTCCTGGAATCACAACAGTACTTGTTAACTCACTAATTTGATTATTTAAACTAAAATCATATGAATGAAAATATACCTTATGTTCATTATCTCCATAGAAACTATACGTTTGAGGGACTAATTTAATTAACTTGTGATTAAATTGAGTATAATTATTATTCTCGATTTTTATTTTTAATGGCATTTCAGCTAATTTATCACACATACCGGATCCATCATTAGATAATCTAATTTCCCCAAGTTTATCCACATCTCCATTCTTGACTAAAGTAACACATTTCCATAATCCACGCATATATTCATTACTATGACTCCAACTAAAAGTCTCATATGTACCTCCTACATTATGTAAATCCATACATCGTTTTATATCGACAAGCGAATTATCATCTGAGTCAGTTACTATAACCGATAAGGTAAAGTTATATCTTACAACTCTGTCAAAATATTCAAGCATTTTTTGAGATCTATCTCCCTTATTTGTTATGTTATCAAAAATAGAGTAATCATATTTATATTTGTTGTCAAATATAAAATCTTCGATAGGTTGTCCCTCGCTAAGATACGATTTATAAACTCCTTTAAACCATGTTGTTGTTAAATTCGGTACTACCCCGACGCTATGTGTTGGAAAAACTTCTATTTCTTCCAAATTAAATTGAATGACTCTTTCTACTTTTAAATTAGCAGTAATAGTCGCTTGTTTAGTATTATGAATAATAGGAGTACTACCCATAATATTACCAAAGATATCTTTAACAGTCTTATTGTTATCATCTAAGACATTAGTCGCATTTTGGTCATTATAGTAACCAAGCTGATTTCCAGTACCGCTAAACTCTATTGAATCATTATATGCGTTACCTACAATATTACCGATTCTTATGAAATACAAGTCTTTTAATTCATCATCATAGCTTGGCTGATTATCTGCAGGTTCTTTATAATCAATCTTTAGTGTATGACTAATTATTGCAGATTCTGTTTTATAATCACTAAATTCAGATTCAAACCAAAGTGATAATGCACTATATTTCTTAAAACCTGAACTTATTTCTACACCATCTTTTATACTAGATTTTGATTTAAATTCGTTTTCAAATAAATCATTTAAATTTAAATTTTCTATATAATTTCTTATCTGTCCTTTTGCTATACCTGTAGAAGCATCTTTATGGGCTTGTAGAGTTTCGTCGCCAAAGATATCATCATAATTGACAAGAGCATTTGTAGAACAAAAAACTGATTCTTTGTCAATCAACACTCCTTCTGTATAACCAACAACACCACCGACAAACTTCATACCAGTGACATTAGCCAAGTTAGTAACATCAGATAGTAGAATAGTAGTAGAAGCTGTCGCTACTACAGTTGGATCATCTATAGCTTTACCCAGATATCCAATAAATCCACCGGTATATGTATTTCCTTTGATATCACAAGTAACACTAGCAGAATCATTGCTATTTTTTACACTCTCTACATTGACACCTTTGTCCATTCCAATGATACCACCCACATAGGAGTTACCTTTGATTTCTAATTTATCAATTGCACAGTCAGTAATATTGCAAGTTCTTCCTTTATACGCCTCAGCCAAACCTACGATACCACCTACATAGTTGACACCTTCTAAATGTGTTTGTGTGTTGCCTTGGCCTATTAAATTAATACCAGAAATATTAGAATTAAGAGCATATCCAATACCACCACCAATACGATTAGAAGATGTTGTATTAAACTGAGGATTGAAAGTAATATTTCCGTCAATATTAGACTCTGTTAATTGTCCTACTATTCCACCTATATTATCTCCCGAAGCACTAATCTTTGTAGCATAGTACCCTGTTCCAAATACATTTTTCCAACCATCTGGCAATTCCGCACTATAATTGGAACTACTAATACTAATATTTGCATACTCTGCGCTACCTATCCATCCACCAGTATTAGATACACCTTGTACACTAAGATTGGCAACAACAATGTTTGAGTTTGCATCATTAGCAGTGATAGTAACATTACCACCTGAAATTCCCTTCACAGAGCCAATAACACCACCTACATCTGCATTACCTTGTACAAAATATATTGCTGATGTATTAACTTTTGTATAAGTAAAGGTATCATGATCTGCACTTACGCTACTATTAGGAATACCTGTCAAATAATTTACATTACTTGTTGGATTATACAACATTAAACCAAATGTATGCAATCCATTTATAACTTTTAGATTGCCTTTGATAGATGTATCTTTTCCCTCAATGACACCTATTACACCACCTACACTATTAGTAGTAGATCTACCAATTTTGTAGTCTAATACATATGTATTATTAGTTTCATACTTACCTGCTAATGGTATTTCATCACCTGTAGCATCTATAGTTGTTGTAGATTTAATTATTCCTACAGCGCCACCTACACCATATTCACCCGTTATGGTCTGAGAAGCCTCTTTAGGGCCTATTACGTATACATCTGTTGTGATTAGCGAGCCCTCTACAACACCGACTACACCACCTACGCCAGAATTTCCTTCTAGGCTACAATTAACTAATTCTACTTGTTGTAACGAAATTTCACCATTAGTATAAGCGAACATTCCACCTACATATGTATGATCTTCGGTTGAGCTAAGAAGTGACTTGATGCTACTATCATAAGATCCTAAATAGCTACCACTAACAGCAACCAAATTACCATCTACACTTCCAGCTATACCGCTGACATAATAAGAACCCTCTATCATACTATTTGTAATAAATGATGTTCCAATTTGCAAGTTAGTGCCTGTAATATATCCAGCTATACCGCCTACATATTTTACACCATTGACTTTTAGTAGATGACCTATTGCATAGTTTTTGTTTGTTCCGCTCATCGCGGTGTTGCCTTCTTGATGACCAATAAATCCACCTACATAGTTATTACCAGTAATAGTACTTTCTCTTACTCTACCAAAAGTATCTGAAATATTCTTACCAGCTATACCGCCTACATAGTCATGTCCATTGATTGTTAATTCTTTAGTCCAACCACTGGCATTGATTGAACCACTAGCATTGCAACCAACGATACCACCTACATAGTCATAACCTGAAACTTTTAATGTTTGAGCTGATACAACAATATTTGTACCGCCAGTCATATATCCAACTACACCACCGGCATAATTTTCTGTAGCTTGGATCTCACATCCCACTACGTGACCTTGTGTATCAACTACTATAGAATCGCCCATGGCATAACCAATTACACCACCGACATAATTCTTACCAATAATAGTCATATCATCTACTGCAATATATCTAGCATCAACACCTAACCCACAATTAATATGACCTTGAGCTATCTTATCAAAAGTTAAGAATAAGACTTTATCATCCTTTTCGTTGAAATCAGACATAACTTCTATCAAATCAGTGCCGGACTTAGTTATAACTTTACCACTATCATTCTTTTGATACATAACACTAATACCATCACCTAACCTTTCAGCTAATGATAAGTACATATTATATAAATGCTTAGAATTGTATCTATAACTTTCACCTAATAAATATACTCTTCTAGTATTTGTCACACTTTGAGGTGATGAATTAACAACTTTGATATATTTAACATTGTTGTCTTTAATTATCTTATTAAATTCTCTATTGCCCTCAATAGCCCCCTCTGCAAGATCTTCTGCTGGAGCCGAAGTTTTATGAGAAAAATACTCACTTTCTCCAAAAGCCATTGGATAACTTATAGGCTTATCATTAGAATCTTTTATTAATAATTTATACTGAAGCGATGTACCGCTGACTTCTTTAGTTAGTGAATAAGTGTATTTACCAACTAAAGATCCGACATTATTATACAGATAAAGATCTACATTATCTCCAACAGCACCTTTAGATATTATATTATGATAAATATGCTCTAACTTATAATTGCTTCCATTGTAGAACTCATCACGAGCAGCAAATTGAACATGATTATGATCAGTATCGATATAATCATTAATATCATCAAGCATTCTAGCAGTAGTTCCATCATAATACTTTAAAGTATCACCACCACCAGTTACACCACCTACATAAGCCTCACCAGAGATTTGATTATGAGTAGTAGTACCATCTATATCTATAAATACTTGTTTCGCATTCTTACCTTCCAACGTACCACCAAGGAATCCTACTACACCACCGACAGATACACCACCAGAAGATATATCTATGCCAAGTATTGTTATTTTGTTAACAATCATATCATCAGCTACATATCCTGCAAATCCACCTATGCAACCTGCAGATGTATTAGTAATCTTAATGTTTTCAATTGAATATGTGCCTGTTACAACATCTTTATCTGTTGTATTAGCAGCAATATAACCAACAACTCCACCCATATATACATCGTATATTCTAGCTGTGCCTACACCTATCGCACCATTGGTAATAGTATATTGTCCTGCATAAGAAGATGTAACATTAGTTGGTGATTCTATAGATGCACCATTAATCTTTCCATCAAGTCTACCAGCAATACCACCTACATATCGACCATTAGTTGTTATGTTAACACCATGGCCCCACTTGGAGATATTGGCAGATACAATTTCACCTTCTAGATAACCAATAACACCACCAATATAGTTTCCTTTTGAACCTTGGCTGATAGTAATATCTATTTGGTTAATTGTAGGACTATTTAATTTTAAATGATTTCCATAACCAATTAATCCACCTACGTAACTACCATCATTTACATTGATTACGCTATCAAAGATATAAATACCACTAATATTTATATTAGATGCAGTATCTATCTTCCAATAATCAGAACGCTCACCAGAGTCGCCGCATTGATTACACTTTTTAAATGTTGTTCCGTCACAAGTAGTGCAAGCAATTATTGCTTCTCCGTCACAAGTAGTGCATTTTACATATTTGTCTCCGCTGCACGCTGAACATGTAGTTTTACCTTTGGTACAACTACATTTGATTAAACCGTTTTTGCATTTAGTATTTGTACAAGTTTTTCCGTTAGCTAATTTTCCATCACCGCCGCATGTGTCGCACTTTTCATTACCTGATTTACATGCAGTACATTTTACTAAACCATTATCGCAATTTTCATTACCACAATCTGATCCATCTGCCTTTACGCCTTTTCCGTCACAAGAACCACATATACTTTTACCAGCACCATGACAACTCTCGCAATCAACATACTGATCTCCGCTACAATTTTCACAAG
This sequence comes from Clostridia bacterium, assembly GCA_017399265.1. Classification (GTDB taxonomy): domain Bacteria; phylum Bacillota; class Clostridia; order Christensenellales; family UBA1242; genus UBA11490. The sequence continues at coordinate 8,608 of JAFQDL010000005.1, forward strand.
TGATCTCATTAGCGCCTCCACACTTAGAACACTTCACTTTACCAGCACAATCAGAACATAATACTTTTCCATTTCTGCATTCAGTATTAGTACATGGATCTCCATTATTTAACTTGCCATCTCCACCGCAAGTAGTACAATTAATTTTGCCGTTTGTACACTTTGCACAATCCTTCTTGCCATTGCAAGTAGTACAATATTGTAGACCATCTGTACACTTAGTACAATCTTGATATTTATTTCCTTCACAAGTCTCGCAAATATCATCGGTACAGCCATCTCCACCGCAAGTAGTACAATCAATTTTTTTATCACCATGGCAAGTACTACAAGTTGCACCATCCTTTGTTCCAGTACCCTTGCAAGTACTGCACGTAATTATTTCATTACCATCGCATGTATCGCATAATTCTTTACCTTTGCCTTTGCAAGTTGTACATTTTAGTTTTTGATCATCACAATACTTACAAGCTATCTGACCAGCACCGGCACAATCTGGACAGTCTATTTTGCCATCAAGGCCACATTCGTCACAACCTGTTGCAGCCCCCTCGCATCCGTCACAAGGAATTGTTTTACTTCCATTGCATGTTTTACATGTAGTTGTATCAGAAACTTGTTCATATTGATCAGACAATCTAATCTTAGCAGCAAAACCAATTACACCACCGACACAATCACCAGTCGCATTTATGGTTAAGTCGTCTACTTTAATAGATTGTTGAACCAACTCAAATCCGGTGCCATTATAGTTACCAATTACACCACCTATACCGATCTCGTCACCATATTCTAAATAACTAATTAAACCTTTGTCTACTGTAATAGTAACACCATCTGTATATATCGATCTACCTGTAAAGTTTCCATCCATAAACGCTGTAACAATTCTTCCGAATACACCTCCGATCGCACCTACTTTTATATTGCTTGCTGTAGATATAATTTCTGTGTCGGCAACTATATAAGAACCTTTTGCATTCAATACTTGTCCGAATGCACCACCAAGATAACTTTGTGAACTAGATATTTCTGAATAACTAACATTTATTGCAAAATTACCTCTCTTATCTTCACTAAATGGAAGACTAGCATCTTTTGACGCACCTTTAAGTAGAGAAGTTGCTACATTAACAGCATATCCAGCAATACCGCCAGTATATTTTGATGCCGAACTAATTGTCATATGATCAACAGAAATTAAATTGTCTTTTGATGCTTCTTCAACATCTTTTAATACATTGTATGCATAACCAACTACACCACCAACATATTTACTTGAAGAGTCATCTGTAGTAATCGTAATTTGAGATTGATTACTTTCAGTTCCTGTTATCCTTACACCATAGATATCAGAAGCCTCGTCTAGCAATTCTCCTATTACACCACCGATATAACTACCAGAAGCATTTATCTTAACTCCTACTATATCTATATCGGCTATAGTTATGTTTACATCTTTAACTAGAGAACCAATTATACCACCCACATATGATTTACCATTTATAGTTACATCATTTAATGTGTTATAATCTGATCTTCCATTAAGATTTGTTACTTTTAGCATCTCGTCAAGCCCACTGTCCGAATAATCGAAAGTGCTTATTCTAGTTTCCTCAGTACCTGATTTAGCTTCATATTCTCCTACAATACCACCTGCATACTCTACTGAAGCTTTACCAACTATTGTATTTTCTACAGAAATATTTAAAATAGCAGAAGCTGTAACATCATTCTTCAATCTACCTACTATTCCACCTATTCCTTTAGGATTAAGTGTACTAGAACTAATCTGATTCTTTACATTATCATTTAACGTTGTTAATAACAAATTGTCAATAGTTCCATCAACAAAACCTGCCACACCACCGACATAAACACTTACACTTTTGTTGGATAATGAACCGCCTGTGACATTAACAGATTTTACAATACTATTCTCAATATCTCCGTTTACACTTCCTGCAATTCCACCAACATAACTACCAGCTGAAGAAGATATAACATTCAAGTCTATACCATTAGATGATTTATCAATAATAGCATATTGTATAGAACCTTTAACGTAACCAGCTATACCACCAATATAACTCTTTTGACCTGTAATATTAATATCCATTGCTAATACATAATCAGCATCAGCTCCACCTATAGTTCCATTTGCTTTACCGATTATACCTCCGGTAAATGAATTACCAGTAACACTTATATTACTTACTTTAATAGCTTCAACGTCTTCACCGCTACCAATAGCACCACCAACATTATCTGTACCAGTTACTATATTAGTAAATGCATCCGCTTTAATTTCAATACCAGATATTGCACCACTAGCAGAACCTACAGCACCACCTACATTATCTGTACCAGTGATTGTAATATTTGTTAATGTTGCATTATCAGGAGAAACACTTAAAGCATCACCTACAATACCACCTACATATTTTTTGCCAGAAACTGTTAATGTAATAATTACTACTTTAGCATCTGAGTTGAAAATCTCTTTATCAGCAGAACCTACAACACCACCTACATAATTTGCAGTAGTTGATTTTTTATCGTCTATCTCTACACTATTTGCTGAAACTGATACATTTATTAATGAACTTTCGCCTTGTAAACTTTCCATTGAATCTTTCAATTGTCCAACAAAGCCACCGACATATTTTTCATTAGCTGATATATTTGTATCAGCAATTGAACAACCAGTAATAATTGAATTTTCTTCTGCACTTCCAACTATACCACCGACAAAAGCGCCATTACTATTTACACTCACAGAAGATATATTATTAACATTCTTTCCGCCTTGAGTGTTGTCAATCTTTACATTAGATATTGTAGTCGATTCTGCTTGACCAACAGCGCCACCTACATATTGTGCACTCACACCAGTACTCTTTACGATTATAGTATCTGCAGTAGAATCACATATTTCACCATTATTTACATATCCAACAAACCCGCCTACATAAGATGCGGAGCTTGTTACACTAATATTGTTAATCTTTAAGTTATGAAGCTTAGCCTCACCTGCATTTCCGGCTATACCACCAACCAATCCGTTATTTGATGAAACATTCATATTTACAGCGAAGAAGTTAGTAGCTGGTTTCTCATCAACAGTAATCAAATAGCCATTCAAAACAGCTCCTTCAATTATTCCGTACATACCACCCACACAACTATCTCCTGAGACTACACAATCTGAAATGGCATGAGCTATACTAGAATCTTCAAACACTCCAGCCTCCCAACCTGATATGCCACCAATATGTAAAGTATTAGTCAAGTTTAGTGTGGAATAATAAAGAGATACCCTATTATAGAAACCTTCATTCTTACCAACAATACCACCTACATTTTGTAGTTTTGAAGCATTACTGTTAAATGTATGAGTTATAGATATTCCAGAATTTGCATTATTTGAATTTCCGACAAATCCATGCATGATTGATCCTTTATTAAATCCTGACACCCCGCCTACATTGTCAATAGTTTTATTGCTATAATTTTCAATAACAATACTGCTATTTTGTAAACATACAACACTTACAGAACCATAATTTTTACCAGTTAATATGCCTATATTTGCCTCAGAATCTTCAGTGCCTTTATATGCGTAAATCAATGTTGAATTAGCAACTGAACAGTAGTTTATATTTCCAAATTCTTCGTTTTTCTCAACTACAATAGCTTTTGCATTTTCACCTTTGACACTTGCAGAATTGAAATATAATCCGCTTATATCACCACTATTATTTTTTACAAAAGCAGTGTTTAGTGTTAAATTCGCTATTTCTACACCTGTTCCATTACCTCCGATACCTACAATCTTCTTATCATTTTTAAGCTGTTTAATACCATCTATCTCTTCACCAAGCAAACCAGTCATATCCAATTTGTCAGCAATGATATATACATCTAAATTAAGTTCTTTAGAATTATAATCGACTATTAATCTTTGTAAATCTCGTGCTGTTTGAATAATAATTGAATTAGAGTTATCTTTGAATAAATAATATTCTCCACCCAAGTCAGTTTCGCTCTCTGGCCATGAGATGATTTCATTTATTGCACCAGGCTTATATCCAGCAGTATTTGTATCCATTAAACAATATGGGTTATCGATTATAGTACATTGGCCCGCAACATCAAAATTCGCCTCTATACCAGTAGCAATCTTTATTTCGTTATTAGAACCTTCTACTGACACATCTTTGAAATAATATTGATTATAGTTGACATCACGAGACGTTGATTTTACCCAGATATATGTTCTATTAATATCTGTAAGTATAGCCTTACCACTAGGATCAGTAACATTATTCAAGAAAGGAGATTTTGCATCTTCAAAGTCTTCTACGTATGCAGAACCATAAACGTTGGTATAAGAATTATCTGAAGTTAGTAAATATTTTTCTTCATCATCTCCATCTTCCACTTTAATAATATATTTTTGATACTTAACAGCAGGAACTGTATTATCATGTAGTGTACCTGTATGGAAAGAATTATTAACTAATACATCAGTACTAACTACATCTTGTTTGTAAACAAGTCCAGCAAATTGTAGATGCTCTCCTTTAGTTGGCTCTTGATACTTATATTCTTTTGTCTCGCCATCAACAATTTCTACAAATTTACTATCACCAGGATCTCCAAAATCAAATCTATCAGTTTTGTTAATATGATCAATATTAGTAGTAGAATAACAATCTGTGATTCTTCCACCATTGTTATATACAAAACCACTAAATTCTAGATTGGATTGAATATCTTTTATATTACCATCATCTGTTGCAACTTTACTATTAGACTTAAATGCTCCTGTATATGTAACAACAGCACCAGATCTAACAATATCACCATTGTTTTGATAAGCAAATGTAGCCATTACCAATGGATCAGTAACATTTCCTGCTTGTATATTACGACTTACTTCACCAAATACAACACTATTATAAATCCTTCCATTATTTTGATTAATAAATGGAATATAGTGAGTAGTAATATCATTATTTAATACTTCATCTATGTTTAGAGTTTGTAATGCATGATCTGCTATAGAATACTTAATACCAGAAATAATTGCATTAGGCCCTAAATTAACTCCAGACAAACCACCATTAATGATGGTAGTATTATTTGAAGTTATAACACCATTGAAATAACCATCTATTAAATTATTCGATGTAATCGTAGTTAAATTAGATCCTACATTAATATTATAATTTCCTTTAGCATTGATTTTATTATATAACTCAGTAACTTTTTCTAAATAATTTGAATCTAAATCAAACACATCAGTTGTCTCTGCATCGTTTAATTTAGTATTAAATGATGCGATGTCATTATAATAATACACTTGAGTACCATTGTAATTGTTTGAATCTTTAAAACTACCATATAGATCAGCATACTTAGCATAGAACTCTGCTATATAATATACATTACTAGTATGATATTTAGTTCCCACAACTTCTTCTGTAGCTTCTACTTTTTTCTGGCAATTCTCAGCTATTGTATAAAGGTTTGCTTTATATCTAACCGCTTGAGTATTATCAGAAGAATAGAATCTTGCATAAGATTTACCATTCTCTAGTGTTAGGTCAGTAAGTCTACTATAACCTACCACACCACCATAGAAGTTCTGTGTACCTATCATATAGTATATATCACCATATACTACAAAATTAGTAATTTTGATAGATCTGATATAACCAAACAATCCACCAACATAGAATATAGCATCTTTTAGTAAATCATTATCAACTACTTTACCTAAAGCATTTTGATTATAATCTTCAACTTCATCATCTTCTTCATCATCTTTTTCTATTTTGCTATATGTTTTTATTATACCATAGTTTGCAATTTGATTAAATTCACCAGTCGAATAGCCTGCGATACCACCCATATAAATATTTGGTGCACCAATTGAGGCAAACTCTTCATATTCAATATTAAGTATAGTGATATCACCATAATTAACCAATTTTTCAGCTTTTTTAGCTGATAAATTACGTCCAGTTATACCACCAATATAATAATTACCTATATGCTGCTCACTTCCACTTTGTGGACGAACCTTAATATCGGCATATGATTTTATATCATACATAGCTGTATTTCTATCACTATTACCTATTACACCACCAATATATGCATGTAGATATTGTATATCAAATGTATATGTTGGTTTAGTATCTTCTGTAGTATAACTAGTGATAGTAGTATAATTAGTGATACTTGTACCATATACATAACCACTAAATCCACCAAAGTATACGGATTTAATTATTTGAGAAGCACTAGTTCTTTGTAATTTAATAACTACGCTTCTTGCAGAATAAGTAGCAGTGTTAATTCTTCCACCTGTAGAGCCACCAAATAAGCCACCTGCAAATATGTTAAAGTAGATACCATATGCTTTCAAATCATTTGATTGAGTACTATAATAATCAATTTCAAATTTAATATTACTTGAAACAGTATTTATTACATTGTTATTGTTCTTGGCAATCACATTTGCTGTATACAAATCTGTTACCTTGTCTGTTCTTAAGTTATCTATTAATAATCTAAATGTCTTTTCATCACCAGTCTGGCGAATATTCTCCATAATATTACCAGATGCAAAACCTATAAAGTTGGATATCGCTTCTGCTTTACCAGTAGTTAATTTAACATCTGAATTATATGTAATAGATACATTTCTAAATATACTATTATAAGAAGCACCGATAATAGTACCAAAATATTTAACTGATGTTAGCCCAGCTTCTTCTGCATCACCTACAAGAGTTAAACGTACATCTTGTTCGTTACCTTCAACATCTTTAGCACAGATATTAAATGATACATTTTCAAACTCTGTAGAACTAATAGTTGTAGCTAAGAAACCAAAGCTTCCATTTTTAGCTGCATTTACTTTAACATAAGTATTGTCATCATAAGCAGTAACAATAATATTAAAGTTCAAATTCTTGATCACTGCTGTATCTAGTTTGTTAATTAAAGCGTATGCCGCTTTCGTATTACCTGTATGAATATTAATTGTAGGAATATTATCAGTAGCATTGTCAGCATATTCAAATATTAACTCACCTTCATTATAATATCCACCACGAAGCATACCTTTGAATACAGTATTGTATTTAGCAAAGTTATACATCAAGTTCTCGTTGTTAATATAGATGTCATAAGTAATTTCATTATTATCTTTATCATTATAAAGAACTGTGTATACTTTTGAAGTATTAGAATCTGCAAAAGCATCTTCTAATTCTTGAAAATTAGTAACTAATACGTAGTTAGAATACGTTTGTTTACTATACTCTGGAAGTTGACCATTGTTTTGCATCTTCCAGACTTCTTGTGAATCTGTGTCGTGATCTTCATCAGTTCCAAAGAACCTTACATCAATTCTTTGTTGGATATAATCTCTACTACCATCTTCATTATAACTATACTCTTCGTATATATCTTCAAAGATGTTTTTAGAAGAATTCTTATCTACATCTTCATCTGTATTTTCTTTACCAGATTCTGCTTCTGTAAGATTTGAGTACACTCCTAACAAATTCTGTAAATATAGTTGTTTAGAATAATGACTTAACACACCATCGTTAAATCTATAATCAGCATATACATCTTCTGCTACATAATCATTACTAGGAGAAATAACATAATAACCTTTAAACTCTCCAAGCACGATATCAGTATCAGTATCATTCTTATATACTATATTCTTGGTAATACCATCTATCGACTCTTCTTTTATTATTACTTCCGTTTCATCGTAAACTAACTCTGTATATTTATAACCTTTAAACTCTCCAAGCACGATATCAGTATCTTTCTTATATACTATATTCTTTTTAACATCATCTATCGTTACTTCTTTTATTATTACTTCCGTTTCATCGTAAACTGATCCCAGATCATTTTGAATAGCAATTACATTTTTTCGAATAACAACTACATCTTTTTTAGGAACAGCAACTACATGAGTAGCAGTTTCAATCTCTTCTGCTGCTACAGCTTTTAATAATCCAAGTTTTTTATCACTTTGTGTTAAATGCCATTGAGAGATCTGTCCAGAATATAATTTAGCATACGCCAAATCGTAGTTGGAATTGTAGCTCATTACTTTTTGGTTATCATTAGTTTTAGATTCTAAGACAGAATACGTCGTACTAATAGCGCTTGCAATTCCTTGGACTGCCCCATCTACTACTTTATAGAATTTAATTTTATCTTCTTTTAAGTATGTATTATCAAAATACTTATCATTTTCATAATAACCTTGTTTACCTTCGACAGCCAGTTTTGTCATACCAATATGACCGATCATTGAACCAATATAGACAGCATCTACTTGTCCATTTATATTAGAAGCTGCTTTGGTATAAGCATATTGCTTATCTTCTTCAACAACTTTAATATTATATACCTTTGTAGCTTCAGCTATTTTTTGGTTACCAATCTCTGGCATTGTTAATATAACTTTATCATTAGCACCTAATCCTAATCTATTAGCTACAGATGAACGTAAAGCATTCACTGTCTCACTACCCCATAGATTAGCTGAAACAGCTTTTTCTAATCTTAAATCTGTATAAATATCTAAATTAAATGCACTATCTAATCTAACATATCCGATAAATCCACCAATAATATGACTAGAACGAACATCAGCTGTAGTATAAGTATAAGATATATAAGATGATCCATCTACATAACCTACTACACCACCAGCAATCAATGCATTATTATTTTCAACATTTACTTTGTTGTAACTATCTATTATTATTCCACCTTTGCTATATCCTACAAGCCCGCCAATTGCAACGACCTTGACATCAGCACCTTGAGTAGAACCAAATAGTTTTGTCTTATTATTGCTTGGAGCTGGATTATTATGCTCACCAATCTCAAAATCAAATTCTGATTGTTTATCTTTAGTAAAGTTAACTTGTGCTCTACTAATAATACCATGGTTTTCTGCTACAATACCACCTACGAAGTTTCTACCAATAATAAATTGGCTACCATCTTCGTTTTCTTCATATGTAACAACGAATTCCACATCATATAGATAAACAGAATCTGAAATATAACCAAACAATCCACCAGCATTAGTACCATTGATTGTTACATCTCCGCTCACAGTCACACTTTGAGCATCGTAATCTTTATAATTTCTCAAACCAGTTATAGTCTCATCGGTATCGGGTTCGCCAGTAGACAACATAACACCTACTACACCACCAGCATAAGATACAGACTCTGTACCATATATTTTCCAAAGCTCATCTATATTTTTAGCATCCCTATTCCAATCAAACAAGTTAAATTGTATTTGAGTGGATCCTGAAGATGATTGAGAGCCTCTCCATGTAATAAAATCACCTTTAATATTATTCTCAACATCTTTAGTTGGATTGATGTTAACTTGTGCAGTTGTCTTTACCTTAATATTAGTCACATTAATATCTGTCAATTTAGTATCAAGTGTCAAACCTGCTAAGCCACCAACCAAGTTAATAGCAGTAATAATCTGAGCTTCTTCTTTTGATGTATGTTCGCTAGACATAGCAACATCTACATTTATGATATGTGAATTGAATATTGCACCAGCTAGAACACCACTTGCTTTTGCGTTATTTGTAGAATATTCACTATAAGTAACTGTTAAATTTTTAACAACAGTCTCATCAGTCTCTTCTGAACCTCTATCAAACAAACCAATTTGTTCAAATAGTCCATAATACAATGTTGACCTATCTTGGCTAGCTGTATTAACTTCTGACAAGTTGATATTTTGAATTTCAAGGCCATTTCCTTGATAAACACCTGCAAATATAACTTCTTTTAAGTAATAATCATTCTTTTTGATTTGAAGAATATTTACATCTGTTTCTTTATTAGAAGCAAAGTTCAAATTAGAAGTTTGTCTAATATATCTTACTTGTTCGTTGTAATTACCAAATATTACTAAATTTTCGTCACCAACTTTATATTTCTTTGCGTAATTAGTGATATAGTTAACCATTCTGTCAGCAGTATCTACAAGAAGTGGATTGTTTTTTGAACCATATACACAATTAGCATCGTAAATATAACTAAACGTCAAATTCACATATTCTGATTGATCAACTTCTAACAAATCTAATTCTTTTTCGACATTGCCATAAGCATCAAGTTTTACTAACGTACTATACTCTAATGCATCATTAATGCAAATTTTACCAGTTTTCGGATCAACCCATCCAGTAATTCCTAGTGATACCTCATCACCAGAAAGTTCAGCACCATTTCCTGTTCCAACAACCATATTTCTACAAAGCACATTATTAGCATCAAAGAAATATCTAAATCCAGCAATATCCTGATAAATAAATTCTTTCTCATTTACTTTAGAATCAATAATATACAACTTAATATTCTCATTATTGTGTTTTAAGACTACATAATTTACAAATTTAAAGTTAGTTTCTTGTTCTCCTTCTTTCTTCTCAGACACACCTGATAAAGTTCTATGAGAATAAGTACTACTAATTGTAGACATCAATCTAGGGCCACAAGCTGTCATGTACCATATAGCGCTGTCAGAATCTTTTGTTGAATCATCTTCCTTAAAGCTAAATGCATTAAATGAAGATTTTTCTTCAAATTCACTTATATCCCCTGCTCCTGTATGAACAATAGCAATAGCAGGATCCTCAACTACAACCGATTGATTTTTAGTTGCATCAACTAAATAATAACAATCCTCAAATGTACCAGCATTTTCAATATTAGAACTGCTACTCTCTCTACTATAGAATGGACCATAAGCTATAGAAGAACTAGCATCTGAAGACTCTATTACTGTACAATATGACGTAGAATAAGCATGAAGAATAGTACCTGAGTTTTCATATACAAAACCAGCAGTAGTTGTTGCATTAGTAGTTAGAGCTAATGCAGAATAAGCATTCTCAATAACACCATTGCTTTGGTTGTTATACACAAATCCACTAATATTGCCAACAGATCTAATATCATAGTTTAATTTATTTTGACCTTCCTCAAATTTAGCAATAAATCCTGAATTTTCATATGCTTGAGCAAAGCTTTCTAAGATTTTACCAGAGTTGTTTACAACAAAACCAGCTGTATTAATCGCTTCGTTATTGTCATCTCTAAGATCAGTTATTGTATTATATATACCTAAACCTTTAGCAAAACTAGAACTTATAACACCGGTATTCTCTGATACAAATCCACCAATATTACCATTTGCTGACAAATAGAATGGAGACAAATTCAATATTTCAGATTTGGTATAATCAATTTCACCATCTACAGCATTTGCCACATTTACTTGCTTAACCATTTGAGTACTATTAAATTTATAATCTACTATTGGAGTAGCCAAATCTTCTTCAGAGTAACTATCCAATAATCCTACACTACTATTAGTAATAAATCCATTATTAATACCAACTAATGTACCAACATTATTAGTTGTATAACCATCTACGTTTTCACTTAGTAATACATTGAAATATTTATTCGCCGTCTCACTAGCAATTATCTTAGTATTAGTAATAACACCATTATTTTGACCTGCTAATATACCAAAATTAACAGTTTTTAAGAATGACAAGTCTATACTTGCTAGACCTACTGCAACACCTTCGTCATTATAATAAAGTGATTGATTTTTGTAGTCAGTACTAGTCATATATGCATTTATTAAATCAGATGTACTCTTGTCTTTGATAAGTAATTTAGATTCTTCTACATCTGAAGCTTCAACTAACACATCAGAAATATCGATTGTAAGATTCTTAACAATTGTGTTTTCAGAAATTACATCGAATATACCAAAGTTAGTTATATTACTACTTCTAGCGTCATCTGTATTAAAGCTCTTAACTTTTAATATATAGCCATTACCATCTAAAGATCCAATGTTGCCTATACCTTGGTTCTTAACAATTGAATAATTTGTTAATTCAATATTATCCATCATGATATAGTGTTGACCAGTTGGACTCTCTGCTGTTGATTGTCCATTGACCATGTTTTCGAAATCTTCTTGATCGAAAATCGGGATTGGATTGTCATAACTTGAATTTGCTTTAATTACAAGATCAAATGCATATTCATATTGATATACTCTGTGGTATTTTTTAGCTTCAAGACTACCATTGTCTGATACATATACTACATTTTCTGTACGCACATAACTTGTATTACCATCGTAACTGTCGTCATATAAACCATCAGCATTTTGACATAATCCTACAATTTGACCTTTTTCATCATAGAAATATTTAATTTTTGCAATAATTCTAACATCATTACAAACAGTTTTTGCCTTGATAGTGTAATATTCATAATAATAAGTTACATCATTTATAACTTCTGATTGAACATTCCTACAAAGCTCAAACTTGTCCATGGTATTTTCTTGATTGTCTAATGTAATAAGTTTTTCTTCTGTAATTGGAGTAGAGCCATTCTTGATAACATAATAGAATGTAACATCGGATTTAACTAAATAAATTGGTTCCCCTTCGTTAGTATTGTAGTATAAAGTGATACCACTTAACATAAACTCTTCCAATTCTTCAGTAGTAAAGTCTGATTGTTGATATAGATCATATACCAATCCATCGTCACCATAACTACCTATTCTTACATATTGACAAGAATCATTTCTCTTATGTTCAACATAGAAGCTATAGCCTTTGTAAGAATCTGGCAACTTATTATCATCATCATTACTATAGAATTGTTCTATTTCAGTAGATGTTAAATTACTTACATTATAAAGCTTTTCAGGTTCAATAAGAACGTATCTACCATCTTTTTCATGTAATATATATACTTTATTACCGTCTATAGTATAATCAGCTGCATCTCCTGTTACTTCAACATATCTACTAGGAATAAATGTATATATACAAGAAACTTTATCAAGACTACCATCTCCGTTCAAATCTAAATCAAGAGATAGCAATAATATTTCTTCATCACCTTTTTTAAATGTAACTTTTTCATTGCTAGGTTCACGAGTATAACCATTATTTTCTACAAATTGTACAAAGTCAGCCAATGTAGCAGTTTCAACTATTATATTTGAGTCAACTGCTTTTAATTCATAATCTTCATTATATTTGTAATATGAACCATCTTGTAAAACAACTGGAACAATCGCAACAATGTTTTGACTAGCATCTTTAACTACATAATAATAAACATATAGTGAGTTCTCATTAATTATAGTTGCTATTACATTATCACCCTCTTTGTATTCATAAGTAGCAAATATATCGGCATCACCACGCTCATAATTATTAATTTGATAATAATCACTAGCAAGATATTTATATTTTGTTATACCTTTAAGAGATATAAATTCTGTTACCCTAGAATTTCCAGATACTTTTGTATAATTTAGGCTATCATTATCAAGATTTTCATCATTTATATCATTTGGTATAATAGCTTTAATTGAAGTGTTAGGATCTAATAGTACATACTCACCATTGATATAATAATATCTTTCGGTAGTAGTTCTATTCCATGTTTGGTAAGTTTTATTACCTACTGATGTTACTCTATCATTATCGTTATTAATATCAAATTCTAATCTAGTATATGTACCATTTAATACCTCTAGAGTAGAATTGTTATTTTCATTATTCTCATTTGATAATGCAGCGTCTTTTAATTCAACAGGAACTAATTGAACAGCAACAACATCTGTGTCTACTTCTGCCACATTATTAATCGTCTTCCTTACAGTCAATGTAATATTTATAGAAGAATAGTAATCTCTATGTGCATTGTCTTTATAAGAAATATATGTATATGGCTCTTCAACGTTATTAAGTGTATCCATACAAACTAGATAGTAACTAGTTCTGTTTCCAGTTTCATCAAATACAAAATTCAATACACCGTCTTTCCAAATACTTTCTGCTGCTTTTATTAGACTATCTTCTAATATAGCTTTCTCTTCAACATCTGTAGTATTTTGAATTGTTTTGAATATTTCTAAACCTTTGTCATCAACAATAAACAAATGTTGATCAAATTCATTTTTTGCATACTCTAAACTTACGCTTACACCATATTCAGGATCATATAAGTTTGCTGATACCGGATCAAAATTAAGAGCATCCCAATCAATTTTCTTATAATCTCCAATTTCCATTACAGTTAAATCTGTACTATCGATACTAATATCCGCAACTGGTAAAGATTCAATAATCAAACTTACCTCTTTACCCAACAATTCATTATTATCTAAATCAAAAGTTTGAATACTTATATTCAAATTCTTATCATTTTGATCAATTACTACATCTTCGTTAATTTTAATTATAATGTAGAAAATATTGTTGAAATAAGTAGAATCATTATAAGTTTTGGTTATATTTCTTAATACTATACCTTTACCATCTTCTGTATATTCAGTATCTATCTTTTTATATCCAGCGATATAACTATTATCGTCGCTACCTAAAATATCAACTTTAGAAATAGCAACTGCTTGCCAGAATTGCATATGTTCTACATAATTTTCATCAAATGTAATAACAACACTATCTGCTTTGTTAAACTCTTCAAATATAGAAAGCTTTAACAAACCTTCTCTATTTGGAGAAATATATTTACTTGCAACTTCTTGAGGTTTAAACTCTGTAGTATTATAGCCTTCTGCATTTGCATAGAATTCAGATGTAATCTCAATAGGATTGTCTAATTCTAGTGTATATCTAAATTCTTTACTTAACGCATTGTTTGTACTTGGACTAAATGTAATTAGATAATCCGCATATTCCATATCCTCAGTCTTGTAGTAAAATTTATACGCATTCTTATTAAATCTCAAAGTAAAATTATAAGTTACATGATATTCATTTGTATTGCCAATTTCTTGTATAAGCACGCTATCCAACTTGATAACTGCTAAACTTCCATAGAAATTACCTCTATCAAACAAGTATTCATCGTCTTTAAATTTAAATATTTCACCTTCGTTAAATATAGCATCTTCACTCATTTGAACTTGAACGATACCACCTATAGTACCCTTATTAGTTAAATCTTCAACTTCTTTAATACTATATAAATCAATAAATAAATTTTCAACTAATTGATATTTGCTATCACCTAAATCTTTTACATTTGCTGTTGTAACAACAACGCTTAAACTTGTACTGCCGTTGGCAGTCATCTTCGCTTCAGTTTTATTATCTTTAATGATAATTTCTCTTGCTCTTGCTTTTACATCAAATTCAAACACTTCATATACAGGTTCATCTCTTCCATCTTCACGTTTAGACACATATATTTTTGAGTCATTTTCATCTACAACTCCATCATTATTTGTATCAACAACATAATAAGGGAATAATGTAAGTTTTATAGAACCAATTGCTGTAGGCAAGATTTCAAATATACTTGTGGTAGTAGTAATATTGTCAACAAAGAATCTATCACCAGCATTTCTCTCACTTCCTTCGTATTCGAAAGCAGCACTTTCTGTATTTACTTGAACCTCTACACCCATATTGGATACAACATCAAAGTAAATATCACCTAAAGCATATCCACCTTTGAACATATTAACTACAACTGGAGACAAATATACTTTTTCATTTTTGTATAATACAGAATCTTTAGCAACATTTGTAGCTGTATGTTGTGCGCTATCGTTTTCGATAACGTAATTCAATTTCAAATCACTATAACCACTACATACATATACATCTAAAAGACTATATACTGAGTTATCAAATCTAGAAGCAACTTTTAATGTAACATTACCATAACCAGTTGTTGTTACATATGTACCATCTATATCAAGAATATCATTATCACCAGAATATACGCTTATCTCTATTCCTTTATCAACTGCAAGCTTAATAAACTCTGTTACAATCTCTTCACCAAGTAATCGTAAATCAATAAACTTAGTACGTGTATCAGAATTCTTATATTTGCCATCAACACCAAATTCATATCTATTGTTAATAGCACTTGTTTGACCAGTAGCATTTTCGTTATAGAACAATACAACTTTTACATTCTCGTTTACTGCACGTTCAGAAGGAGTCAACCACATAATCTGAGACTTAGCATAATTATTGATATTACTCTCATAGTAGTCAATATTTACACCCGTAGGAACTATATCATAAAGCAATATATTGCCATTCAATAACATTGGATATCCATCATTGAATTCTTTATAATCATCGTTATAGAACCAAGCTTTTTCTATGTTAGAAGTAGTACCATCTGCAAATATATTAGGATCAATTAAACCTTCATAGTCTATTGTTGCGCCATCTTTATAAATAACTATACCTGTGTCATTCTTAATAAAGTATGCTACTAAATCTGCATCAACAGTCTCTAACTTTGCAATATCTGCTTGATAATTAGTCCTTACTTTAACATATATATTTGCTAAATTTTCTAAAGTAGTAGTATCTATACTAAAGAATAATATATTTGTTGGAATGTTTGTAGATGTATTATCTTCGTTAAACTTAACACTGGCATCAAAATACGCTTTATCAATTATTGAATTATTAGTAACTTTAGCAACCAATCCACCAAAACTTATATCAATAAGAGTATTTAAATAAATATCACCATTGTATTTATCAGACAAGTTAGCCTTATTAAAACCTCTAACATAAGATGCGATAATTTGGCTACCATCAGCCTCGGCAGCAATTCCACCTACGTTGTTATCCGCAATAATAGCAGTACGTGTACCAGACTCATTAGTTGTAAAATAGACCTTAGACATATTTAATGCTGTCTTAGACATTTTACCAGCTATACCACCAACATTTTGGTTAGCAACAATTTGAGGATAGGATATTACTTTGTTAAGGTAAGCTCCTGGATCTACTCCATATATTTGCCCAAACACACCACCTATATAAGAATTAGTATTTAATACAGCATTAATTGAACTATACACAATCATTCCATTAACTTCTGTATTAACAACCTCTTCTTCACCTTCTGGAATATATACCCCTGCATAACCAATTGCACCACCGACATTTGCAGTTCTAGCAATTCCATCAGTATAAGACACTGTAATAGCAGTATTAACATTTAAGTTGTTTACATCGTTAACATCATTATTAACTATTACACCCTCTGCATTACCAATAAACGATCCAATGTTTACTACTTGATCGTCATTAGCTGCTAAAATATTTACTTCAAGCACGCCAGTAACGCTAACATTATCAAAGATTGTATTAATAGCATAACCTACAAAGCCACCAACATTGTTAGATGCTCTCATTACGCCTATTGTTGTTTCATTTATAGTCAATTTTATATTAGAGAATTTTGCATTTTTTACTTTTCCAAACAATCCAACATTCTCATTTGAAAGTTTTTCATTCCAACTAACTATAATTTCAGGGTTGTCTTGTACTACTTTAGAACCATTTAATGCAGTATAAGTATAACTACCATTAATTGAGAACTTGTTAATATCATCTGGTTGGATATCTACATTACTCAAAACTGATAATGCGAATCTTGAATCATTTAATAGATTCAAATCTGATGCCAAGATATAATGATAATAATCATCTTTCTTAACATCTTGCAACATTCTATTATAATCAGAACTATTATAAATTCTAAAAGGATTTTTTAAAGAACCATCTGCAACTGTAATTGTTAATGCTACTAATTTATTTGGATCTCTTTGTGGCAATCCATCAGCATTTGTTGTATATGAATCTTGGCTAGAAATATATAGAATTTGTGATCCAACAGAACCTGTCAATCTAACATATACATGTCCATTATTAACAATGATATTACCTGAGTTACTATGAGTATTTCCATCTTTATCTGTTATAACAAATACGTTACTAGCGCCATTAGAAATTTCCCCATACTCTAACTTTACATTCGTATTTTTAATAGGATAATTACGACTTTGTAAATAATATGTAATATCAACTAAATTAGTCAATAAAGAACCATTTCTTTTTTCTACATAAATACCATCTGCTCTTAATTCCATTTCTTCATGGCTTTCATCTATATAAATTTTACCTATTTCAATTTTTGAAACCATGTTTGCAAATTGCAACTTAACTGTCAAACTATCTATTGCTTCTCTAGTATCAAATTGAGTTGCTTTTACTGGAACATTAAAGTAAAGTTCATCTGCGCAGTATTTAGAAATATATTCCTTGTACTCTTCTATTGCATCTTGTTCATTGTCAATACTTGAAAGTACATAATAATAGAAATATTCATAAGCAGAAGTTATATCTTCTTCATTACCTATTCTTTCAGTATTTAATTTGAATAATATCTTACCATCTACAACATCTAACAAATCATCTATAGTTATATCATATGTGTTTGGAACTGATGGCGGTAATATTCTATTAATACTCCAAGACAACTGTCCAAAAACTCTATTAAAATCAATTATCTCTGTCCAATCTTTATAATCAATATCGATAAATACACCATCTGTAGTTGCTTCACTTGATACCATACCTCCTAGTTTTACAACATCTGGATTTATAGTATAAGAATAATCAAAGCTTGCTTCATTAGCATTATAATGACCTAAAGTATCTATCTCATATATTGTACTTACAGATTTATCTAAAATGATAGATTGTAATTCATTAAATACCCAAATTAAGATATAATGCTCAAAATCCACTTTTACAAGTTGATCATCCATATTGTATCTATAACCACTATATCTTACTCTTAGAACATCTGGATTATATTTATCAGATATAATATTACTTGTTTCAATTTGACCAACTAACTGACCTTGATAATCAGCTTTGGAATAACTTTTAATACTAGATTTTTTAATTAAATCCACTCTAATATCTTTAGAATTGGTAATATCATACTTAAATATTTCACTATTTTTAGATATAATATTAAAAAATTGGATAGGAGTTTTTGTATTAGTTTTTAATACTAAATTATGTATTGTTGAATACTCATAATCAATAATATTTCCCTTATTCAAAATATAATTATTCTTTAAATTAGAATAAGAAGTAAAATCTTCGAAATCTTTTACAGGAATATTTTTATAAGTAGCACTATAAGTACCTTCTGTAAACAATGTTTTATCATATAAATATGATGGCAATGTTTTATTAATAGTAACACCAAGTCTATTGTTGTAATTAGCATCTTCTCCGAAAGGCACAGGTATTACACATTCAACGTATATATCATTAACTATAAGGCCATTTAAGAATTTAACTATTAATCTTTCTTTACCATTAGTAGTTAACAAATTATTATTTGGCACTAAATATATACAATTATTACCTTCTGAAACTTCTAAAGAGAAATATTTTGAATTGTATACAGCATCTTTTATATTTATATAATCGCTAATATTTGGTTTAATATCTGTCAATGCTACTTTATTGTTAGTTTTTATATCGGTTACATCTAACACAATTTGCTTGTTTGGAATCAAAGTGGCAGCCTGATCAGAATTCAAACCTTGCATTAGTTTTAATTCTATAGACTTAGTAGCAGTAAAATTAAATTCATTTCCACTATAACTATCACCTGCAATATTATAGCCAATCTCGATAGTTAAAATTACACGTCTATTATTATTTTTATTAAACTCTTTGCAATTTTCCTCATTTAAATTATGGAACAAATACAATTTTGTTCTTTGACTATAAGGAGTTTCAGCAACAGCTGAAGAACCAGTAGTAGACAATTGTACATTAACTAAATCATTCTGTATCTCACTTGAAGTAGAATCATCTTTAATATCACCAAAAGGACTACCTTCAAATTTTAAATTATACTTATAAGTATATGAAGCAAAAGCATCATTTCTAGTTGATACATTCAACTGAGTACCTATAACATTATTAACATAACTATCAGCATCAAAGACAACCAACTTATCCAAATCAGATTGTCCATTAATATAAATATCTTTTTCTGTTGGAATAGAAATTTCTACAAACTTAATATATACTTCTTGTGTAAACAAGCCAGGGTATTGCTTGTAATCAACAAGAACTTTAACAAACTCATAGTTTTTGCCATCTTCCCCTCTTTTGTTTGATCTAGCTGTTAAAGAAAGGGTATCTGCAGCATCAATATTATCGTTAATATAAACCAAACCATCTGTACCAATATTAAATGTTTGATCAATCGAATATGTATATAAAGCATTACCGAATTTCATTTCGTTAGAATCTACAAAATACAAATCCCTTTGAATTAAGTAAGTATCATAAGAAGTTCCTGATAAAGTTAAAGGATTAACTAATCTAACTTCATAATAAGGAGCTGACAATGCAGAATCACCTGAAACAGTATTCAAAACAATCAAATCTGCACTATCTTTCTTATCCATTAACACTTTATCAATTTTAGAAATATTAACAACGTCTATATCTAATTCCAAATTAATTTTCGAATTTGTATTGATTATATTAACAGGTAATTTATTTAAACCAAGAGTTTGTAATGCTGATGTTAGAGTCCTACTTGCAGTTGGAACACATTCTATCCTTCCATCAACAATTCTCAAACAATCATTCAACTCATCTGTAATTTTTACAACCTCTGAGTTTTTGTTATAAGAACCCAACTCAACCTTAACATTTTTTAAAGTAGCTCCTGAAGTGTATGAGATATAGTTTTCAAAGATTTTTGCATCATTGAAATCCAATGAACCACCTTCAGCAATAGCTAAATTGTCTTTTTGAGACATCTCAGCAACAGCTTTTTCCACTCTAACCTTGTATACTTTCTCTTTAGCACCAACCAAAGTTAAAATTTTAATAGTGGATTCACCCATACCATTTGCTTTTAAAACAATTTGAGTCTTTCCGTCTTTTTCTTCGCCTGCTTGGACTAAAACACATGAATCTGTAGAAGACACTTTAACTTCTTTAGAAACATCTCGACCAACTCCGTCGACCTCTATTTCAATCACAGCACTAGAATAAAATCCGGATTCAGGACTCTTTCCTTGATTTAACTTCTCCAATTCTAATTCACTATTATTATACAGCAAAATAGTCTCATCATCTAAAGTTGTGCAATTACCTACAAAAGATGACTTTATCTGCATATTTTTATAAATATCATCTCCGCAACTGCAACCAACTAATGACATAACGCAACCAAGCATTACAGCAATAAAAGCAATTATTTTTTTTCTCATACATCTACCCTTTTCTATGTATTATTTTTATTATTAGTTGTTTGTAAAAATTTATTTATTCAAAACTATAATAAATATAATTTATTATAAAAAATATGACGAAAGTTGTCAAACAATATACAAGCAAACACAAATTATCACAAATTTTAAATTTTTTGAAAATAAAAAAATAACGATTTTATACAAAAATCGCTATTTTTAGGCATTTTTTAAATTTTGGATGTTTTGTGGATAAGTTATCCACATAATAATTACATTTTTATTTCAATAGGCTTAAAACATCCTTATCTGTAAGTTTAAAATACTTTAGCAAATCAGTAAAACTACCACTCTTTCCAAAGTCATCAACAGAGACAATATAACCATTTCTATCAACATATTTATGCCAAGATTGTGAAGCACCCGCCTCGATTGCAACTCTATTAGTTATTTTACTTGGCAATACACTTTCTTTGTACTCTTCAGTCTGTTTTTCAAAAATTTCAGCACAACACATACTTACAACTCTTACGCCGCAACCTTTCTTCTCTAAAGCATTTTTTACTCTTATAGCCAATGGTATCTCACTACCAGTAGCAATAATTATCCAATCCAATTTATTATTTTCTTTAGAAATAATATAGCCACCTTTATATAAGTTTTCACTTTCCACTTCGGGTGTAGGATATAAATCTATAACTTGCCTTGTTAAAGAAATAATTGAAGGATTATCTATACTAGAAAAAGCTAAATTATAGCTAGCTATACATTCCTCTAAATTACATGGTCTAAACACATTTAGATTTGGCATTGCCCTAAATGAACTTAATTGTTCTATTGGTTGATGTGTTGGTCCATCTTCTCCAACAGCTATACTATCATGACTAAATATATAAACTACTGGTAATTTCATTATAGCACTACTTCTAATAGCACTGCGCAAATAATCACTAAATACCATAAATGTACTAGCAAAAGTCTTATACCCAGCAAGAGCTAAACCATTTGCTATACAACCCATGCCAAATTCTCTCACACCATAAAATATATTTTTCCCGCTAAAATCTACTTTATTTACAATCGAAGATTTTTTAATAATAGCTTTAGTACAGCTAGATAAATCAGCAGCACCACCAATAATATTTATATTTTTCTCAGCTAATTTATTCAACACAACTGAAGCAATATTTCTAGTACTCTCTTGATTTTTATCCAACATCACATCTGTTAATTTTAAAGGCAATAACTTGTTAGATAACTCTTTACTTAATAATTTATACTCACTAGGATATTTTTCTTTATATTTATTTAATTTTTCTTTGAATACAACATCTATATTATTATTTTTAACAATATTGTTAAAATATTCTTTTACATCTTTTTCAATTTCGAATAACTCCGAATTTACTCCTAATTTTAGCCTTAATTCTTTAATTTGCGTATCATCCATAACTAAACCATGAGATGCAAATAATCCTTCTTTTTGTGAGCCATAACCTAATACCGTTTTAATTTCAATAAATACTGGTTTTTTAGCTTTTTTAGCCCTTGTAATAGCTTTATCAATAGCAGCAATTTCATTACCATTTTTTACAAACATATACTCAAAACCAAGTGATTCGATATATTTTTGCGTATTCATAGTTAGTGTATTACTTGTATCACTATCCAAAGTATTGTTATTACTATCATACAATACAATCAAATTATCCAAACACAAGTTGCCAGCTATGCTCAATGCCTCATACGAAACCCCCTCCATAAGGCAACCATCACCGATAAGCGTGTATATCTTATTATCGAATAATTTACAATCGGATTTATTATATCTAGAAAGAGATTTTTGCGCGATTGCCATACCTACAGCTGTCGATACTCCCTGACCAAGTGGACCTGTTGTACATTCAATACCTAAATCCAAATCAACTTCAGGGTGCCCTGAGGTTTTTGCGTCTATCTTTCTAAAGTTTTTTAAATCATCTATAGATATCTTATGGCCTAACACATGAAGCAACGAATACAACAAAGCACTTCCATGTCCTGCACTAAGCACAAACCTATCCCTAAATATACTTTTCGTAGTTTTAGGAGAAAATTTTAAATGCTTGGTAAATAGTGTAAATAAAATGGGTGCTGCGCTTAATACAATACCTGAATGACCACTCTTTGCATTTGAGATAGTATCGCAAGCTAATACCCTTAAATTGTTAACAGCTTTAGTTTGTATATCCACATCAAACTCCTTCAAAATATTCAATAATCTTTTTTCTAATTTCTCTAATTATTTGCTTTTCATTTTTTCCTATACAATTAATTACTATATCACATTTACTTGCAAAATGTTTATTACGTAAAGCAAACATGCCTTTTTCTAATTTATTTTCCAACTGAGTTTTATCTTCGTTTAATAATTCCCTATTATAGAATTCCTCATCTACTTGCAAATATATTGTCAAATAATTCTTTAAATTTTCTTTGCAATTATCATAATTAAGAACGTAGTAATTAAGGTAAGTAACAGTATTTTCATACATAGATACTTCTTTTAATTTTTTATTCAACAACTTTTTATAATATTCCATTCCCAAAATATTTATTGTTGTACCAATATCTATAATATCAAATTCTATCATTTTTATAATGTCTGCAAAAAAGAGTTCTAGATCATCTGCCAACTTTTTAGCTACATTACTAGAAAAATTATTAAGCAAACCAGTTATACAAATATTACTTTTCATAACTTATTCTCTCCCAACTATATTGTAACATCTAATAATCAATTTAAGCAAATTAATCACGAAGAAAATAATTTTATCAAAAATAAAAAACGTAAAAAAAAACTACACGAATGTAGTTTTTTTTATTACTATACAAGTTCAACTAATGCCATTTCTGCATTATCGCCGTTACGAGTACCTAATTTAATAATTCTAGTGTATCCACCACCAATGCCTTTTTCTGCTTTTCTAGAAGCATACTTTGGAGCATATTCATTAAACATTTTTTCGATTAATGGATGGTTGATATCTTTTGTTCTTGCAACAAAATCAGCTTTTGTCTCATTTGCACCCATTTGCTCTTGAACGTCATAAACTTTACTCATAATTGCTCTTCTAGCATTTAATTTCTTTGTACCATCATTGATAACTTCTTTTTGAACCTTTACACCTTTCTCATCTGTTACAGTTTTTACAACTTTAACATTATCTTCAAAAGTATTAATTGCAAGGGTTAAAAGTTTTTCTGCATAAGATCTAACTTCTTTTGCTCTTGCTAAAGTAGTTTCAACCTTACCATACCAAAGTAAATTAGTTGCTAAACCTTTAATAACAGCCATTCTTTCATCAGTAGGTCTATTTAACTTTCTCATTGCATATCTCCTTTTTATTCTTCATCATTACGTAAAGATAAACCATATTCAGCAAGTTTTGCTATAACTTCTTCTAAAGATCTCTTACCTAGATTCTTAACTTTAGCCAAGTCAGACTCTGTCTTCTTAGTTAAGTCTTGAACTGTTAAGATATTAGCTCTCTTTAAGCAGTTGTAACTTCTAACTGATAATTCCATATCATCAATAGTCATTTCTAATACTTTTGTTTGTTTATCTTCTTCTCTACTAATTAGTAAATCCATTTGAGACATACTTTCAACCAAGTCAACAAATAAGCCAATATGGTCTTGAATTAACTTACCAGATAGACTTATAACTTCTCTTGCAGAAAGAGTTCCATTTGTTTCTACTTCAATAGTTAATTTGTCATAATCAATATTTTGTCCAACACGAGTGTTTTGAACGAAATAATTAACTTTTTTAACAGGTGTGAAATTAGAATCTATAGCGATATAACCAATTGGAGCATCTTCTGGTTTGTTTGCATCAGCAACAACAAATCCTCTACCTCTTCCAATAAATACTTGTAATTCAAATTGAGCATCAGAATCTAGGGTACAAATATGAAGTTCTGGATTAAGAATTTCTACTAAGTCATTTGGCTCGAAATCGGCTGCAGTAACCTCACCAGCACCATATTTGTTAATAGTAATAACTGTGCTAAAATCTTTTGTAGTATCAAAAGCCTTTACAGCAAGATTTTTGATATTTAATACAATATCAACTACATCTTCCACAACACCTTTAATTGTAGAAAACTCATGTTGAACACCAGAAATTTTAATACCTACTGGAGCAGCGCCTGGCAAAGCAGATAATAGAACTCTTCTTAGGCAATTACCAATAGTAATTCCGAAGCCTCTATCAAGTGGTTCTACTATAAATCTTGCAAAACAACCATTCTCAGTTTCTTCACAAGTAATTCTTGGTTTCTCTATTTCCATCATATTGAAAAATTCCTCACTTTTTAGGATTATTTAGAGTACAACTCTATAATTAAGTGCTCTTTAATATTTAAGTCAATATCATCTCTTTGAGGAAGTGCATTAACTTTACCAACAAGAGCAGTGCTATCAAATTCTAGCCATTTTGGAAGAACAACTTTGATATCTTTCAATTCTTTGAAAGCTTCGATATCACGCTTGTTTTCCTTTATAGAAATAACATCTCCAACCTTTACTAAATAAGAAGGAATGTTAACACGCTTGCCGTTTACAGTAATATGGCCGTGGTTAACAATTTGTCTAGATTCAGCTCTAGATGAACCGATACCTAATCTGTATACAACGTTATCTAATCTTCTTTCTAGAAGAGATAACATATTTTCACCGACAATACCTTTCATATTTTCAGCGATATTGTAATATTTCTTAAATTGTTTTTCTAGCAAACCATAAGCTCTTTTAACTTTTTGTTTTTCTCTTAATTGTAGACTATATTCACTAGCTTTCTTTCTTGCTTGACCGTGAACACCTGGAACAGTTGCATTTTTCTCAATTGGGCATTTGCTTGAAAGACATCTTTCGCCTTTTAAGAAAAGTTTGCAACCTTCTCTACGACAAAGTCTACAATCTGCACCGGTATATTTTGCCATTTAATTAATATCTCCTTTAATTTTTCCTTCAAGGTAAAATACCTTAAATATGTTATATAAATTTTTGAATAAAACTATATTCTTCTTCTCTTTGGTGGACGGCATCCATTATGAGGGATTGGAGAAACGTCTTTAATCATAGTAACGTTCAAACCTGCAGTTTGTAATGCTCTAATAGCAGTTTCTCTACCATTTCCTGGACCTTTAACATATACGTCAACACTATTTAAACCTTGTTCTTTAGCTGCTTTTCCAGCAATCTCAGCTGCTTGTTGTGCAGCATATGGAGTGCTCTTTCTAGAACCGCTTAGTCCTAGACTACCAGCACTACTCCAAGTAATTACGTTTCCAGCTTGATCGGTAACAGTGACAATAGTATTGTTAAAAGATGCATTAATGTAGGCACATCCTTTATCTAAATTTTTAGTTACTTTTTTCTTTTTAATTACTTTTTTCTTTTTTGTAACTGTAGCCATTTTATACTTTATCTCCTACAAATTATATTTTTGCTTTTTTAGACTTAGATACGGTTTTCTTTGGACCCTTTCTAGTTCTAGCATTTTGCTTAGTGTTTTGACCACGAACAGGAAGACCTTTTCTATGTCTAACACCACGATAGCAACCAATTTCTTGTAATCTCTTGATATTTAATGAGATTTCTCTTTGCAAGTCACCTTCTACAACACAGTTTTTCTCAATGTAATTTCTGATTAAAGCGATCTCATCTTCAGTCAAATCTTTAACACGAGTATCTGGGTTTACGCCGGTTTCTTTTAAAATTTTGTTAGCAGTATGTCTACCAATACCAAAAATATAAGTTAAGCCAATCTCAACTCTCTTTTCGTTAGGTAAATCAATTCCAGCAATACGAGCCATGTATTTTCCTCCAAAAATATTTAAATAAATTTATATAAAACACATTTTGAGAAGAATTAAATTCTCAGCCGCCTCAAAACATGATTATTTTCAAAATAAGGTGTTTTTTTACAGATTAACTGTATAAACAAAGAAACACAAAACTTTGCAATTCACAATACTTATATAAGTATAGCATTTATTATGTAAAAAATCAATACTATAAACAAATAAACACGAAAAAAGTTATATCAAAAAAGTTTTGATATTAACCTTGTCTTTGTTTATGTTTAGGGTATTTAGAGCATATAACCATTACAGTTCCATCTCTTTTAATGATTTTACAATTATCACACATTTTCTTTACTGATGGTCTTACTTTCATATCTAATTATTCTCCTCAGTTCTTTGTTGTTTCATACGCCAAATTATTCGGCCTTTTGTTAAATCATATAAGGACATCTCAACTTTTACTTGATCACCTACTAATATCCTTATATTGTTTAGGTGTAATTTACCTGAAAGATACGCAGTTATTACATATCCATTTGTCAATTTTACTTTGAAATTTGCATTACGTAAAACTTCAACTACAACACCTTCTGTTTCGATTACATCTTCTTTTGACAAAATTAACAGCCCCCTTGTTTAAATTCTTTTAAAATTTTAATTATTACAGAATTGTCTAACTTATTAGCTTCCATAAGTTTTATTATTTCTTCGCTTTCGCCTATTTTTACAATATGCTTTAGGCTTTTTTTCTTAGGGTTTGATATAGGTCTAATTTTACCATTGACCAAATATGAAAATTTATCATCGATATTAATGACTATATAATTTTCACCTCTGTCATGACCTAAAATTGAGCGTACAATTAGCCCTTTTTTAACATTCTGCATAGTAGCCTACTCCTAGATTGTTAATATTTCAACACCATTTTCGGTAATTAATACAGTATTTTCATAATGGGCTGAAGGTAAATCATCTTTGGTTTTGCAAGTCCAGCCATCACTTAGGAATTGCACTCTCTTATCCCCCATGTTTATCATAGGTTCAATTGCAATAGTAGCACCAGCATTTAGTTTTACACCGCTTCCTGCTCTGCCAAAATTTGGCACCATAGGATCTTCGTGCAAATCTTTGCCTATGCCATGTCCAACAAGTTCTCTAACAACAGAATAACCATTCTTTTCAGCAAATGTCTGTATTCGATTTGAAATATCTCCAACAAAAGCACCTGCTTTTAATCCTTTGATACCTTCAAAGAAACTTTGCTCAGTTATCTTTATTAGCCTTTTTACTTTTGAATTCACTTTTCCTACAGTGAATGTTCTAGCCGCATCACCATGAAATCCCTTATAATATGCTCCACAATCTATACTTATAATATCTCCGTCTTTTAATTCAGTATCATCTGGTATTCCGTGTACAACAACAGAATTAATAGATGTACAAATTGTAGCAGGGAAACCGCCGTATCCTAAGAAAGACGGTTTCGCTCCACGACTTGTAATATAGTTGTAAGCAAGTCTGTCAAGTTCTTTTGTAGTGACACCAACCTTAACTTGCGTTTTCAAATAATCTAAAGTATCACGCGTAATTTCACACGCAATACGCATAGTTTCTAAATCTTTTTCTGATTTAAGTTTTATCATTTAACACCTAGATTGTTTTTAGTACTTCGTCAACCAACTTATAAGTTTTTTCAATCTCATCAGTAGCATTGATTGCACTAAACACATTCTTATTTTTATAAAATTCTACAACATCTTGTGGCACTGCTTGTTTTTTAAGTCTATTCTTAATAACTTCTGGCTTATCATCATCTCTAACATAAACCTCACCGCCACATTTATCGCATTTGCCATCAACTAACCAATCCAAAGATGTAGAATGACCACATTCACGACACATCCTTCTACTAGAAAGTCTCCTAATAATCTCTTCTTCTGATAGATCAATAAGCAATGCTTTATCAATAGTTGCCATTTTTTCAAGTGCTTTAGCTTGCACTAAATTTCTTGGAAAACCATCAAGAATGAAGCCATTTTTTTGACATTCTTCACTTGCTAGTCTATCCTCTACTATCTTAATAGTTAATTCTTCTGGAACTAACTCACCAGCGTCTACAAACTTCTTTGCTTGTTTACCTAGTTCAGTTTCATTTTGAATATTCCATCTAAAAATTTCGCCAGTAGAAATGTGAGGAACTCCATACCTTTCACTAATAAGTTTAGCTTGTGTTCCCTTACCACTTCCAACAGGGCCTAATAATACTAAACGCATAAGATCATCCTTTCGGATTTATTTTAAAAATCCTTTATAATTCTTCATTAACATTTGAGACTCTAATTGTTTATCTAATTCAATAGCAACAGATACTACGATTAGTAGTCCTGTAGCACTAAATGCATTTACAAGTGTACCTGTACCAATTATCTTAAAGATAATACTTGGGATAATTGCTACTAACGCTAGGAATATTGCTCCAAAAAGCGTAATTCTATTAGATATTTTCTTTAAATAATCAGCTGTTGGTTTACCTGGTCTAATACCTGGAATAAAACCACCATTTTGTTGGATATTTTTTGAAATATCAACTGGATTAAATGTAATTTGTGACCAGAAATATGCAAATCCAACAATAAACAAAGCCATTAAGAAGAAATATAACCAACTTTGAGTACCGATATATTTATTAATGAATTGAGCAAATCCACTTTGTGAATTTGGAGCAAATAAACTAATTAATATTTGTGGTAGTGATATAAATGTCATAGCAAAGATGATTGGCATAACACCAGTAGAATTTACTTTTACTGGAATAAATGTACTTTGACCACCATACATCTTTCTACCTTTGATTTGTTTTGCATATTGAACAGCAATTTTTCTTTCTGCCATATCAATAAATACAATAAATCCGAAAATAACAATAAGAGCTATTACGAAATATAAAATCTCTAATAACATTTCCATATTGCCAGTAAATACACCATTTTCAGCAAATAATGCAGTATACATGCTGTTAGCAAAAGTTGAAAGAATACCTACGAAGATAAGTAATGATAGGCCATTACCAATACCTAATTCAGTAATTTTTTCACCTAACCAATAAGTTGCCATTGATCCAGCTACAAGAATTAATACTACCATACAAGAAATTAGCCATACTGGACCAACCTCTGCATTAATAATACTTTGATAACTTAATACAATTGCAATTGATTGAATAGTAGCTAATACTAAAGCACAATACTTAGTATAAGTTGACATCTTTTGCTTGCCCTCTTCTCCCATTCTTGACAATCTTTGTAATCCTGGAATAATAAGAGTAAGTAATTGAATAATAATTGAAGAACTAATATAAGGTGAAACACCCAAAGCGAATATCGCACCATTTGCAAGTGCGCCACCGCTAACAGAGTTTAGCAAATTCATAAATGTTAATCCATCGCTTACACCTAAACTATCTTTGAATGCTTGTGCATCAAGTCCTGGAACAACAATCCAACAACCTAGTCTATAAACTAAAATAAGTAGGATTGTTAATAAAATTTTCTTTCTTAAATCTTTGTCTTTGAAAGCGTCTATAAGTCTTTTAAACATTATAACACCTCGATTTTGCCACCTGCGTTAACGATTTTTTGTATTGCGTTTTCAGAAAACTTCTTAGCTTGAACAGTGAAAGGTTTTGTAATATTTCCATTTCCCAATACTTTTAAACCATAAGGGGCAACTTTATTAATAATATTTTTCTCTTGCAAAAATTCGATGTTAATAACACTATTTTCTGCAAATTTCTCCAAATCAGATACATTAATAATATTGTATACTTCTTTGAAATTCTTGTTATTAAAACCTCTTCTTGGAAGTCTTCTAGTTAAAGGCATTTGACCACCTTCAAAACCTGGTCTAACACCACCACCGCTTCTAGAATTTTGTCCTTTTGTACCTCTACCTGCAGTTTTACCTAAACCAGAACCGATACCTCTACCAATTCTTTTAGTTGCAAATGTAGAATTTGGAGCAGGAGCTAATTGATGTAATTTCATAAAGTTTACCTCCTAGTCTATATTCTCAACACGAACTAAGTGTTTGATTTTGAAAATCATGCCTCTAACAGCATCATTATCAGGAAGTTCGTTTGAAGAATTTAATTTGCCAAGTCCTAGAGCTTTAGCAGTTCTAGCTTGGTCTTTGTTATAACCAATAGTACTCTTAACAAGAGTAACTCTTATTTTCTTTTCAACTGTTTTAGAAGATTTAGCCTTAACAGTTGTTTTCTTAGTTTCTAATTCTGCCATTTTCTAAATCCCCCTATTATAAAATTTCCTCAACAGTTTTTCCTCTTAGGGCTGCAACTTGTTCTTTAGTTCTTAATTGCATTAAAGCATCTAATGTTGCTTTTACGCAGTTAATCTTATTTCTTGAGCCATAAGATTTAGCAGTAATATCTTTAATACCGCATAGTTCAACAACTGGTCTAACAGAACCGCCTGCAATAACACCAGTACCTTCTGGAGAAGGAATAAGTTTAACCATGCTTGTACCAAACTTACCTACTACTTCGTGTGGAATAGTTGTTCCCTCTAGAGCAATTTTAACCATTCTCTTTTTAGCAATAGCAGTAGCTTTCTCTATTGCATTTGGAACTTCTGCAGCTTTACCATTACCTATTCCTACTTTACCGTCTTTATCTCCGACAACTACTAAGGCGCTAAATCTCATATTTCTACCACCTTTAACAACCTTAGTAACACGATTTACATTAACCAATTTACTAGTAATTGGGTCTACTTCTTTTTCTCTTCTTGGAGATTTACGGTCAAATGATTTTTTCTCAAATGATTTTTTCTCGTTATTTTGCATTATCTTTCTCCTTAAAAATCTAATCCGCCATTACGGGCACCATCAGCCAAAGCTTTAACTCTACCAGTGTAAAGATATCCAGCTCTATCAAATACGATAGATTTGATACCTTTCTCGATAGCTGCTTTAGCAACTGCTTCCCCAACTATGTAAGCTGATTCTTGTTTAGTTTTACCTTCAATGCTAGCTGCAATATTTTTGTCCATTGTAGAAGCACTTACTAATGTAATTCCCTTGGAGTCGTCAATAACTTGACAATAGATTTGATTAAGAGTTCTATGAACACTTAGTCTTGGTCTTTCTGCAGTACCATTAACTTTGTTTCTTACACGGATTGCTCTAACTTTTCTATCCGCATTTTTATCAATCTTATTTATCATATTACCTAATTACTCCTTATTATTTTTTACCACTCTTAACTTCTTTTCTAACTATAGTTTCATCACTATAATAGATACCATAAGCGTGATATGGTTCAACCGGTTTAATATCTTTTATTTTTAAAGCAACTTGACCAACCAATTCTTTATCAATGCCTTTAACGATTATTTCGTTTTTGTCGCAAGATAATTGAATACCTTCAACTGCTTTAACTTCAACTGGATGGCTGAAGCCAATATTTAATACTAAATCTTGACCTTTTTGTGTAATTTTATAACCTACGCCATTAACTGTAAGCCTCTTCTCGTAGCCTTTAGTTACACCAACGATCATATTGTTAATAATTTGTCTGTATAGGCCATGATATGCATTATATATAGCCTCAATATTATTGTTTTCAATAGTCAAAACTTGTCCATCAATATTGTATGTAAGTTTTGGCTCTACCTTCTTTGTTAATGTTCCAAGTGGACCAGTAACTGTGCACTTATCATTTTCGATTTTAACAGTTACGCCAGCAGGAATAGTGATAGCTTTATTACCAATTCTACTCATATTCTTCCTCCTACCATACGTAAGCCAAAACTTCGCCGCCTACATTAGCGATACGAGCTTGCTTATCTGTCATTAAACCTTTGTTTGTTGAAATAATTGCAATACCTAATCCATTGATAACTTTTGGAAGTTCTTCAACGCTTGCATATATTCTCAAACCTGGTTTTGAAATTCTCTTAAGTCCGTTAATAACTTTTTCGCCATTTGGACCAAACTTAAAATCGATAACGATATTTGATTTTGCACCATCATTTTCTACTTTGTAAGAAGCAATAAATCCTTCTTGTAAAAGTACTTCTGCGATAGCAGCTTTAGTTTTTGAATTGGGAACGGAAACACTTTTATGTTTTGCGCTAAGAGCATTTCTCATTCTTGTTAGCATATCTGCAATTGGATCTGTAAAATACATAAACTTATCTCCTTTTTACCAACTTGATTTTTTAACACCAGGAATTTCACCTTTGTATGCTAAATCTCTAAAGCATACTCTGCAGATGCCATATTTTCTCAAAACTGAGTGTGGACGACCACAAATATTACATCTTGTGTATTCTCTTGTGCTGAATTTTTGTTCTTTTTGTTGTTTAACTTTTAATGCTTTTCTTGCCATACGAAATATCTTCCTCCTATCTCTTTCTGAAAGGCAAACCCATATATTCTAGTAATAGCTTTGCATCCTCATCATTTTTTGCAGTTGTAACTATAACAATATCAAGACCTCTGATTTTGTCAATCTTATCATAAGAAATTTCAGGGAATACTAATTGTTCTTTTAATCCTAATGCATAGTTACCTCTTCCATCAAAAGACTTATCAGAAACACCTTGGAAGTCTCTTACACGTGGCAATGCAATAGAAATAACTCTATCCAAGAATTCGTACATTTTAGTTCCTCTAAGAGTAACTTTTGCACCAATCTTGTTGCCCTTTCTTAATTTAAAGTTAGCGATAGATTTCTTAGCAGTTGTAACTAGTGGTTTTTGTCCAGTAATTACAGCTAATTCTTCTACTGCTTTGTTAAAGCTTTGAGCATTTTCTTTACAATCACCAAGACCTCTATTAACAACAATTTTGTCAATTTTTGGAACTTGATAAACGTTAGTGTAGCCTTTTTCTTTCATAATAGCAGGAACAACGACATTGTTGTATTTTTCTACTAATCTATTAACTTCTTTTGCCATCTATATTCCTCCTATTCCTTATCACTTTTCTTTGTAGTTTTTTTAGCAGCTGGTTTCTTTTCTGCAGTTGTAGACTTCTTAGCAGTAGTCTTTTTCTCTGCAGCTGCCTTAGTTGTTTTTGTAGCTGATTCTTTCTTTGCTACTTCTTTTTTTGCTGGCTTAACATCTAATGAAGCACCGCACTTTTTGCAAGTTCTTACTTTCTTATCACCATCAAGTTTGATAGCAACTCTTGTTGCTTTTCCACAAGTTTGGCAGATAATTTGAACATTAGATGCATCAATTTTGCCTTCTACTTTATTAATTCCACCTTTTTCACCGGCTTTTCTTGGTTTTTGATGTTTTGCAATAATGTTAACACCAGAAACTACTACAGTGTTATCAGATGGATTGGCAGTAATAATGTTGCCAGTCTTGTTTTTATCTTTACCTGCGATAACTAATACGTTATCACCTTTTTTAACATGTAATGACATATAAATTATACCTTCCTTTTATAACACTTCTGGAGCCAATGAAATTATTTTCATAAAGCCTTTATCTCTTAATTCTCTAGCAATTGGTCCAAAGATACGAGTACCTTTAGGCATTTTTTGGTTATCAATAATAACTGCAGCATTGTCATCAAATTTGATGTAAGAACCATCTGGTCTAGAGATTCCATTGCTAGTTCTAACAACTACAGCTTTTACAACGTCACCTTTTTTAACAGCGCCACCTGGAGTAGCAGATTTAACAGAAGCAATAATAATATCACCGATATTTCCACTTCTTCTAAATGAACCACCCAAAATTCTAATACACATAATTTTCTTAGCGCCACTATTATCAGCAACTTTTAAGATTGTTTGAGGTTGTACCATAATCTTTTACTCCTTATTTCGCTCTTTCAATTATTCTTACAAGTCTGAAATACTTGTCTTTGCTAAGTGGTCTTGTTTCCATGATTTCAACAGTATCACCGATATTACACTCGTTGTTCTCATCATGAGCCTTGAATTTCTTAGTTGATTTATATACTTTGCTATACAAAGGATGTCTTTTATTAGAAACAACTGAAACTGTAATAGTCTTGTCCATTTTATTACTTGTAACAACACCAATCTTAGTTCTTCTTAAATTTCTTTCTGTATTTTCCATAAATCCTCCCCCAACTATGCATTAACCTTTTTGTTTAATTCTCTTTCGGTTAATACTGTTTTAACTTTAGCAATGTCTTTTTTGCAAGCATTAATTTGCATTGGGTTTGTTAATTGTCCGGTTGCATTTGAGAAACGAAGATTGAAAAGTTCTTGTTTTAATTCTTTTAACTTTTTGTTAAGTTCTTCGTTTGTCATCTCTCTAAATTCTTTAGCTTTCATTAAACAATACCACCTTCTTGTTTTTCTTCGTCACTTTTCTTAACAAACTTAGTTTTGATTGGTAACTTGTATGCAGCAAGTCTCATAGCTTCTTTAGCTTGTTCTTCAGTAACACCGCCAAGTTCGAATAGAACTCTACCTGGCTTAATTGTAACTACCCAGTACTCTGGATTACCTTTACCTTTACCCATACGAGTATCAGCAGCTCTCTTAGTAACTGGTTTGTTAGGGAAGATGTTGATCCATACTTGTCCACCACGTTTTGTATATCTATTGATAGCAACACGGGCAGCTTCTACTTGGTTAGTAGTTAACCAGCATGGCTCTAAAGCAACTAAACCATACTCACCGTAAGCGATTTTGTTACCTCTAGTAGCTTTACCTTTTAATCTTCCTCTGAATTGTTTTCTTCTTTTAATTCTTCTAGGCATTAATAACATTATTCTTGTCCTCCTTCAACAGTAGCGTTTTCTTGAGGTGCAACAACTTTCTTTGTTAAAATTTCGCCTTTGCAAATCCAAACTTTAACACCGATAACACCAAAAGTTGTGTGTGCTTCGCAAGTAGCATAATCGATATCTGCTCTTAAAGTATGAAGAGGAAGTCTTCCTTCTCTGTAGTGCTCACTTCTTGCAATTTCAGCGCCATCAAGTCTGCCGCTAACCATAATCTTGCAACCTTTAGCACCAGCTCTCATAACTTTTTGTAAAGACATCTTCATTGCTCTTCTGAAACTCATTCTCTTTTCTAATTGTTGAGCAACTGTTTGTGCAACGATTTGTGCATCTAAATCTGGTTTTTTAACTTCTTTAATATTGATATTTACAAATTTGCCATTAACAATTTTTGCAATATCAGCTTTTAATTCTTCTACACCAGCACCTTTAGCGCCAATCATAACGCCTGGTCTAGCAGTGTAGATATCAACAGTAACCTTATTTGCAGTTCTACTGATTTCTACTGTTGAAACAGAAGATGCTGCATGTTTTTTGTTGATATATTTTCTAATTTTATTATCTTCTAATAGATATTCGGAGAATTCTTTTTTGTTTGTGAACCAAGAAGAGCTCCAATCTTTATTAACACCAACTCTAAGTCCGTGTGGATTAACTTTTTGTCCCATTAACTAAATCCTCCTTATTAGTTTTTTGAAGAACTGTCTAGTATTATAGTGATGTGACAAGTTCTCTTAATAATTGTATCAACGCCGCCTCTTCCTCTGAAAGAAACTCTCTTGAAAGATGGGCCTTGGTTTGCGTATGCTTCAGCAACATACAATAAATCTCTACTTAAACCTTTGTTGTTCTCAGCATTTGCACCAGCTGAAACTAAAACTTTTTTAACAACTAAGCTGGCAGTGCTAGGAGTATTCTCCAAAATAGCACAAGCTTCAACAAAAGATTTTCCTTTGATAATATCTAAAACTCTTTTTGCTTTAGAAGAAGCCATTCTGATGTATCTAGCTACAGCAAAAGGTCTATTATCTTTATTTTCATGTCTTCTAGCTGCTTTTTCTTTAACTCTTTTAGCCATCTTTTATCTCCTATTTTTTGCCCTTAGTTTTTTTATCAGCACCATGACCTCTGAAGGTTCTAGTAGGTGCAAACTCACCAAGCTTATGTCCAATCATATCAACTGTACAATAAACTGGAATATGTTTCATACCATTATGAACTGCGATTGTGTGACCAACGAATTCTGGATAAATAGTGGAAGATCTACTCCAAGTCTTTAAAACTTGTTTCTTACCTTCGTTATTTAATTTCAAAACTCTTTGCATTAATCTTTCTTCTACATAAGGTTTTTTCTTTAAACTTCTACTCATGATTCACTCCTACTTAGCACGGCTAACAATAAGTTTATTGCTATGCTTTTTAGTATTTCTAGTTTTCTTACCCATAGCAGGTTTTCCCCATGGAGTAAGAGGTGATTTTCTACCAACTGGGCTCTTACCTTCACCACCACCGTGAGGGTGATCGCAAGGGTTCATTACACTACCTCTAACAGTAGGTCTAGTACCCATATGTCTTACTCTACCAGCTTTACCAAGAGAAACGATTTCATGTTCCAAGTTACCAACTGTACCAATTGTAGCACGGCAATTTGAAAGAACTTTTCTAGTTTCTCCACTTGGCAATTTGATAGTTGCAAATTTACCTTCTTTAGCCATTAATCTTGCTTCCATACCTGCAGATCTAACGATTTGTGCGCCACGACCTGGAGTAAGCTCGATATTGTGGATAACAGCACCCACTGGCATATCTTTTAATTCTAAGCAGTTACCAACTTTGATTTCTGCTTTTTCACCACTCATTACTTGGTCACCAACATTTAGACCCTTTGGAGCGATAATATAAGATTTAACACCATCAACATATTGAATTAATGCGATGAATGCAGATCTATTTGGATCGTACTCAATGCCAACAACTTTAGCAGCAATACCATCTCTATTTCTCTTAAAATCAATAATTCTATATTTAACCCTGTTTCCACCACCAATGTGTCTAACAGTAATTCTGCCTTGGTTATTTCTACCAGCGCTCTTTTTCTTAGGTGCAAGAAGAGATTTTTCTGGTTCAAATTTAGTAACTTCATCAAAAGATGCTGTTGTATAGAATCTTCTAGCTGGTGATGTAGGTTTGTATGTTTTAATAGCCATTTTATTTCCTCCTTAACTCCTAAGCTAAACTCTCAAAGAACTCAATAGCTTTGCTGTCTTCTTTTAATTGAACATAAGCTTTCTTGTAATCTGATGTATAACCTTGAGATTTTCCTTGTCTTTTTAACTTGCCATTTATATTAGCAATATTTACTGATGCAACTTTTACGCCAAATATTTCCTCAACAGCTTGTCTAACTTCAATTTTGTTAGTATTTTTTGCTACTAAGAAAGTGTACTTTTTGTTAGCGATATCTGCATAACTTTTTTCACTTAAAATTGGTTTAATTATAACGTCGTAAGCTTTCATTATTTAACATAAGCCTCCTGTATTTCATTTATTGCATCAACTGTAAGAACTAATTTGTCGCAACATACGATATCATAAACATTTAAAATATTAGCTGTTGTTACATCAACGTTCTTTAAGTTGCCAGAAGCTTTAATAAGATTGTCGTTATTGTCCTTAGTAACGAAGATTGCAGTCTTGTCTAACTTTAAGTTGTTAACAACACTTGCCAAAGTCTTAGTTTTGTAATCTTGAAGATTTAAGTTATCAACAACAACCAATTCTTTGTCTTTCAATTTAGTACTAATAGCACTAATGAATGCGGCCTTTTTAGCTTCTTTATTTACTTTCTTTGAGAAATCTCTTGGCTTTGGTGCGAATACTACACCGCCACCTCTCCATTGTGGACCTTTAGTTGAGCCTTGTCTTGCTCTACCTGTACCTTTTTGTCTCCAAGGTTTCTTAGCATGACCTCTAACTTCTGAACGAGTCAAAGTGCTTTTTGTACCTTGTCTGTTGTTTGCTAAATAAGCAACTACAACTTGGTGAATTAATGCTTCATTATATTCAGCCCCGAAAACTTCTTTCTTAAGACTTAAAGTAGAACCAGTATCTTCACCTAGCATATTGTATATTTTAACACTTGCCATTGCCTAATTCCCCCTTATGCGTTAGCCTTTACAGCATTTTTAATTGATACTACACTTCCCTTAACTCCAGGAATTGCACCTTTGATTAACAAAATGTTTCTTTCAGCATCAACTTTAACAACTCTAAGATTTTGAATAGTAACAGTTTCACTACCCCATCTTCCAGCCATCTTCTTACCCTTAAATACTTTACCAGGGAAAGTGTTAGCACCGATAGAACCAACGTGTCTATGAACTGGACCATTACCGTGAGTCATTCTATGTCTTTGGAAATTCCATTTTTTAATTGTACCTGTATAACCGTGACCTTTAGAAGTACCAGTTACATCAACCAAGTCACCTTCAGCAAATACATCACAATTGATTTGATCACCAAGATTGTATGTACCTTCTAACTTGAATTCTTTTAAATATTTCTTTGCAGAAACACCAGCTTTAGTCAATTGACCAAGTAATGGTTTGCTGATAGCACTTTCTTTAACATCGCCATAAGCAAGTTGAACAGCATCGTAACCATCATTTTTAACAGTCTTAACTTGTGTTACATAACAAGGACCAGCCTCAACTACTGTAACAGGAACTACTAAGCCATCACTGCCAAATATTTGAGTCATACCAAGTTTCTTACCTAAAATTGCTTTCTTCATAATATCATTATCCTCCTACAATAATTAAAGTTTGATATTGATATCCACACCAGCAGGTAAGTCTAATTTCATTAAAGCATCAACAGCTTTAGCATTAGGACTGTAAATATCAATTATCCTTTTATGTGTTCTCATTTCGAATTGTTCACGACTGTCTTTGTATTTGTGTGGTGAACGAAGAATTGTAACTACCTCTTTTTCTGTTGGTAGTGGTATTGGACCACTAATCTTTGCACCGAATCTTAATGCAGTATCAGCAATTCTCTTGCTTGCTACATCAATAAGGCTGTGGTCAAATGCTTTTAATTTAACTCTGATTTTTTGTGTTGCCATTAATTTTTCTCCTTAAGATTTATTTGATTAAATTAATTTACCTAAACTCAAATTTTCTTTACTATAATATATATTTAAACACTGCTCCGGGTGTATCAAGGCAAATGTCTAAAAAAATTGCTGCGAAATCTTAAACTAGTAAAGTTGAATTTAGTCGTTTATAATCTAGTATAAACTCTTCAAAATCCGTACTCAAACTATCTTATTTTTTGGCATAAATAAGTAACCTTGCGCACAGACGTCATTATACAGCGGTAATAGTTTATCTGATTTTGACCTACTTGTCAATGGTTTTTTGAAATTTTTTCAACTTTTTTCAAAAATTATTAAATTGTGATAAAAATCTCCAAAAATTTAAGTTATCTCTTTAATCAAACAATACAATATTTGCAACCCTCGCACGCGTGTAATTAATAAAGATTTACTATAATATAATAAATTATATATAATAAAAAGTCAATACCCTTTTAAAAAACATATTAAAAAATCCTGTACACTTTAACCGCATACAGGAAATTTTTTTAAGATTTATGTAAATATAAACCCTGCCAAACACTAGCTGATTTCAAATTAATTGCATTCTGCGCACTATCTGAAACATCAATAGCACTTCCTTCTGTCGCCGATGATGAACTAGCGGTCCACCAGCCAGAAGAATCTTCAAATATAATATTTGTTAACTCTGTGCAGCCTGAATTAAAAGCTTGTTTACTTATTTTTACAACACTACTAGAAATATTAATCTGCGTCAATTTCGGACAACTAGAGAAAGCATACTGACCAATATCTTCAACTTGATTCAGATCAATAGAAGTAATATTTCTTCCCCAAAAAGATGAAGGCCCTAGAGAAGTAATATAA
Source organism: Clostridia bacterium (assembly GCA_017399265.1). GTDB lineage: Bacteria > Bacillota > Clostridia > Christensenellales > UBA1242 > UBA11490. Next base: position 49,475 of record JAFQDL010000005.1, read on the forward strand.
TCTGGAATTATAGTAGTATTAACACTTCCAGTATGCAAAACATTTCCTCTTATAATCGCATTAATACCGCCATCCGTATAATATTTATTTTCTTCATCAACAACTATTGTTGCTAGATTTGGGCTTCCACCTGCAAAAGCAGCTGAGTTTATAAAAGTAACACTTTTAGGGATGTATAAATTAACAATCTTACAACCTCTAAACGCAAAAGAACCTATCGTCTCTAATGTGTCAGACATATTTACTTCAGTAAGTTTAGCACAATTAATAAACACATTATCTTCCAACTCTCTTACGCCTACTAGATTCACTTTTGTTAAAGCACTACAATTATTAAATGCCTGACTTTCTACCAAACAATTATCCCCATTGATAGTCAACTCTGTCATTTTATCACAATTTATAAAAGAATACGGGCTTATACATTTTAAGGTAGTTGGAAATTGTATGTTTGTAACATTTACACATCCGTTGAATGCATAAGCATATATATATTCTACACCTTCTTCAAACTCAACATTTTTCAATCTAGTACAATCTCGAAAAGCATTATCACCAACACCTTTAATATTACCAGGAATAACAACTTCTGTAATAGAAGAATTATCCCGAAACGCGTCGGGGGCTATTGCAATAACACTCTCTGGAAATTTAGTAGATGCACAACCTACTAGCATCACATTAATACTTGTTTCGATTATAGCATTAGAATTATCTCTAGAATCATAAATAGGATTATTATTATCTACAATAATAGATTGCAAAGCATCACAACCACCAAAAGCACGACCACCAATCGACTCTGTCGTAGCTGGAATATAAACTGCCTCTAATAATTTACACCCATAAAATGCATAAGAACCAATTGTCTTTAAATTATTTGAAAAATCAATACTTGATAAATTCTGACAATCATAAAAAGCATATTGACCAATATTTTCCAATTTATCTAAAAATTTAACATTAAACAAACTACTACATTGATAAAAAGCATAATCTCCTATACTTTCAAGGCTGTCTGAAAATTTTATATTAGACAAACTACTACATTGATAAAAAGCATAATTTCCTATGCTTTGAAGGCTGTCTGAAAATTTTACATCTATAAGACTAGTACATAAATTGAACGCAAAAATATCTATGCTAGTCACTTTGTCCGGGATAACAATATTCAATAATTTAGAACATCTATTAAACGTTCTTTCATTTATAGAAGTTATTTCTCCAGGTAAATTTATTGAAGAAATTGAATTACTAGCGAAAGCATATGAACCAATCTCTACAACACTTTCAGGCAAAACCACATTAGTAACACTCACACAAGCATTAAAAGCAGAACTACCAATACTTCTACAACTATATGGAATTACAATGGGAGAAGATATTGCAATAGAGGCTGCAAAGGCATAATCAGGAATAGCTGTCAAACTTTTACCCAAATAAATAGTTGTCAGAATAGTATCTCTTAAACCATCAACCATCACCAAATCGTGATTATATCCATTTATCCAACTAGGAATGGTCTTAACATTATTACCTATATACAACCCTGAAATACCTATATTTCTATCTAACACTCCAGTTACAGCAACAACCGGCTTTGTTTCACCATTAATAGTTACATCATCCGGAATAACAACTGAATTCTCTGGCGCAGCCTTTACACTATTTACACCACCTCTAATAGAAACAGAATTAGTAGAAATAGTTGTTAAATCATCAACAACATATCCGCCTAAATCTTCATCGTAATTTTCTTCTGTTATTGACACATTACCTGCATAAAATAGCGGATATAGCGTCATATTCTCATCAATAATTGTTTGATCTACAAATAAGTTAGTTCTAGCCTCATCTGTATACCAACCAGCAAATACATAACCAGATGAATAGTATTTAGGAACTGTATTTATTGTGGCATATGGCATTCCTTGTAATGCAATATAATTGCCTGTAAATTCAGAATAATTACTTACTCCTTCCATATCATATACAATTGCACATTCATTTGGCACTTGCAACAACCATTCAAAATTTCCAACATAACTTGCGTTTTTTGCTCCAGCCTCAACCTCTACGATAATATATACATATGTAGTACTATTTGAAACATCAGTCTCAGAAGTATTTAACTCTAAAGTCCTAGACGTCCAAGCTTCAATTTCATAAGGAGGATTAATAGTAGACACATTGTTCAATTGAACTGGACTTACATAATACCCAACGCTCATACTTGTAGCAACAGGCATCTCTATCAAATCCAAATTTAGATAAATACTATCTGAATTGTTAACAAACGAGTATTCAAAGACGATTCTAGTATTTTCATTTTCAATCCTTATATTTTCTTCACTAGGATTTAATTCACCAGACATTGTTTCTGAAGTGTTATTAAATGTTAAACCTGCCTCACTTCCTAATAACTTCCATCCACCTTCACCTGTCCAATATCTTGCAGCAACATTAGCATATACATCTTTTACTGTATACCCTACTTTAAAACTTGCTCCCATTGAAGATAATCTACTAACAATTACTGTAGCAATTGCAGCAATTAAACCCAATATTATTGTACCAAATATTACTGAGACAACGACGACTTTCTTTTTCAAAACACTATCCTCGCATTACTTATTTAAATATATATTATATATATAATTTTAACTTGTGACTTGTCAAGAAAAATACAAGAATACAATTAAAGATCTATAATTTTCAACACTTATCTAATTCAAACTCCCAAAAGAATCAGCAGACTACAAAAAAACATCAAAAAAATTTAAACATAGTATTTTTTAGCTCAATATATTTAAGACAAGCATATCCACAGCATTAATTGGCGTGATTTGACTAGTTTTTATCTGATACTCCAAAGATATGCATAGATCATTAATTTCCTTTAATTTCTTAGGTTTGAAATATTTAGCCTGCTCTAAACATTTCTTTGCTGCATATTCTTTAATGTCTAGATAATTTGCAGCATCTACAATATTATCTTTTGTTATAGACAAATGCAACATTCTTCTAAAATGTGAATAAATAAGCGCAAGCAAACCCTGATAACCATTTTTCTTTTGCTTTAAATCATTGAGTATCTCATATACTTTATTGACGTTCTTTTTCCCCAAACTCTCAGTTAGATCATAGATTTTATATTCAAAACTTTTATTAGTCAAAATCTCTATATCATCTTTTGTAATTTCATCAACAGAATAATTTGTTAACTTACCAACCTCATTCATTGCCATCATAATATCAAAACCACAATATTGCAATAGAATTTGAGCATTTTGCATAGTAATGCTTTTGCCCGCTTTTGCGACTTCGCTTTGTATTAATTTAACAGCAATCTCTGCCCTCACCTCATCGCAATCAACTTGGCATATCTTATGTGTATCAAATTGTTTTAAATTCTCATTACAACTTCCAGTTTTAATGATCAAAACATTTTCAAAATTATCTTCTTCAAAATATTTCTTTAAAGCATCAATATTTTTTAATTTTATATGCTTAGAAGATATATCAACATACACTATCTTGTATTTTGACATCAAAGCAGGCGTCATTAATGCAGACACGACATTATTAAAATCCACCTCTAAATCATTAAACTTAATTTCATTCAATTCTCTGAATTGTACATCTAGTTTATCCAAAATTAGTGAATACGCTTTATCCAACAAAAAAACATCTTTACCAGACAAAACATAGTTCCATTCAATTTTACTATTCAAACTTCTTTTTAACTCTTCGAACTTCATTTTACACCTCAATAATATACTCTTTTAATTTATACAACTGCACACTATTACTATCAATATTACTACTACCACACACTAGTTTATCGTATTTAAAATCAAAATCTAGTAAGTTATGCTCTTCATTATCACAAACCAACAAATCAAATTTGTTATTTAGACTCGATGCAATAAAATTTAAATCTGCAACACTATCTGATACTACATAGCCAACACTACCATCATTAGTCTCGATATTAATAAACACTAAATCATTCGTGTTATTATACACAAATCCAAGCTTTGTGTTTTTAAAAATAATATCTGTATTATAACACACAATCTGAGCATCACCAAAATCAATTTTATTAAACAGTCTTAGTTGAGACTCATGAATATACACAGTTTCACAATTGTATGAAGCTATAAATTCATTAACCTCTTTGTAATCATTTATCGTAAAATCATACAAAAGTAATGCATCTATTTTATTAATTTTTCGCTCATTGCAAAAAGTATTAGTATACTTATTAGGCACACCAATTACCAATTTTGAGTTATTGTCTATATAGATTTTTGAAATATTTTTATAATTATGTTGCAGTAGTAACTGATTTCCATTATAATTGATACTCTGAGAATTTAATACAATTATCAATACAGCTACGATACTAAGAAATGATAAAAGAATCGGCTTAATCTTTTTGGAATTAAAAAAGAATCTTGACAAATATGCCAATATTAATATTAAGCCAAACACCCAATAACCCACTCTAAATACAGACACAACACCAAATGGAATATTAGAAAACCATCTCACAATAGATGTAACCACTTGCAATCCTATGCTTGGAATAATCAAACTCCAAGATAAGAATGGTATTAATGCAATAAACAAAAAATAAAACAACAATGCAAAGACTATTGTAAATAGTGGAATTATAAATAAATTAGCAACTACAGAAATAAAAGAAGCAGTTCCGAAATTATTTGCAAGTATAGGAAATGTAACTAAAGTAACACATATACTAGCACCCAATGGCGAACTAATAAATCTAGGCACTTTTATCTTGTCTAAAAGTTTACATAATTCAGGCGCTAACGTAATGATAGCAAAAATACAACTAAAAGATAATTGAAAACCCACTTCAAATAAAGATAGTGGAGAAAATAACAAAATTAATACTCCTGCTATACTTAAAGAGTTAAGCACATCATATCTAAACCCCCATACTCTAGTAAATAAAAGGACAAGACTCATTATAGTAGCCCTCATTACAGAAGCTGCAAAACCGCAAAGATAAGCATAAAAGAACAATACACTAGCAACCGATACAAAACAAAGCCACCGGTATATTTTATACCCAACTTTTAATTTTTTTAATAAACCATGAACTAACAAATAAACAATACCACTCAACACACCCACATGCAAACCTGATACACAAAGCAAATGAGTTACACCCGCAACATCAAAGGTAGAATACAAACTTTTATCTAAAACAGATTTGTCTCCAAATAACATACTATATGCCAAATTTGCATTAGTTTCTGTCATATTGTCTGCAAATATTGTTTTTAACCCGTTTAAAATACCATTCTTAAAACTTTGTTTATTTTCTAAAATTTGTACATCTTTGACATTGTCTACAACAATAGTATATCCCACGCCATCGATAACTTTACTTACATCATCAGTATCAAAAACATTATTACTTATAATATCACCCTGCACCGAGACGACACTTCCAATCTCAAAATTATAATATCCAGACAAATACAAACTGCCATTCGAAATCAATTCTACAGATATGTCTTCGTTTTCAAATTTTATATCTTTCAATACCAAACTTGTACCATATTCATATGTCGTAATCTTATCTATAGTTGCTACAATCTGTCCGCTATCATTTATTTGCATATCTTTAGACTTTAACTCATTTAGCGTCATATTTGTAACAAACACCCCTAAGAAAAAAGATATAACAACCACAATAATACAACTACAATATTTCAAACATTTTTGAAAATCAAATCTATATATTTTTTTCTTCTTATTTAGTGAAACAATTATCGCCACCACTAAAAATACCATAGTCACACTTAAGATAATATATATAGGCAATAAAAAATACTCTTTGCCTTTAATTACTAAGTTATAGCAAAGTAGAACGCCTAATAATAAACCAACAAAGGCTAAAAAAGGACTCCTAATATTAAAGTGTCGTATATTATTTCTTTTCATACACTTTCATTATACATCGGAATCCAATTTTTCACAAATATTTAATTATTAATTACTACACAAATCCAAGACTTATCAAAATAGCATTATCTACACTTTGCATCTTTAGATCACTTAACTCACCTATCTTTTCTTTTAATCTTTTTTTATCTATAGTTCTAAGCTGCTCTAATAAAACCACAGAATCTTTAACTAAACCAAAATCTTTAGCAGGCAATTCTATATGTGTAGGTATTTTTGCTTTATTAATTTGACTAGTAATAGCAGACACAATAACTGTAGGGCTATATTTATTGCCTACATTATTCTGTATTATCAATACAGGTCTAACACCCCCTTGCTCACTTCCAACAACAGGGCTCAAATCTGCATAATATAATTCACCTCTTTTAATATCATTCATGCATTATCCACTTCAAATAATTAATATAATCGTCATTTAAAAGTCCCATAAGCCTATTACAATCATCAACACAAAACTCAGGATATTCAATGTAAAAGTCCTCAAACAACTTTTCATCAATATCTACTTTCATATTATGAATATTAGACTTAATTTTGTTAACATTATTACCTTGACTATATAAATGATTGGCATATTGAATAAAATTATTCGAAGCATACTTATCTTTTTTCATTATTTCTCGCTTAGTTATCTGATTTTATAAAAAATTTATCGCTTTTATTTATTTTTCGACAACAAAAAAAAGCACCATCATTTATTATGGTGCGCAAAGTATCATAAATTATTTATAAATTTAGTAAACAATGCAGACGGCTACGGCAACTGATGTAGAATCAGATATACTTATAGATATATTACTAAAACCCATTTCATTAAATTTCTGCCCAGCTTCATCAGTCAACTTAATATGTGGACGTCCCAAATCATCATAAAATATACCAATTTCCTTTAAATCTATACCACGACCTATTCCTATTCCTAAAGCCTTTAAAAAAGCTTCTTTACACGAATAATACCCTGCTAAAATTTGAGCTTTGTTATTTGATTTTTTTACAAATTCTATTTCTTCTTGCGTAAAAAATTTATTTAAAAATGTCTCTTTTTCGCAAAGTTTTTCCATTCTATTAATATCTAATACATCAATCCCAATTTCCATATTTTTCTCCTTGCTTTAATGTATTAATTGCAGTCTTTATATCATCGTACGAAAATCCACGTGATGCCAAAAATCTAATACACTTTTGAGTATTCTTTTCATTTAATTCCATATTTTTAGCCTTTTTTATAAGGCATGCATAGCACTTATTATACTCATCTTCTATCTCATTTTCGTTAAAATAATCATCAATATCTTTTTGCGATATTCCTTTTTGTTTTAAATTTTGTATTATTTTATTTTGCCCAAATTTAGAACTATAAGTATTAATATAAGATTTTATATAATTTATATCATCTATATATTTATATTCAATCAACTTGTCTATAACATATTCTATAATATCGGTATCGAATTCTTTTTTCTTAAGATAATCTCTCACTTGCTTTTTTGTCTTTAGTGCATTCGTTACATATTTTGCAACAAAATTTAAAGCTAATTCTTTTTCGCTAGCCGCAATAATTTGCTTTAATTTTTCTTCCTCGATTTCTTTACCAACTTTAAGTCCATATTTAACACAAGTATCCAAATACACCCTGCTATAAAACTCATCATCAATAAAGAGATTAACCTTTTGTTTATTGTTTTTTTGTACTTCCAGTTTTGTAATTTTACCCATCTAAAATACTTCTTCTCCTAAATCTTCAAATGAAGATGATACTTGTCTTATTCTTTGAACAGAATCTTCATCTTTTACTAACACACACAGCTCTACTTTTTTATCTGCAATATTAGAATAATCTATATTTAAAATTCTATAATTTTCGTTATTTTGATATAAATATAGGCTATCATAAGGAATTTGGGCAATTACTTTTTTCCCAAAAACTAGTTCTACAATATCACACTCATCAATTACTGCTTTTGCACTTCCTGCATATGCCCTAACTAAACCACCAGCACCTAGCTTAATACCACCAAAATATCTTACAACTATAACCAAAACATTTGTTAAATTTTGTTTTTTAATAATATCAAGAATAGGCTTGCCAGCTGTACCACTTGGCTCTCCATCATCACTACATCTTTCTTTCGCTGGTTTTGATAATACATATGCGTATACAACATGTGTAGCATCGGAATATTTATGATTATATTCATCAATAATCCTTTCTGCATACTCCTCATTATTTATTTTGATTGCAAATGCCAAAAATTTAGATTTTTTTATTAATATTTCACTTGATTTATCTTCTACTATTACTTTCATCATTCCTCTTCTTTATAGTACTAGTATAGACGAAAAAAAATTTTTTTCAAAGCGATAAAAAAAGCATTGTTTTAAAAACAACGCCTTTTACTTATTATTTAAGATTAAAGAAAGAATTTAATCCAAGATATTCACTAGCATCACCTAATTCTTCTTCTATTCTAAGTAATTGATTGTATTTAGCAACTCTATCAGTTCTAGAAGGAGCACCAGTCTTAATTTGTCCAGAATTTGTTGCAACTGCAATATCCGCAATTGTTGTATCTTCTGTTTCACCAGATCTGTGAGATGTAACTGCAGTATATCCTGCTCTATTAGCCATCTCAATAGCATTTAATGTCTCAGTTAAAGTACCGATTTGGTTAACTTTGATAAGAATTGAGTTAGCAACACCCATTTTAATACCTTTTTCAAGTCTTTCTGTATTAGTAACAAATAGATCATCACCTACTAATTGGATCTTATCACCAATTTTATCTGTTAACATCTTCCAAGCGTCCCAATCTTCTTCAGCAACACCATCTTCAAGAGAGATAATTGGATATTTTTGAGCCATTTTTTCCCAATAAGCGACCATTTCTTCTTTTGTAAATAGCTCATCTGTCTTCCAGAAATAATAACAACCTTCTTTACCAATTTTCTTTGCTTCGTCATACATTTCAGTTGCAGCTGCATCAATTGCAATTCTAAAATCAACACCTGGTTCAAATCCAGCAAGTTTGATTGCTTCAACCAACACTTCCAATGCCTCTTCGTCACATTTTAAGTTTGGAGCAAAACCACCTTCATCACCTACAGCAGTGCTATAACCTCTTCCTTTAAGAACAGTTTTTAAATTGTGGAATACTTCTGCACACCATCTAAGAGCTTCTTTAAATGATTTTGCACCAATTGGCATAATCATAAATTCTTGAACATTTACTGAATTGTCAGCATGTTTTCCGCCATTTAAGATATTCATCATAGGAACAGGTAATCTTTTTGCATTGGTTCCACCAATATAATTATATAAAGACATTCCTAGAGCTTCAGCAGCAGCCTTTGCACACGCCAAAGATGCACCAAGAATAGCATTTGCACCTAATCTACCCTTGTTTGGAGTATCATCTAAAGCAATCATTGCCTTATCAATAGATACTTGATCAAGTACGTTCATTCCAATAAGAAGTTCTGCAATCTCTGTATTAACATTATTAACAGCAGTTTCAACAGATTTTCCCATGTAATAATCTTTTTTATTATCTCTTAATTCTACAGCCTCAAATGAACCAGTTGATGCACCTGATGGAACTGCAGCACGACCTACATATCCACCTTCTACAGCAACTTCTACTTCTAATGTAGGATTGCCACGTGAGTCTAATATTTGTCTAGCATAGACATCTTCAATACCAATATAATTTTTCATAAAAACTCCTTTATTTAAGTATATTTTGATTATATCACTATAATTATTTGCTGTCAAAATTTAACAACTACATTTTTCAAAGATTTTAAAAAAATATTGTACAATCACGTACAATATTTAAAAAACTACCTTATCTATCACCGCACCACCTAAGCATTCCATTTCTCCATTATACTCTTTATATAATACAACAAATTGTCCAGGCGTGACAGCTCTTTGTTTTTCATTAAAAGATATATCAAGGGTATTATTACTATTTACCTTTACTTTTACACCTTGGTCAGGTTGTCTATATCTAAACTTTGCAAAGCATTCAAATTCCACTTCGTTTGGCTTGTTTATCCAATTCACAACATCTGATTTCAATCCTACAGAAAACAATTTATCATCTTCCCCTTGACTTACATACAAGATATTATTTTTAACATCTTTATCAATAACAAACCATCTATCTCCGTTTCCACCAGCAACTCCACCAAGATCCAAACCTCTACGTTGACCTAGTGTATAAAACATTACACCTTGATGTTCTCCAACAACATTTCCGTCCAAATCCATTATTTTGCCAGCTTTAGCTGGTATATAATTTTGCAGAAATTGTTTAAATCGTTTTTCTCCTATAAAACATATACCTGTACTATCCTTTTTATCAAATGTAATCAATCCGTACTTTTCTGCTATTTGTCGAACTACAGGTTTTTCTAAATCTCCTAACGGAAATAACACACCTTGCAATTGTTCTTGAGATAATTGATTTAAGAAATATGTTTGATCTTTATTTAAATCTTTGGCTTTAAGTAGACGAACTTTCCCTTTATCATCTACAACACTCTTTGCATAATGCCCAGTTGCTATAAAGTCCGCTCCCAAAGATTTAGCAAAATCCTTGAAAGGACCGAACTTTATCTCTCTATTGCATAGTACATCAGGATTAGGAGTTCTACCAGCGGAATACTCTTTTAAAAAGTATGAAAATACTCTATCCATATATTCTTTAGAAAAATTAACAGAATAATAGGGAATATTTAATTTAGTACATACTCTTTTTACATCTTCGTAATCAGTAATCGACGTACAACAACCATTTTCATCTTTTTCTTCCCAATTGTTCATAAAAAGACCTATTACATTATAACCTTGCTCCAGCAAAAGAGCAGCCGCTACAGAGCTATCCACCCCGCCACTCATTCCAACAACTACTGTTTTTTTATTACTCATTATTATCCTTTTTATTTTTTTTATTTTCAGCTTTCTCCATTTTTCTTTTTTCTCTTTCTATTTGCTTATCCAACTTTTTAGCTTCTTTTTCCACTCTTGCATTTTCTTTATCTTGTAAATCTTGTTTATATTGTTCTTTTCTTTCTTTTAATTGTTGTTTATCAGGCAATACAACAGGTAACTTACATTTGCCAAACAATGCTTTTACACAATTTGTTAACCAAATACAGATGTATATACAAACTACTAATGTTAGAACTTCTGTAACCGGTTCCATAAACTTAAAACCCATAGCAAAAGAAAGCATAAATGAGATAAACGATACTGACAAAAATAATGCCTGCAATATCCCACGAACTCTTTTACCAAAATAATACGAATCAAAACCAAAAGCCCCACCTAAAAATGTCCATAAAATCAATTTTAATCTAGGCACATCATATGGCAAATATGATGAAACAAGAACCAGTTTATCTTCACCATTCTTCAAAGCTTTGACTGCTTCTTTATTGCTTGCAAAACGCACCTCGTCCCCAGTAATTTTACAATAAGGACAAATTATTTCTTTTTTCATTCTACATCCACATTGAGGACAATTCATATAGTTTTCTCCATTTACTTATTATCTCAACCATTCTATCACAAATTTGATACTAATGTAAATCTTTTATTGAATAAAAAAAACTATGACCAATATTAATCATAGTTTCTAAAATCAACTTAAGCCTCTTTCTTTTCTTTGCCAACGTTAATTTTTTGTTCTCCATTATAGTATCCACATTTCTTGCATACTACATGAGGAGCTTTAAGTTCGTGACAATGAGGGCACTCAACCAAAGAAGGTGTTGTCATCTTCCAGTTTGCTTTTCTAGAATTCCTTCTTGCTTTTGAAATTTTTCCTTTAGGTGCTATCATTTTCTACACCTCCTTCAATTTTTCTAATATTGCTTGAAAATTATACATTAAAACTTTTTGTTTGTCAATGCAATTTTGCAAAATATTTTAAAAATGTATATTAATAATCAAATTTTAATTATTTTTTAGATTATTTAACTAGCTTTTCTGTTTCTTGGGCAATAACCATTTCTTCGTCTGTAGGAATAACAAACAACTTAACCTTACTATCATCTGCACCAATCTCAGAAATTTCACCACGTTTAGCACCAAAGTTTTTATCGTTATCAACTTTGATACCCATAAATTCTAAACCTTGAGTTACATCACGTCTAAGTTCAGGAGTATGCTCTCCTACACCTGCAGTAAATACAATAGCATCTACGCCACCTAATACACCGATGTATGAACAAATATATTTCTTTATTCTATAAGAATACATATCATATGCCAATTTTACAGTTGGATCAGTCAAATTAGCAGTAATATCTCTCATATCCGATACAAAACCAGTAGCACCAAGCAGACCGCTCTCTTTGTTTAACATCTTCAATACTTCAGAAACAGTTTTTCCTTCTTTGTTGCAAATAAATTCAATAATAGCCGGATCCAAATCACCACTTCTGGTATTCATCATAATACCTTCTAGTGGAGTAAAGCCCATAGAAGTATCAAAACTCTTACCATTTTTTACAGCTGTAATACTTGCACCACTACCCAAGTGACAAGTAACTATATTAATATCTTTTACATCTTTGTTAAGTAGTTTTGCACATTCTTGAGTTACAAAATAATGACTAGTACCATGTGCTCCATAACGTCTAATTTTGTAATCTTCATAATACTTTTTAGGAATACCATATCTATACACATATGGTTCAATTGATTTATGGAAACCAATATCAAATACCGCTACATTTGGTGTATTTGGGCATATTTGCATACATGCAGAAAGCCCTGCAATAGCACCTGGCATATGAAGTGGTGAGAAGTCTTTATTTACTTCAAAATCATCCAAAATTTCTTTAGTTACAACAATAGGATCAAAGTATTTTTCACCAACGTTAACAACTCTATGACCAAACGCATCAATTTCATCTGTAGACGAAATTACGCCAATTTCTTTATCTGTCAACTTCTCTAATACTATTTCCATACCTTCTGTATGATTACGTATATCTTTTTCGAATATTGTCTCAAGACCTTTTGCTTTATATCTTAAAAATGATTTTCCTTCATTAATTCTTTCTACATTACCTTTTGCTAAAACGTCTTTAGTCTCCATATCAATAAATTGGAACTTTAAAGAACTACTACCCGCATTAATTACTAATATTTTCATCTATATTCTCCTTATTTTGTTTGTAATACTGTAAGTGCAATCGCTTCTACTATTTCTTCTACATTTGCTCCACGGCTTACATCATTTATTGGTTTTCTCATACCTTGTGCAATAGGACCAATTGCCTTATATCCACCAAATCTTTGCATTAATTTGTATCCTATATTTCCACTTTCTAAATTTGGGAATATTAAAACATTGGCTTTGCCACCAACCTTGCTGTTTGGACATTTTAATTTAGCTACTTCTTCAACAACGGCTGCATCTAATTGCATTTCGCCATCAAAATCAAAGTCTACATTTTTATCTTCAAGGATTTTTACTGCTTCTCTAACTTTCAATGCGCAGTCCCCTTCCGCACTACCTTTTGTTGAATAGCAAAGCATAGCAACTTTTGGATCCATATAACAAAGATTTCTACAAGTCTCTGCAGATTGCATTGCAAAACCTGCCAAATCATTAGCATCAGGTGCAATATTTACACCACAGTCAGAAAGCACGTAAATACTTTCCTCACCATCTACTTCTTTAATCATCACAAAGAAACTACTAACCTTAGTATTTTTATCCTTACTCTTTATGATTTGGAACGCTGGTTTAAATGTCTTTGCAGTAGAAATTTCCGCACCTGCAACCAAACCATCAGCAAGCCCCAATTCTACCATCATTGTACCAAAATAAACTGCATCTTTTAAAGTTTGATCTGCTAGTTCCATTGTCATGCCTTTATCTTTCCTAAGAGTTACTAAGGTCTCTTGCAACATTGGTCTAATATCTGATGTATTGATATTAATAACCTTTAGATTTTCACTTTCTTCAATTGAATACTTTTCAAAAGCATTGTCATCATCTGTTAGAAGTATTACTTTAGCAATATTCTGTTTTGCAGCCTCAATACCAGCTAAGGTAATTCTTTCACTAAAATATGCTTCTGGAAGAACTATTGTAGCATATAAAGATTTTGCGTCATTTAACCATTTTTTCTCAATTTTTGTATCAAAACTCATAATTTTAACCAACTTTTAATATTTTATTTGTATTTTCAAACTAAATTTTATATAATACTTTTAATATATTACATAAATAAATTAAGTTCTAAATAATAATACTACATTTTTTAACTGATGTAAATAAATAAATGGAGATTTTTATGAAAATTTGTGCAATCATATGTGAATACAACCCACTTCATTATGGTCATCTTAACCATATTGAAGACAGTAAAAAACTTTCAGGTGCCGACGCCATCATGTGTATAATGGCAGGTAACTTTAGTCAACGTGGAGAGCCAACTCTAGTTAATAAATATGTTAGAGCAAGAATGGCACTTGATGCAGGAGCAGATATTGTTGTTCAAATCCCAACTGCATATGTTTGTAGCAGTGCAGAAATTTTTGCTACGGCTGGTGTAAAAATTGCAAACTCATTCGACAATGTTACACATTTATCTTTTGGTTGCGAAACTAAAAACCACGAACTTCTTAAAGAAGTAGCAAGATATTTGGCCGATGAGCCTAAAGATTACAAAGACACTTTAAAAAAATTCTTAGATGAAGGTAACTCTATGGCTGTATCTAGAGAAAAAGCTATAGAAGAGCTAATAAGAACAGACAAAGTCGAATTTAGTGAAATCACAGAAGTATACAATATTCTTAAAAAACCAAACAACATATTAGCTATAGAATATCTAAAAGCTTTGTATAGGACAAATAGCAAAATAGAGCCAGTGTTCTCCGTAAGAGAAAATAGCGACTACACTAGTGAAGTTGTAAATGGAAAAGACACTAGCGCAACCGCCATCCGTGCACGACTTGCTAAAAAAGGTAAAGCTAGTAGTGTTAAAAAGCTTATACCAAAGACTTCTTATAAATTATTAAAAGACGAATTAGACTCTTCTGGATTACCTGATGATAAACTATATAGTAATCTTGCTATGTATGTAATAAAGACTAAACCCCTAAAAGAGATGGCTCAAATCTATGATGTTTCTGAAGGATTAGAAAATAGATTTAAAGAAAAGGCCAACAAAATCAAAGATTTGAAAACATTACTTTTGGAAGTAAAATCTAAAAGATACACTTATACAAGACTTAAAAGAATAGTTGCAAAATTAGTTCTTAATATAAGTAGTAATTGTATTGAAAAATTATATGAAATCGATAAACTACCTTATGTAAAGGTACTAGGATTTAATAGTAATAATCAAACATTACTTAATGAACTTAACTGTAATACCAACTTGATTATAAGAAATAGCAATATCGTAGAAAAACCAAGCAAATTATATAAAGAATTAGCAGAAATCGAAGATAATGCAAATGCTGTATATAATCAATTACTTACCAAATCCTCTGCGATAGCAGATTATACACCTGACCTACTTACTAAAACTATTGTATACAAATAATTTAAAGTAATAGGAGAATGAAAAATGCAAAATAAAATAACCAAAAAAGGCGACCTACTAGACGAGTACGGCAACTTAATTGAAGCAGGATATGCCACTAGCCTAATAAAAAAATACGATAGATCCAAAATTAAAGCAAGCAAACTTCGTATCAAAGAATGGGACTATTATCTAATATATAACAATAAGTATGGAGTGGCTATCACTGTAGATGACAACTCATATATGGGGCTTAATTCTTTTACCCTTATTGATTTTTCGATACCACAAGAAACAACCAAAAGCATAATGACATTTATGACAAATGGTAAAGTAGGTTTACCCGCAACGAGCGAAATCGGCGACGTTTCTGTTAAGAACAAAAAATACTCGTTTGAAATCTTAAATGATGGCAAACAAAGACTAATCAAAGCGTGGATTAAAGATTTTGAAAAAGATCATGACTTAACCTGCGAATTCACATTAACTGATGAGCCAAAAGATAGTATGGTTATACTTACACCTTTTGAGAAGAAAAAACACTTCTACTACAATCAAAAAATTGTAGGCATGAAAGCAGCTGGCAAAATAGAGTTCAAAGGCGAAACTATTGAATTTGATTCCAATACCACTCGAGCAATTCTAGACTGGGGAAGAGGCGTATGGACATATAAAAACACTTGGTACTGGGGTGCTGGTTGTGGAATTGTTGATGGGCATGAAGTCGGCTTTAATATTGGTTATGGTTTTGGAGACACATCTAAAGCAAGTGAAAACATGATATTCTATGACGGCATCGCTCACAAACTAGACCAAGTAGAATTCCAAATCCCAAAAGACAATAAAGGCAAAGATGATTATTTAAAACCTTGGAAATTTACTAGCAATGATGGCAGATTTGAAATGGATTTCACTCCAATTATTGATAGACATTCTAATGCAAATGTAGTAGTAATTAGCAGCAACCAACACCAAGTTTTTGGGAAATTCAATGGTAAAATGATATTAGATGATGGTAAGGAAATAATTTTAAAAGACTACCTTGCATTTGCTGAAAAAGTAATAAATAAATGGTAGATATTAATATTTGCATAATACAAAAAAAGATAGGATAACATATGTCCTATCTTTTTTGTTTTATCTATAAATATTTAATGAAAAATTAGCTTTCAGTTCCGCATCAGCATTTATATCTGTAGCAAATACGCAAAATGCTATTATTCCTTCGGAATCACTTTGCACAAAATCCGGACAAGCAGCCGAATCAAAAGACAACAAACTCATATCTCCATCTGTTGACATATCTGCCACGCCACCTACTCCATAACTTATGTTATTTGCTTCTTCAATATCTTCTTCTAATATACTTCCAGCAATATTTATTTCAACATTGTATGATTTATTAGTTATTTTAAAGAAATATATAACACATGATGAAACCGAAGCAGAACCCGTCCTATTAGATACTGCTTGCAATTCTACATTATCAAAAGTAAGCGTTCTAGAAGTATATGTAGTTCCATTTTCTGTACCTTCATTTTCGTATGCTCGAATTTGATGAGTAATAGAATTAACTTTCTTTAACTCTCCATTATCTTCTGTTTCAAATTGTACGATTTTAGCAGTCTCTGTGCTTTCCGCCAAAGGATCAAAACTAAAATCGGTATCAATAAAAAAACTCATATCTTCATTAGCATCATTAGGTGCCAAATAATGAACTGCCCATACTGTAACATCACAATCTACATTATTCGCCGTATATGTAACAGAAACCGAGTTTGTCATTTGCACTTGTTGTGCAACTAGTACAAGTCCAATAGCAAGCCCAACTATCACTAACACTAGCGCACTAGCTATAACTGCTGTAATTACTTTATATTTCTTTGTCATAGATATCTCCTTTCTTTACTATCTAATCTTAGTTTACCCCACTCCATATAAAAAGTAAAACTATTTAAAACATTTTTCAAATTTACTATAAATAAAACACTCTACTTACCCACAAAAAAATAGGATATTAGATATCCTATTAAAAAGTTTTTATAAAAAGGTTAGAATAAACATAAGCCGAGTTCTGTATTAGATGGTTATCTATCTAGTATTGCTGTCACCAGCAATCTCAAGCGATGTAACGAGGAACTAGCGAACAACGTTAAAACGCTCCTCTATCTTGCATCGAGTGGGGTTTACAGAAGTAATATGTTACCATACTACCTAGTGTGCTCTTACCACCCTGTTCCACCCTTACACAAGTCAAAGACTTATGCGGTATATTTCTGTTGCACTCTCCTTGGAGTCGCCTCCACCAGTCGTTAACTGGCACCCTGTTCTGTGATGCTCGGACTTTCCTCAAGGGTTACCCCTCGCAACCATCTGTTTATCTAACAATACTAGTGTATCACAATTATATAACAAAGTCAATACTACTTAAGGTTCAAGTTCACCTTGTTCTTGATTTAAATTATGAGAATTATTAAATCTACCTAATTCCGATCTAACTTCTTTAACCTCAGCTTTAAATGCGGCTCTTTGTTTTGTAAAATATGTAGGAGACAAGACAATTCCTTGAGGATAAATATGATCCTTTTCTATTCTCTGTATATCTGAAATTATTCCATTAGTATTATTACTTTGTAAAAACACTCCATTCTTTTTAGTAACATATGGCAATTGTGATAATACTTTAGCAAAACCTTCATCTTCTATAATTTCTGAAAATTTACCCCTACTTTTATATCCAAAATAAGATTCTTCTATCAAAAAATCAAAAAATGAATTCATAGAAAGGGAAGATGTACTACTAGATACAACAGATCGTCTTAACAAATCTGCCCATACGCCATTTACTCCATAAGAACCACCACTTTTCCCAGTATCTGTAATTTCTGGCGATTGATCACCCTCTTCCTTTACAGAATTAGATATTGCACAAGTATTTATTAATTCATTAAAACTATTTAAATACTCCAAACTTACCAATTCAACAGACTCTGAAGGTAAATACTCTTTAAAAAAAGCCTGCACTTCTTTCAAAAGTTTAGTATTTAATTTAGAATAAGTACCATTTTGCCTACTTGTGTGCATCAACTCGCTTACATTTTCTGGCAACTGAGCTTTTTTATAATATTCATTACTTTTAATAAACTTTAACTCTGAATCAATTAAATCCAGCATTTTGATAAATAAAAAATAAGAATGATGCCCTTTGGTTTTAGATAAATATAAATAAGACTGCATATCTTTAAAGTCTACATCACCAGAAGAAAGAACATCAACCCTTTTCTTTGACATCTTTCTCGCTAATGTAGTATTATCTTGATTTTCTATAAATTGAACCCTGTGTAAAAATTTCCTTTGTTTTAACATGCCTATATTATATCATCTATAATTATGAAATTCAAATGATATAATTAAAAAATCCTTTACATTATTCATTAATCAGTTGTTTTTTAATTGAAATAATCATCTTTTTTCATATGCATTCGCATAGTTTTTAAAGCTTTTTTCTCTATTCTTGATATATAACTACGACTAATCCCAAGAATCTTAGCGACTTCACGCTGTGTAAGTGCAGGAGTATTATTAAGGCCATATCGCATTTTAATAATAGTATACTCTCTATCTGTCAAATACTTTTTTAATAACACTTCTAGTTTTTCACTTAGTATTACATTTTGCACCTCAGTATTCACATCTTTTTCATCATCAAAAGCCAGATCCAATACTGTCATTTTATTATTATCTTCATCAGTAGATATTACATCATCTACACTAGATGTATTCTTATGTTTCTTATTGACTCTAAGTAACATCAGTATTTCATTCTCAATACATTTAGCAGCATAAGTACTAAACTGAGTACCATGCCCATCTTTGTATGTATTGATAGCCTTAATTAGACCTAAACTTCCTACACTGATCAGATCATCAGCCTCTTCTGTTTGGCTATACTTTTTTACAATATGTGCAACAAGTCTTAAATTATGGTGAATCAACACCTCTTTTGCTTTTTCATCTCCTTCATGAAACCTCTTAATATATTCTGCCTCATCTTTTGCACTTAACGGCTTTGGAAAACTCGAATTGTTATTTACATAAGCCGAAAAAAATAACAACTTTTGCATAAAGGTAGCAATTGTTTCAATTATCATTGATTCCCCCTATACGCGATAAATATCGCTGTATTAATCTAAAAAAGAAGATACTCTATTACTCCTGGGGCAAATCTCAACTTTTTATAGATTAATCTATGTATATGAGATATTTTGTCGAATTTTGCTTGTACAATAAAAATAAATATTATGTACTATTTATTTAACCAAAAACTAACACCTATATAATCAAAAATACTAAACTAATTTTCAATTAGGTATTGAAATCTGTAAAATAGTATGTTATCATCTTCTTACAACTTTAATTAAAATACATATTTGGAGGAATTTATGAATTACTTATTTGAATATTTCCAAGAAAAAAATAAAAAATATATCAAAAACGATCTACACATTTACTCTAAAACTCTACAAGACAGATTACCAGATAAAAATGATGAATATATTATGATAGGATATTATAACGCTGACAAAACAAGATTCAAAGACATTCTTACAGGTAAAGTCATAGGCTCAGCAGACGTAGAGAATGCTGTGGAGATTAAGTCTTCTGGAGTTGGGATATACTCAGACGATAAAATAGAGTGCACTCACGGATACTTCCCAGAAATAAAATTCGCTTTTTATAATAACAGAGGTATATTATCTCAAAAAGGAACTGCTGCAAAAGGAATGGAAGCATTTTTTAACTTCTATAACAAACAACCTCTAGACGCAGTTTCAACTAAAGAACTAAGAAAAGTAGCAAAAGAATTAAATAGAGTAGCATATAACCATGAACTAAGCCTATATCAATCAAATATAGAACAACACAATGTAGAAAAAATCCGTGAAGGATATAGTAAAGAGTTTTAATAACAAAGGAGAAATATTATGATAGAATTTTTTAGATATTTACAAGAAAAAAGAGAACAAGATAATACGACATATATAAAAAGCGATTTGCATATTTTCGCTAAACCAGTATCTGCCAGAGAACCAGAAAAAGATGAAAAATATGTCATGATTGGATATTATAATAATGATCAATCTAGATTTAAAGATATCTTAACCAATACAGTAGTAACTTCACAAGAGCTGATGGACAAAAAATATTCTAAATTGAATACTTATTTTAATCCAAGAGAATATTCTAATTCTCTACAGATGCCTGACCAATATATTACAAGCACAAATGGAAACGATTGGGCTAACATATACTTTGCACATTTCAGCAACTTCGATTATACATATTCATACGCACCAGGGTTTAGACACTTCTCTAAATTGTGTGCATCAAGAAGCGACAAACCTATAACAACTAAAGAAATCAAAGCAGTCGCAAAAGAATTAGATAAAGCTGCTTATAAATACGAATTTAATAAATTCCAAAGACAAACTAAAAAAGAACAAACTCAAGAAGGATATAGTAAAGAGTTTTAGAAAAAATGCAAACGAAAGCGTTTGCATTTTTCTATATTACAACTTTTAAAAATAATCACATTTTACTAAATATAAAAATATTTTAATTACAATTTTTAAAAAACAAAAAAAGTGTAACCATACAGGTTACACTTTTTTATTGTACCAAAATTAGTTTTTCTTTTCTTTAATCTTAGTAGCTTTACCTGTTAAGTCTCTTAAATAGTAAAGTTTAGCTCTACGTACTTTACCACGTTTAACAACTTCAATTCTATCAATTCTTGGAGAATGAACAGGGAATATCTTTTCAACACCAACACCGAAAGAAACACGTCTAACTGTGAAAGTTTCTCTTACACTAGAATTCTTTCTAGCAATAACAACACCTTCAAACATTTGGATTCTTTCTCTAGTTCCTTCAACGATCTTGTTGTATACTCTTACAGTATCACCAACGTTAAACTCTGGAACTTCTTGTTTTAAATTCTCTCTCTCTAATGCTTCAATTAATGTCATTTTGACTTTTCCTCCTAATATTTCTATTACACAACTTATTGTTCTTAACTACTAAAGCGGTTAAATATGTTATTTAACAATACCAAAATTCAATTGATATAATTATTAGTATTTAGCGGACCAATCGAAGTCACTAACACAATATAACATATTTAATACAAAAATTCAAGTGTTTTTACAAAAATAATTTTTAAACAACATACATTTTTAGAAAAAGTCTTCATTTTTAGTATATTACGCAAACCTCAAAATTATTTCTTTTTCTCTCTTTTTGTAAATATTTTTTAAAAATTTTCATTAAAAAGCATTATCTATAAATGTAATTTTATCGTCCAATATATCTATTACAGCGAATTTTACTTTTGATTGCAATTTACTTCTAAGTCTGAGGTAGTACGTTGCAACATTCCTAATCTTTTGTTGCTTATATTGATCTACCGCTTCCCTACCATATCCAAAACGAGTATTTCTTCTATACTTTACTTCTACAAATACTATCGTTCCATCTTTTTCTTTAGCAATTATATCAATTTCACCTAATTGGCATTTATAATTACGTTCAATTATCTTAAATCTCTTTTCATTTACTAGATAATTAACTGCTAACTCTTCGTTAATATCCCCTTTTACCTTGTTAAACTGTTTCATAATTACCTTTTACACAAAATGAGATATAAATGAATCCCTATGTATCTCACATTTGCCATACTTTTTCAAATTCTCAATATGTTCTTTTGTGCCATAGCCTTTATGCTTGGCAAAATTATACTGTGGATATTTCTTATCCATTTCTAGCATATACCTATCCCTTGTAACCTTTGCCAAAATACTAGCACATGCTATATTATAACTTTTTGCATCACCTTTGATAATATTATCCATATTTTCTATTCCGTCCAACTTCACAGCATCAACTAGCAAAAAATCATATCTATCTGCAAATGTTTTAGCACAAAAATTCATACCTTTCTTAGTTGCAGCCAGTATATTAATATCATCTATTGTCTTTTCATCAACCAACTCAACATGATAAAAATAAGCTTTTTGTTTTATCTCATCATATAATTTATCTCTTTTCTTCTCAGTTAGCTTTTTACTATCATTTACACCTTCAATCACATTATTTAGCGGCATAGCGACTATTGCTACACTCACAGGACCAGCTAATGGTCCACGGCCCGCCTCATCAATTCCAGCAATTATTTTAATATTATCATTCAAATAGCTCTTATCAAAATCTACCATTTTATCCAGCCTTATTATTTTTTTGCATAATTATGCAAAATCTTTCTAATCTTTTTTCTTCCTGTCGTTCTTTTTTAATAGGTTTATCTCTTTTACAGTCTCTAGTGTCAACTGACCGAATTTGCCGTGCCTAAAATCAGATAAAATTGCTTTACAACACCTATCGTAATCCATATCGCCGCCCTTTAGCAAATACTTTCTTGAATAGCAAATCTTGTCCATAATATCTAGAGTCTCATCTCCTTCAGTTATTTCGATATCATATCTATTAATTAATATATTTTTATCAATTCTACACACATCTTTAATAAACTCAAATGCTAAATCATTAACATCTAAGACATCATCTTTAATGCTACCAAGATATGCTAAAGTTCTAGCAACTCTATTATTATCAAACGCAGGCCATAATGTACCTGGTGTGTCAAGTATTTCAATACCACTTGCAATAGTCACCCATTGTTTACCACGAGTAACTCCTGCAATATTACCAGTTATTGTTTTAGCTTTACCACACAAGTTATTAATTAGAGTACTTTTACCACAATTCGGCACACCCAACACCAAAGCTCTAAGTGTAGCTTTTATCCCTTTTGCTTTTAATCGTTCAATTTTTGCAGAACAAGACTTCCTTATAAGACTCTCTACATTTTTTCCAAGTCCACTAGCGCATGAGTTCATTGTAATACACATTCTATCATCTTTAGAAAAGTATTGCATCCATGCATCTACTTTTTCTTTTTCAGCTAAATCAATTTTGTTAAACACGTATACAATTGGCTTATCTTTAATAATTTCTGCAAACTTTGGATTAACACAAGAAAAAGGTGCTCTACTATCCAAAACATATAGAACAACATCAACTAAATTTATTTCTTTTTCCATCATTTTCAGAGCTTTGCTCATATGACCTGGAAACCAGTTAATCAACACTCTATTTTCTTCCATTATTTATACACCTTAATCTTTTAAATTTAAATACCAAAGTAATTGTGCTTCATTAGGATAGTCAGGATATGCAAATTCATTTATAGCACACAGTTCCATACCCTGTTTATGATAAAATTTAACAGCGGAAGTATTAGTATTTTGACACTCAACCTTAAAAGTTTTGAATCCGCTATCTTTAGCCCATTTTATTGCCATATCAAATAACTTTTGCCCTATTCCTTGCCTTTTGTATTCATTTGACACTCTAATATCCCACAACACAGCAATATCATCTCTACCCTCTAACATCCTACAATTAGCTGTTTTCGTCGCAACTACACAACCAGCAACTAGCTCATTTTTAGCATTATAAGCAACAAAAAACTTCCAATTCGTCAAATCAAAGATTTCCTTCCAATGCTCAACTTTTACACCAAAATCTTTATAAAATTCAGGCACATCTACTAGTTCAAAAATTATACCACCTAAACCATTATTTATTTTTTTTATTTGATATTTTTTATTGGTTGTATAATTCATTGAAATGTTTTCATATTCTTTTATATTTTCTAATGGTAATTCACCATATGTAATATTATTTTTCACGATTAGCACCTTCTAAATATTATTTTTTATAAAATCTACAACATGACTCTCATCATACTTTATCAATTCTTTGTCTTTATCAGTTATTTCTGTAAAGTATTTATCAATAACCTTGTATTTTGAAATTGAATTTAATGGATATCCAACATTTACAATTGTTGAAGCAGTATTAACCATATAGAAATCATCTTTACACCAAGTATATGTAGACTCTTTGCCATTGGCATCAATAACAGCTAATCCATAAACCCACTTACAATTAAGCCTACCATTTACTCCATACTTGTTGACCAAACCAATATAATGATTTATCATTTCTTCATCATTTAACGTCTTGCCATTTACCCGTCTGACAAACAGACCTGGCTGTGCATTATCAGGTACATTTTCCAAATATAAAGAGTCGTCCATGCCCATACTAGGCATTTTTGTTTTATTATAGCATGCTCTAGCTTTGATTAGAGCATTCTCTATTGCATCTCTTCCATCTTCATTCACATCTAATTCAATCCCTAAATCTTTTAATGAAAGCACTTCTATACCATAATTATTTAAGCCCTCAGAAAATCTTTTTGATTTTGTAGCATTTCCGGTTGCAAATACAATCTTTTTCATAAAAACCTCTTAAAAATTTAATCAAAGTTAACACATTGTTTATGTATATTTATACCACATCGAGCATAATTATTTATCACGTTTAGTATACTTCTCATAAACATCAGGTCGATATTTTTGAGTTTCAATTAATTTTTGTTCTTCTCTCCATTTGGCTATAGCTGCATGATTACCTGAAAGTAAAACTTCTGGGACACTCAAACCCATAAATTCCCTAGGGTGTGTATATTGAGGATACTCCAATAGCCCATCAGAAAAACTTTCCTCATCAGTACTATCTTCACCATGCAACACGTTTGGAATATATCTTAGAACAGCATCTGTCAAAACCATTGCTGGCAACTCCCCACCAGTCAACACGTAATCTCCAATACTTACCTGCTCATCAACACAAAGATCAATAACCCTCTCATCAATACCTTCATAGTGTCCACAAAGCAAAACCAAATGTTCTTCTTTTGCCAAATCTTGTACCATTTTTTGATTTAACACTTTTCCTTTTGGAGATAAATAAATGACTTTAGATAGGTCTTTTTTTACACTTTGAATAGCATCATAAATAGGTTGTGCTTGAATTAACATTCCAGCCCCTCCCCCAAAAGGATAATCGTCTACTTTCTTATGTTTATTGTTACTAAACTCCCTAAAATCGATTATATTTAAATCCACCAAATTCTTATCTACAGCCTTCCCAATAAGACTGGTTTTTAATGGAGCAAACATTTCTGGAAATAATGTTAAAATATCTATTTTCATAAACTTATTTCCTCAAAAATTTTTCTATCAATTACGACCACTTTTTTATCTGCATCAAAAGATAATATAACTTTTCTAGCATGAGGGAACAATATTTCTTTATCTCCATTTGCTACAGTTATAACAGAAGCACTTCCATAATTTTTGACTTCTGTAATTACACCTACTTCAACTTTCATTTTATCTATTACTTTTGATCCAATAAGATCTTCAATAAAGTACTCATCATCTAAAAGCTCTTCTGTTTCTTCATACTGCACATAAATTGGTGTATTCCTTAAAACTTCTACTTGAGAAATATCATCTATTCCTTCTACTTTGAATATAGCAAAACCCTCTCTTAAAATTACTTTTTCAATATTATAATTTTTACCTTTAATTATTACTACTGTCAAATCCTTTAAATCAAACAAGTTATAATTAGTTGGTTTTACTCTAAATTGACCTTTTAAAGCTTGTGGTTTTGTAATAATACCTATCTCAATATTTTCCATAAATAATCCTTTTTTTAGTTAATTTTCTAATTAAAGTTTATCAAAAATATACAATAAAATCAATATATTTATTAAATAAAATAAGAGTAGCATTTGTGCTACTCTTAAAAACATTCATACTTATTAAAATTAGTCGTTCACTTTTAAGATATATTTTTTACCACTTCTAGCACTTGCACTACGTAGTATAGTTCTAATACTAGAAATAGTTCTTCCATTTCTTCCAATAATTTTACCTATAGACTCATCATTAGCCTTTACTTTAATGATTGAAAGTTTTGGATTTGCTTCTTCTAAAACAACCTCAAATTCATCATCACCAACGACTGATTTAACTAAATATCTTACTAATTCTTCCATAATTGTTTCCTTTCCAATCAAACATGATTGAACGATAATTAATTATTATTTCTTTTTCTTAGTATCTGTCTTTGGAGCTCTTGATTTTTCAGGTTCCATTAAGCCACGTCTAACTAAAATAGTTTTAGCAGTTTCTGTAGGTTGAGCACCATTTGATAACCATTTTTTAGTCTTTTCTTCATCTAGAACGATTTCAGCAGGTTCAGTTAGAGGATTGAATGTACCAAGTTTTTCAATATATTCTCCATCTCTTGCTTTTCTAGAATCAGTAACTACTATTCTATAGAATGGTGATTTCTTATCTCCAAGTCTTGTTAATCTGATTTTTACTGACATTTCATTTTCTCCCTTTGTTAAATTTTAAAATCAATTCTTTATACACTCTGATTTATAAAGTGTTATATTTTAAATTTTAATTAATTAAATAATTAAAATGTAAAATCAAGTTTCTTAGAATGGCAATCCCATACCCTTTAGAGCACTAAGACCTTTGCCACCTTTTAATTTTTTCATCATTTCTTTAGTTTGTTCAAATTGCTTAAGCAATGTGTTTACGTCTTGAATAGTTGTTCCACTACCAGCAGCAATCCTCTTTTTATGACTTCCTTTGATTATTTCCGGATTATTTCTTTCTTTCAATGTCATAGACCGAATTATAGCTTTGATTTTCTCAATTTGCTTTTCATCAATAGAGCTTTGGTCGATTTTTAATTTACCAAATCCCGGTATCATAGAAAGCATATTTGCAATTCCACCCATTTTCTTGACTTGATCAAATTGAACAATATAGTCATCTAAAGTAAAGGAATTCTTTCTAAATTTTTCTTCTAATTTTTTAGCTTCTTCTTCATCAATATTGGCTTGTGCTTTTTCAATCAAAGTCAATACATCACCCATATCAAGAATTCTACTAGCCATTCTATCTGGGTAGAATGCTTCAATATCTGTGATTTTTTCTCCAATACCGCAGAATTTAATAGGCTTATTCACTACTTGTTTAATGCTTAAAGCAACACCACCTCTTGTATCGCCATCAAGTTTAGTTAAAATTACGCCACTAATATCTAAAGCCTCGTTAAATGTTGTAGCAACTGTTACACCATCTTGTCCTGTCATACTATCAATAGTAAGAAGAATCTCATTTGGATTAGTTATTTTCTTAATATCTTTTAATTCATCCATCAATTCTTCATTAATATGAAGTCTACCAGCAGTATCAATAATAACAACATCAACACCTTTTTTCTTGGCATATTCAATTGCATTCTTAGAAGTAATCTGTGGTTTTTTAGTACCTTCTTCGTACACTTCAACTTTAGCAGTATTTCCGACCACCTTTAATTGATTAATCGCAGCAGGCCTATAGATATCACAAGCAACAAGTAGAACTTTCTTACCTTGAGATTTCAACATATTAGCCAGTTTTCCACACATAGTAGTCTTACCAGCACCTTGAAGCCCACACATCAAAATTACTGATGGATTAGAATCTAGTTGTAACTTTGCATTTGTATTACCAAGCAGCTCCGTTAATTCTTCATGAACAATTTTTACAACTTGTTGTCCAGGTGTCAAGCTCTTCAACACCTTATCCCCAACAGCTTTTTCCGATACTCTTTTAACAAAATCTTTTACTACTAAAAAGTTAACATCCGCCTCAAGTAATGCAACTCTGATTTCTCTCATTGCCTCTTTAATTTCAAGTTCAGTCAACTTTCCCCGTTTAGTCAATTTATCTAGTACGTGAGTTAGCCTCAAACTTAAGTTTCCAAATAAAGCCATACTACTCCTTAAAAATATCAAGTATTTTATTTTTATCAGTCTCATTTAGATTTAATTCTTCTAAACTACTTACTAATATATCATATTTTTTACAAAATCCTAACTTATCCTCGTAATTTTGAAGAATTTTTAATGATTCTTTCAAATTAAAGTTAACAGCTTGTCTAGAAATCTGATATATTTCGGACATCTCTGATAAAGTTAAATTATTAATTAAATAATCTTCCAAACATCTCCTCTGCTTATCTATTAATAAAACCCCATAAGCATCATAAAGTTTTACGTTTTTTAAATTATTATCCAAATCCATAACTTCACTCCTTGTAAAGTAAAATTACTTGACAAGATGTATTATATATCTTAAGACAATCTTTGTCAATACTTTTTTACAAAACTTTTAGAATATTTTAAAAAAAGAAAGGTAACAACCCTTCTCAACTAAAAATTGCTTTAAGAATAATTCCCACTACAAAAGAAACTATAGCAAGAATAATTGTTCTAATTAACGCAGAACGCCAGCTTTTCTTGACATTTTGCCTTTCTCTTTGATAGCCTTGTCCTTTTTCTTTTAAGGATATCAAATATACTTCTTGTCCTTTTTTATCGGAGTGAATTACATCTATATAATCATCAAGCTTTAGATTATTCACTATCTCATCTACTTCAAAATCAGTGAGTTCTATTTTAGAAAAAACTTTGGTTGAAATATCTCTGGCGGAAAGCAAACATTTTCCGTCATTGTTTGAGCAAACCTCAAATAAATATTGCATTACAATTTTTTCTTTTTTATTTAACATAAAATTATCCTATTATCCAATAAACATAGCTTCCTAGAAATGCCCCAACAAAGCCAAAAATACACGATAGCATAGATACTAAAATCGCCAATTTGAAATAACTTTTGCTTGTTTTCTTTTTTAATTCGACCTCTTCATCAGCCACTTTTGCTTTAGGTAAAACACATAGACAAACTTGTTTTTCGTCACTATATTTTACATCAATATAGCCCTGAGAAACAAAGTAATCTATATACCTTTTTAAAGTTTCATTATCCATATCTTTAGACACAGCCGCAATAATCTCTGCACACTCCAGTATTGAATAACTATCTGCATTACACATTTGCTTTATCACTTTTAATAATTTTATACCTAATTTATCTAACACAATTAACCTCGTCAAATTAATTTCTTACTTATTTAGTTAAAACATGCTTTATTTTAGGCTTATCAGACTCTTTGAATAGTACTATTTTTGTTCCAATGATAGTCACAACCTCACATTCACATTTTTCACAAATAATTTCAGCAATTACACTTAAATCTTCTGAACAAGTATTTTGTACTTTTAATTTTATAAGTTCGTGTGCATAAAGATTGTCTTCTACTTGATTAAGTACATTTTCTGTAACACCCTCTTTACCCACAAATACAATATCAGGTAAAGTTTGCGCCATACTTCTCAACATTATTCTTTCTTTTTTCGTAATCATAAGTTCTTTAGTATTATTCGGCATATTCAAATTCTATATCGCCAAATATTACTTTATCCCCCTCTTGTAATCCTTGCTTTAATAATTCATCAATTATTCCACTTTCTTTCACTCTTTTTTGGAAATAAGCATTCGATTGATAATCTTCCAATGACACATTACCAAGTAATTTATCCACCATATCTCCAAACACCTCAAAACCGTCTTCTGTCCTTACTATTTCATACTTGCTATAATCTTTTAGATCTATATCAAATTCTTCCACTTCAAGACGTTCTTTTTTAGGTAATTTTGAAAGATTATTAATTACTTCCATCATCAAATCTTCTACACCATCATTAGAAACTGCGCTAATAGCAAACACTTTCACATCTTTAGGCAATTTTTTCTTAAACTCATCTATTTGTGATTTATCTTGAAGCAGGTCGCATTTGTTTAACGCTATCACTTGAGGCAATTTTGCAACTTCTTCACTATACCCTTTCAATTCTTCATTAATATCTAGATAATCTTGATATGGATCCCTTCCCTCAGTACCAGAAATATCTATAACATGAATCAATAGTCTAGTTCTAGACACGTGTCTTAAGAATTCATGACCAAGACCAATTCCTTCACTTGCACCTGAAATCAAACCTGGAATATCAGCCATTACAAAATTGAAATTATTGATCGCAACAACTCCAATATTTGGAGCAAGTGTTGTGAAATGATAATTAGCTATCTTTGGTCTAGCGTTTGATACAATTGAAAGTAGCGTACTTTTACCAACATTTGGATATCCAACCAATCCGACATCAGCCAAAGTCCTTAATTCTAATATAAATTCATACTCTTTTGTCTTTATACCTTTCTCACTAAACCTAGGAGCTTGTCTAGTAGCAGTTGCAAATTTCGCATTACCCCTACCGCCTTTGCCGCCTTTTAGTAATTTTACCTCATCTCCGACATTCATAAGGTCTGCCAAAATATTATTATTTTCCGCATTTCTAATAACTGTACCTGCAGGAACTTTTATAATAATATCTTTTGCACTTTTGCCATACTTATTAGTACCACTACCATTCTCTCCATTATCTGCCCTAAATACTTTTTTGTATCTAAAATCTACTAAGTTAGAAAGATTTTTATCTGCAACAAAGACAACGCTACCGCCGTTACCGCCGTCTCCGCCATTAGGGCCACCATTTGGAACAAATTTCTCTTTTCTAAAAGCAACAGCGCCATCGCCACCATCGCCTGCTTTACATTTTATTTTTACTTTATCTATAAACATATTTTTATCCTCTTTTACTTAAGAGATTATATAATACATGCTTCAACTTGTCAATCCATTAAATAAAACAAAATTTATTTAATTTTAGGACTTTTACAATATTTGCGTAATACACAACCTTCACATTTCGGCGAAATAGCCTTACAATAATATCTACCAAACAACAGCAACAAATGATGAACATCTATCCATAGTTCTTTATTAAACAACTTTTGCAAATCTTTTTCTATCACTTTAGGATCTTCGCTTGTAGTAAATCCAAGTCTGTTAGATACTCTTATTAGATGTGTATCTACAGGGATTGCCGGAATATTAAAACCAACAGCAAGTACAACATTTGCAGTCTTTCTTCCCACCCCACTTAAAGTTAAAAGATCTTCCATATTATTAGGGACTTGTCCATTAAAATTTAACAATAACTCCTTAGACAGGTTTATAATATTTTTAGATTTAACTTTAAAAAACCCTAAAGGCCTTATAATATTTTCTACATCTAGCAAATTAGCATTAGCTAAATCTTTACAATTAGGATATTTCTCAAACAAAATTGGGGTAACCATATTCACCCGTTTATCCGTACATTGTGCACTTAAAACAACAGCAATAATCAATTCGAAATTATTCCTAAAATTTAATTCACATACTGGTTCTTTTATTAAGTTACTCAAATTAATAAAAATCTCATTAGAAGTATTTCCCATACATTCAAATTTTATTAAAATATATGATTAAAATCAAGTAAAAAATTTAAATTTTATAAGTTTAATATTATTAGTGTATAAATTTGCATATTTATGCAATTTTTACATAACTCACACGACCACCGATTTTTTTCTCTACATATATATTTTTGAAACTACTTAAATGCAGATTATTAATATATTTAACAATTATACCGATTTCCTTATATTTAGCCTTCAAAGATATTCCACACGATTTTGCTATTTGATTAGGTGTAGGAACTATAACAACTTTTAATCTTAATTTCTTTAAAATATCAAACAATCTCATTGTATCCGTTCTGTTTGAAAAATGAACAATTATACAATCCATAAACTTTCACCATATTTCCTTATACTTCATATTATTAATTAACTAAATGTTTTGTTAACATAGAAATTATAAATGGAGAATTAATGATATATTTAGACAATTGCTCAACTACGCATTACAAACCAAAATGTGTAATTAAAGCCATAATTAACGGAAATAAAAAATACAATTATAATTCGGGTAGAAGTGGGTATAAAAAAGCAATAGAATGCGGAATAAAAGTATATAATTTAAGGCAAAATGCAATTAGTTTTTTCAACGCTCCAGAAAATTCAAACGTTATAATAACTAAAAGCTGCACAGAAAGCCTAAATCTTGCCTTAAGAAGCAATATAAAGAAAAATGGTCATATAGTAAGTACAATCTTTGAACACAATTCCGTTCTTAGAACTTTGGATTATTTAAACAAAGAATACGGCATTACCTACACCTTAGCAACACCACAAAATAAACAATTTATAACGGCAAAAGATATAGAAACTTGCATAAAAGATAACACATATATGATTATCACAAATCATACATCCAATGTCACTGGATGTGTATGCGATATTGAAAATATTGGATATTTATGCAAAAATAAGAACTTAATTTATGTTGTAGATAGTGCACAAAGTGCAGGACATATTGACATCAATATATCCAAAATGAATATAAATTACCTAGCTGTCGCAGGACATAAAGGTTTGCATGGACCACAAGGAATAGGCCTTCTTCTTTGCAATAACATTTATCCAAAACCTTTAATTATGGGAGGTACTGGCACATCTAGCGAAAGTTTAACCCAACCAACAGACTTGCCAGAAGGAATAGAAAGTGGAACTCTATCTATGGCTAACATTTTAGGACTAGATGCAGCTATTGATTACACTAGAAAACACTATCAAAAACATCATAAGAAGATTTGCAAACTTACTAAATATTTCATATCCGAGTTAGAAAAAAATCCAAAAGTAGTACTTTATTCTACGCCCACAACCCCTGGAGTAGTATCTTTTACGATTGATGGATACACCAGCAACGAAATAGTTCAAATTTTAGACCAACATAGTATTTATATCCGTGGAGGGCTTCACTGTGCACCAAAAGTTCATGAATACTACCTCACTCTTGACACAGGCATGTGCAGAGTAGGAATAGATTTTAGAAATAATATTTGGCAATTAAAAAAATTGATTAAACTACTAAATTCAATTTAGACAAAAAAAGAATAAGATTTATTACTTTAAAACTTATTCTTTTTTTCTTGCTATTCAGTAATTTGAGGTTCAAATTTTATAATTACATTATCATTAGGCAGTTGAATTTTTTGAGTAGCTTGTATATATAACCATTCTTCCTCAGTACCTAAGTATATTATCTCCATCAACTCCTCACAACAAACAAAAGCACTATACATTCTTGTGATGTTTTTGGGAATTGTTATTGTTGTCAATCCTACACACCCATACAACGCATATTCAGAAATGTGCCTCACACCCTCAATTGATGGAATTACACTGTCTTTATTTCCAACAATATAAACACTTTCATCATCATATAAGCAATTACCTGAAGCAAAAAACACTGTATTTTCCGCATCAACGTTTATATTATTAAAAAGTACACCTTTAAAAGCACTAGAAATGATACTCTCAACTTCTTTCCCTATATACAAATCCAATCCTTCTGTAGAACAATTTTCAAAAGAATACGAACGAATAGCTTTTGCACAAATATTAAGCTCACCTGACAGACTACAATTTGCGAACGCGTATTCTCCAATATTGTCTACAACTCCCATAAATTCTACATAAGACAATTTAGAACAATCTTTAAATGCACCTTCATTTATATCTGTAACACTTTTTGGAATTACAACACCTACTAAATTTGTTTTGCTAAATGCATATTTACCAATCTCTTTTACACCTCTAGAAATCTCAAGTTCCACAAGGCCAGATTCCGCAAAAACATATTCACCCATACTTATTAAACTACCAGGTATTTTTATATACTTCAATCCTTTACAACCTGCAAACGCATAATCTTCAATTACTTCAATTTCTTCTGGTAAATGAATATTTTGCAATTTGGCACAACCCATAAAAGTTTTTTCAGGTATATAAATCAAATCAGAAGGTAATTTTACAGTTCGTAGATTTGTACAATTTTTAAAAATAACATCTCCTCTTAACGTACATCCTATCGGTATTTCAATTTCTAACAAATTTACACAATTAATAAAACAACCATTTAAGATTATATTGAGACTATCAGGTAAATTTACTATTTCTAGACTAGAACAATCCGCAAAAGCGCGTCCTCCCAAAATTTCTACTCCCTCAGGAATATCTATTTGCTTTAAGCTAATACAACCATCAAACGCACCAGATTCAATATTTTTTAAGCTTTTAGATAATTCAATCGCTGTTAATTTTTCACAATTTTCAAACGCATAAGCTCCTATAGTTTCTATACTATTTGGTAAAACAACATTTTGTAAATTCTTACAATTTTGAAAAATTCTGGAACTCAACTCCTTAATTCCTTCACCAATAACAACTGAAGATATATTCGATGATTGAAAAGCACCCTCTCCTATTCTTGTATTACTAGGAATTATAATATCTGTTATTTTGGTATTATTTTCAAAAGCATAAGATTTAATACTTTTTACAGAAGGATCAATAACTAACATCCCCTCTAATTCTTCCGGACAAACCTCTAATTTATTATCATGCAAAGATATAAACAAAGGATAGCATTTATCTATTTGATCCCATAACATTACACATTTATCAGATTGATAAAGCCCAGGGATGTATTGTTTCCATTTCATAACAAGTGTTACATCATTACCCAAAAAGTCAAAATTATTAATAACTTTATCAGTACCTTTTACACACCAATCAAAATCACCCAATCCTTCCTTAAGTTTTGGCATGTCTTGTATCCATTTATTAGAATCTATTTCTTGGCTTGTCTTATAATTATCAAAAAATTCTTCCATACCTTCACAATCATACTCATATGTGATTAAGTATGTAGAATATGATGCATCTTGTCCTATCGCTTTAAATTCCGTCTTTTCTCCGTTAAGATACCAATAACCATCTTCACCTATTGCATACTGATCGCCATTTTCCCCCTCAGCTTTCACTCCAGTATCTTGTGTTCCAATATACCAATTTCCATTTTGACCTACATGTGGAGTAATTCCATTCTTACCATTACTTCCGTTCGCGCCATCTTTACCTTCAATTTCTTCCAAAGAAATTAAATCCTTCCAAGTATCACTACCGTCGTCTGTTACATATCTCCATTGAATATGCGTATTAGTAGTTTGAAATTCCACCTCTCGACCATCTATTCCATTCGCTCCATTATTTCCATTAGTACCATCTACTCCTTTAGCTCTAACTCCAGTATCTGTAGTTCCAACCCACCAATTTCCATTTTGACCTATATGTGGAGCAATTCCATTCTCACCATTACTTCCGTTCGCGCCATCTTTACCTTCAATCTCTTCCAAAGAAATTAAATCCTTCCAAGTATCACTACTGTCGTCTGTTACATATCTCCATTGAATATGCGTATTAGTAGTTTGAAATTCTACCTCTCGACCATCTATTCCATTCGCTCCAGCAGAACCAGATGAGCCTTTTAACTCTTCTATTGCTATTACATTTTCCCAAGTCTTACCATTATCTGACCATTGTATATATCCATCTTTTACCCTTATATCTACTTCACTTGTAGAAAAACAACCAGTTGCCGAAAAAGGCATAGCCAATGCACATATTCCCATTGCAGTAACAGCAATAATTTTCTTTAGTTTTCCTTTTTTCATATTTTCTCCTTTTTAATTTTTTAAACAGCACGAAAAATAGCACTAATCACTTAGTGCTATTATCCATACCGTATATAATTGTCGCAAAAAAATTTAGGACACAGTTATCCCTTGCTTGCTTGCTTGCTTGCTTGCTT
>JAFQDL010000006.1 GCA_017399265.1 Clostridia bacterium
AAAACGGGCGTTTTTACACAAAAAAAACCCGTTTTTTAGCATTTTTCACATATCTACACGAATTTTTAAGCCCCTGAAAATCCCTGTGTCGGTGGTTCGATTCCGCCCCGAGGCACCACTAATTTAGATAATTTTATATGCTGGTGTAGCTCAATCGGTAGAGCAGCTGACTTGTAATCAGCAGGTTGTGGGTTCAATTCCTATCACCAGCTCCACACAAACATCTAAAGGGTGTATAATTGAATATAAAACAACTCTATTTTTTTTAATTTTTTTTCATATTCAACTCTATCTCCTTTCTGTATAACACCATTAGATGTTTGCAAACTACTTTTGGGAGAGTTCCAGAGCGGCCAAATGGAACAGACTGTAAATCTGTCGTCTCAGACTTCGGTGGTTCGAATCCACCCTCTCCCACCAAAATGTCAAGCCCTAACGGGTTTGACTTTTTTGTTGTGAGAGGGGAAAGGTTTGAACTAACAAACCTTTATCGCGAATACGCGATGGATTCTCACTTGTATTTCGAACTAACGCAAATAAATTTGCCGTTCGAAAATTTGACTCACTGGGGTGAGTCTGCACCGAACCACCCATGCCCACCAAAATGTCAAGCCCTAACGGGTTTGACTTTTTGGTTGTCTGTTAGGTAGTGTTAACTTGTTAAATATTTGTTACTCATTGTTTATATAATATAGTTAGGATAATTAAATAATTTGAAAAATTTATAATATTTGTTATAATAGCTTATATGTAGGAGAATAATTATGGAAAATGAAACTGTCAAGTTGCCTTTAAAAATAGCGACGAGAGTAGAAGCTGAATTAATTAAACAAGGCGTAATTGAATCCAAACCTGGAAGATTTCAAATTGCGTTTACTGAGGAGCAATTAAGTCATATTACTAGCTTGGAATTTATCAATCCTATAGAAGGGGATCTTTCTTGTTTAACTCATTTTAAAAATTTGACGAAATTGGAAGTTTCTACAAAAGGAGATCTAAGATATAATCCAGATAAAAAACTTTCAGGTATCTCTTTTAATGATATGGTTGTAATAGAAGGATTAGAGAGCTTGGAAGATTTAAAAATTACGAATCAAAGGAATTTAGAGTTTGTAGATTTGTCAAAATTAAAAAATCTTAAATCTTTATCGTTAACTAGAAATCCAAATTTACAGCAAATCACTGGTTTAACTACAAATGATAGTATAAAATCATTAGAAATATATGACTGTGAATCTTTGGAAAAAATTGTTGATAAGAAGATTGGAAATCCACAAACAACTCTATCTGATTTTATATGTAATAATAGAAATTTGGAGTCTCTTAATTTGGATATGTTGTTGTTTCCGCAAGTTATAGGGTATAATGTTAGGAATAAAAATTATGATATGAATTCAATAGATAGATTGAAGCATATTAAGAATATTAAATGGAGCGAGTCATGTGCCAATAGGTTAATATCAATCAGCAACTCTCAAATGTATGATATTCATCAAAAAGCTAAGCAAATAGTAGATGAGACTTGTCCTGGTTTCAATGCTTTAGATAATGTTATATCTATTAATAGATGGCTTGCTGAAAATGTAAGATATGACTATAATGCTCTTAATTTACGTAAAGAGACAAATGGAAAGATTTATTCGCATATTGGCTTAGTAGCAGCCAAAGATGGACCTATGAAAGGAGCTTTGATACCTTCTGGGCCAACTAATGGTCCAAATGGGTTGTATAATGCTTTAAAATTTAAGTTTTGTGTATGTGAGGGTTATTCAAGGGCAATGCAATATATGTGTGGTTTGAAAGGAATAACTACTTCAAAAGTCTCGTGTATTGCTAAAGAAGATAACACTGGTTATGTTGATTCAAGTAAAAGTATTGATAGCCCTGAATATATGAAATTGCCTGATGATGGCTTTCACTCAATTTGTAGAGTAGATTACCAAGGTAATGGTTATTATTATTGTGATCCTTGCTGGAATGCCGGATGTTTTCAAGCAAATAATAAGTCTTTACCTTATACTATGCTAACGCAAAATGAAATTAAAAAGACGCATACATTGTGTTTTTACGAAAGAGGAATTAGTAGTATCCCATTCCATAAACCAACATTAAATCAGAGTAAACAAGCAGTTGAACAACGTTTTTCCAATAAAGAAATGTAAAAAAAAATACACACAAAAATCATGATGAATCGATTTTAAGTGTGTATTGATAGAAGTTAGGGAAGGATAAGGTTTTTTCCTTAACTTCTATTTTTATTATGGCTAGAAATTTGTATAATATTCGTAAAACTTGAAAAATATTTTAAAAATTACATTTTTTTTGTTAAACTTATATATATAATTCTTACTTTATGTGAGGTGGTATGGAAAGTTATAATTTTGTTGTTAATATGGATAGTGATAATATTAGCATATTAAAAAAAGACGATGGTATAGTTTTGTCAGAGCCAATGGTTGCAGTAATCAATAGTAGATTAAAAAAAGATAATGTAGTATATGTTGGAGATGAAGCTATAAGTTATTTAGGTAAATTGCCTAAAGGCTATGAATTAGTTTATCCTATAAAGAACGGTAAAATTGCTAATTTTGATATATGTGTAGGTGCTCTTGAAAAATTTTTGTCAAAGGTGGAAGAGAATAAGTTTTTCAAAAAAAGAAGTATAGTCTTTTTAGTGCCTTGCGGAATAGATGAAAAGAATTTAAAAAGTTTTAAAAATTTAGGATATGCGTTATCTTGCAAGTCGGTAAAATTAGTGCCTAGAGTTGTTGCTGCATCATTGATTGATCAAACAAAGAAAGATTTGGCATCTATGCAAGTATATTTAGCGGAAGATTATGTAGATGTGGCAGTTCTATACAATAACAAAATAATTAATGGGCATTCTATAGATTTGGGTGAAAGCATAATAAAAAATAAACTAAAAGCTTATATAGATAATTATATGGGGTTAAGTGTTGAGGCCGCTATACTTGATAAAATACAACATGAAATGGCTACAATACTGCCTAATGATATTATTGTCAGTAATTATAGAGGGTTTGACGAAGATAATGAACTGAAAATTTTTAGTTTAAATTCACTTGATTTAAATGGTATATATCTAAATTATGTAGGTGAGATTGCAGATATTATTGATACCCTTATAAAGACATATTCTAGTCAAGTTATTGCTGAGTTAAAAGCTGTAGGAATTAATCTAAGCGGAAAGATGGTAGATATAACTGGTTTGGATAAGTTCTTAAGTAATAGGTTAGATATTGATATTAAGATTTTGGATAAACCAGAATATATATCTTTACTTGGTATGGCAAATATATTGCATGATTGTAATTTGATTGATAGTCTTGCAATAGAATAAAATTTAACAAATTATTTCAAAGTAAATGAGTTTTAGACAAATTACTCATTTGCTTTTTTTTTTACGGATTTTATACTTATTCTATAAGGTGAAGTATATGGCAAGAAGAATAGTTATAACATCAGGGAAAGGTGGTGTAGGTAAAACGACAGTATGTGTAAATTTGGGAACACAACTTTCAAAAATGGGTAAAAAGGTGCTTATTGTTGATGCGGATTTTGGGCTTAACAATCTTGATATTGTAATGGGTATTGAGAATAAAATTGTATACGATATATATGATATTATTCAAGGGAAATGTAGGGCTCGTCAAGCGATTGTAAATGATTTTTTTAATGATAATTTATATGTTTTACCAGCGACAAAGTGTGCTTTCAAGCCAGCTATCACAAATGAGAGCCTAAAAGGTATCATAGATGAAGTAGATACACATTTTGATTATGTGCTATTTGATTGTCCTGCAGGTGTAGATAACGGATTTCTAAGGGCAGTCTGTTTAGCATATGAGGCGATAATCGTAACAACGCCACATATATCTGCTGTTAGAGATGCAGAGAAAGTTTGTAATATATTAAAGACTATGGGAATAGATATCTTAAACATAGTTATAAATAGGGCCAGAGGAGATTTGATGATAAGTGGAGAATCGTTGAGTATTACTAGTATAGTTGATTTTTTAGATGCTAAGCTTATTGGTGTTGTGCCTGAAGATGATGAGATAAACAATCAACTTCTTGTAGGTGGGGAAGTGACAACTGGCAGTCAGGCATATATTTCATTTAAAAAAATTGCTAAAATGATAGTGTATGGCAAGGAAGATATATATGATGTAATGAAAAAATATAAAGGCGCTATTGGATTAATTCGCAGAAAATTAAAAAAGATTATTTAGGAGATTGTATGGATAATTCTAGTATGCAAAATTATTGCGAAAATAGATTAAAGAAAATGCTTATAAAGGATAAGCAAGATAGCCCGCAGAAAGTCACAGGTGTGTTAAAGTCGGAAATATTGTATGTGTTAAAAAATTATATGGAAGTAAAAGATTATGATATAGATGTGGATATAACCATAAGTGACAATGGGTATTACAAATTAATAATTCAGGCAGATTGTAGAAACTTGAAAACTGTGTCGTATATTAGTTAAAAATGTAGAAATGATAAATTTTGTATGATTATGTGATCATATCTAAATATTGGACAACATACAAATATAAAAAAGTTGCAGGGGGATAAAATGGAAATCCATTCAGTAGAAGTTATAAGTATAAAAAAAAATACAATAGAACACAGAGTACTAAAATCTAAATGGAAGGTAAAAACTTATAGTTTCGTGTTATTGCTGCTAATTCCAGTGCTGGCTTTTGCTTGTCTTAGGCTCTTTGGTGAAGCGAGTTATAATGACATGACTAATTCAATATGTGCGTCTCTTAATCCTATTTATACGCCGTATGTTCAGACGGGGGAGATTGTTTTTACATGGAATTATCAATTTGATGAGTTTCCAGTTGATTTCGAGATGCCAATACATAGTTCTGATATAAAGTTAGATGAGGGCGGAACTGTGACTGCGAAAGTAAAAGAAAGTATAATGGTCAAATCTATTGC
Organism: Clostridia bacterium; assembly: GCA_017399265.1. Classification (GTDB taxonomy): domain Bacteria; phylum Bacillota; class Clostridia; order Christensenellales; family UBA1242; genus UBA11490. Next base: position 4,972 of record JAFQDL010000006.1, read on the forward strand.
AGATGGAGTTGTTGATAAGGTAGAAAATATTGATGGAGAAAATATAGTAACTATAGTGTACTATGATAATTTCAAAGTAGAATATATTAATTTAGATATAGTTGGCGTAATAGAAGGGAATGTTGTTGAAAAGGGAAAGGAGATAGGAACCGCAAAATTAAATGATGAAGTAAGGTTTAAAGCGTATTTAAATAATGAACAAATTAAAAATTTTAAAATAGAAAACAATAAGATCGTATGGCAAAGTTAAAAATTACAATTGAACCATTGTTTATAGTAGCACTATTTCTATTCATATTTTTTGGTTGGATAGAAGAGGTGCTATTTTACATAATCGCACTAGTATTGCATGAATATTCTCACTATTTCGTGGCAAAAAAATTAGGGTATAGTCTTAACAATATTACATTTTCTCCTTTTGGTGCATCGCTTAATGGGTGTAAAAATTATTTTAAGCCAAAAGAAGAAATAATTATTGCGATGGCTGGTCCTATTTGTAATTTGACTCTAGTTGTAGTTTTAATTGCATTATGGTGGGTTTATCCAGAGTCATATTTGATAACATATTTTTTTGTTCAAGCAAATTTAGCTTTATTTATTTTTAATATGCTTCCGCTATTTCCATTAGATGCTGGTAGAATCTTAATGGTATTTATTAAAAAAAAGAAATATTCAAAACTTATGATGAATATATACAAATATAATAGTTTAGTTATTGCAATCATTTTTATATGTTTATTTGTTTCGACTGCATTTAATAAGATAAATTTTAGTTTTTTGTTTGTTGCAATATTACTTATAATATCAATATTTGATATGAAGAAAGATATATATTATCAATATTCTTTTCTTGATAAAACAGAAAGCGATTATTTAAAAGTATTAGAAAACAAGACATATATAGTTCCTCATAGTATAAACACAATACAACTTTTAAAATTTATTAATAAAAATACTTATTCTACTTTTAAAATAATAGACAAAAGTGGTAAAATAATAAGTGAAGTAAGCGAAAAAGAATTGATTAATAAATTAGTAGAAGGACAAAATATTGGAAGAAATTAGGACTAAAGGCGTCGTAATAGATGCTATTGATTACAAAGAGTATGATAAGATTATAACTATATTTACATTAGAACTGGGTGTAATAAAAGCGGTTGTTAAGGGAGTAAAAAAACCTACTGCAAAAATGCGTTTTGCGGGGCAGATACTTTGTTTTGGAGAGTTTATATTATCTAAGCGTGGAGATATGTACACTGTTATTACACTTGACTTAGTGGAAAGTTTTTTTGAAATTGCATATAATTATGAAAAGTTTTTGTTGTCTGTTGACCTTATAAAAATTGTAAAATTTGTAAACAAATACAATCCGGATAGTTCGGAGCTCTTTGTTGTATTTGTGGCAATTCTTAATGTTTTACTAAAAACTCAGACTGATAACAATGTGGTATATATTAAATTTTTAATAGAGACACTAAAGGCGCTAGGGTATGAGCATGAGTATAAAATTTGTGAGAAATGCCGAAAACCTCATGAAGAGTATGCATATATAGATAAGTTTTCTGGAGCAATAGTGTGTAGAGATTGTGTAAAAGATAAGAGTCTAAGGCTCAATAAGGATATTTGTGATTTTTTAGATTTGGTAGCTGGTACATCGTATGTAGAATTAGAAGGATTGACTTTGCCAGAAGAAAAATTATTAAATGCATTAAAATATTTGCAGATTTTGTTCAAGATCAACTGTGGATAATCCTACTTGTCAAACTGGTTAGTTTGGCAAGTATTTTTTTTAAAATTTAATATTTTTTTGGCGATATCTCTTGCTATTTGTATATTATTTTAATATAATAATTATCGGTATTTTAAAAAGCCGAATAAAAATAAAACAGGAGAAAAATATATGGCAAATAAATTTGTATATTTGTTCAAAGAAGGCAATGCCACTATGAGAGAAGTTCTTGGTGGTAAAGGTGCTAACCTTGCTGAAATGACAAAGATTGGTCTACCAGTTCCTCAAGGTTTCACTATTTCAACAGAAGCCTGCACTCAGTATTATGAAGATGGAAGACAAATCAATGACCAAATCAGAGCTGAAATAATGGAAAACATTGAAAAAATGGAAGAAATTACTGGCAAGAAATTTGGTGATAAAGAAAATCCTCTTCTAGTTTCTGTTCGTTCTGGTGCACGTGCATCTATGCCAGGTATGATGGATACTATCCTTAACCTTGGTCTTAATGAAGAAGTTGTAGAGACTCTTGCTAGAAAGAGTGGTAATCCAAGATGGGCTTGGGACTGTTACAGAAGATTTATTCAAATGTTCTCAGACGTAGTTATGGAAGTTGGTAAGAAATATTTCGAAAAACTTATCGATGCTATGAAAGAAGAAAAAGGCGTTGTATATGACGTTGATCTAACTGCAGAAGATTTGAAAGCTCTTGCTAACCAATTCAAAGCAGAATACAAAAATCAATTAGGAAAAGATTTCCCTAATGATCCAAAAGAACAATTATTCGAAGCTATCAAAGCGGTATTCCGTTCTTGGGACAACCCTAGAGCAAATATCTATCGTATGGACCACGATATTCCTTATTCTTGGGGTACAGCTGTTAACGTACAAATGATGGTATTTGGTAACATGGGTGAAACTAGTGGTACTGGTGTTGCATTTACAAGAAACCCAGCTACTGGTGAGAAAGGCTTGATGGGTGAATTCTTAATGAATGCACAAGGTGAGGACGTTGTTGCAGGTGTTAGAACTCCAATGCCTATTGACAAGATGAAAGAGGTTATGCCAGAGGTATATGATCAATTCATCAATATTTGCAATATCTTAGAAAATCACTATCGTGATATGCAAGATATGGAATTTACAATCGAAGATAAGAAATTATACATGCTTCAAACAAGAAATGGTAAGAGAACAGCCGCTGCTGCTATCAAAATCGCTTGTGACTTGATTGATGAAGGTATGATCTCTGAGAAAGAAGCATTAATGCAAATTGATGCAAAGACTCTAGATATGTTACTACACCCAACATTCGATACTGCTGCATTAAAAGATGCTGACAAAAATAATGTTGTAGGTAAGGCTATCGCTGCTTCTCCAGGCGCTGCTGCTGGTACTATTGTATTTACTGCAGAAGATGCTGTTAAAGAAGGCAAAGAGGGTAAGAAAGTTATCCTTGTTAGACTTGAAACTAGCCCAGAAGATATCGAAGGTATGAAATATGCTCAAGGTATCTTGACTGTTCGTGGTGGACAAACTTCTCACGCTGCCGTTGTAGCTAGAGGAATGGGTACTTGTTGCGTATCTGGTTGTGGAGATATCAAGATGGATGAAGAGAACAAATGCTTCACTCTTGCTGGAAAGACTTTCAAAGAAGGTGATGTATTGTCTCTAGATGGTTCTACTGGTACTATTTATGACTGCATGATCAAGACAGTTCCTGCTGATCCAAATAGCGGTTACTTTGGTAGAATTATGAAACTTGCTGACAAATATAAGAAACTTGGCGTTAAGACAAATGCTGATAGTCCTGCTGATGCAAGACGTGCTGTTGAACTTGGTGCTGAGGGTATTGGTCTATGCAGAACAGAGCATATGTTCTTCGATCCTGCTAGAATTGGTGCATTCAGAGAAATGATTTGTGCTGATACTGTAGAAGAAAGAGAAGCTGCTCTAGAGAAGATTGAACCTATGCAACAAGAAGACTTCGAAGGTCTATTCGAAGCACTTGAGGGTAGATCTGTTACAATCAGATTCTTAGATCCACCTCTACATGAATTCGTTCCAACTGCAGAAGAAGATATTGCTGCTCTTGCTAAAACTCAAGGCAAGACTGTTGCTCAAATTAAGCAATTAATTGCTGATCTTCATGAATTCAACCCAATGATGGGTCACAGAGGTTGTAGACTTGCTGTTACTTATCCTGAGATTGCTGAAATGCAAACTAAGGCTGTTATCAAAGCTGCTATCGCAGTTCAAAAGAGACATGCTGATTGGAAGGTAGTTCCTCAAATTATGATCCCACTTGTTGGCGAAATCAAAGAATTCAAATTCGTTAAAGATGTAGTTGTAAGAACTGCTGATGCTGTTATTGCTGAAGCTGGTGTAGAATTAACTTACGAAGTTGGTACAATGATGGAAATTCCAAGAGCTTGCTTAGTATCTGATGAAATCGGTGCAGAAGCAGACTTCTTCAGTTTCGGTACTAACGACCTAACTCAAATGACATTCGGATTTAGCCGTGACGATGCTGGTAAATTCTTACCATCATATTATTCAAGCAAAATCTATGAGAGTGATCCATTTGCTAGATTAGATACTAATGGTGTTGGTAAATTAATGAAATTAGCTGTTTCTCAAGGTAGAGCTGCTAATGCTAAACTTCATGCTGGTATTTGTGGTGAACACGGTGGAGATCCATCTTCTATCGAATTCTGCCACAGCATTGGTCTAAACTATGTATCATGCTCTCCATTCAGAGTTCCTATCGCTAGACTTGCTGCTGCTCAAGCTGCTATCAGAAGCGAGAAATAATTCGGTATAGATATAAAAAAGAGGTTTTGAAAAAAACCTCTTTTTTTTTGCTTTATATTTATAATATACAAGTTAAATTATTTGCTTTTTAAAGCGAAATTATTTATTATAATAAAAAATATAAGGTGGTTGTGTTATGGGTCCAAAAATATGGGGTTGGCAACATATTGTATATATGGTTGTGGTTTTAACTTTGGTTATTATTGGCTTGGTATTTGCTAAAAAGTTTGCAAAAACTGAAAAATCACAAAGGGTTATTATAAAGTCGTTAGGGGTAGCACTGCTAATTGCGATTGTCTGCAATAGAATATCTATTGTGTTTAAGACAAATCCACCAGAATGGAGTTGGTTGTTTCCAGATAGTTTTTGTGGAATGAGTAGTTTGGTTTTAGCACTTGCAGTCTTAATTGGAAAAAAGAATAATGATGTTTTACATTTTGTTTGGTTAATAGCTTTTGCGGGTGGAATAATTACATTCTTTTATCCAGAGTTTTTGGGGCAAAATGTTTCTTTTTTCTATATTCCTACAATTACGGGCTTACTACATCATACATTATCATGGATTGTTATTACTACTTTAATTATGTTTGATTATTTGCACATTACATATAAGAAATGGTATTGTACGCTTTGGGGATTTACTAGCTATTTGTCTGCAGGGGCCTTTATTATTTCTGTTCTTGGTCATGGAGATGCGTTTAGTATTTTTAATCCAATACTTGAGGGGACTCCGTTGACTTTTTGGGTAGCTACACCTATTTATCTTTCGGTATATGCAGTTTTGCTATGGGTATTCTATATAATAGATAAGAAAAAGTTAAAAAAAGTTCAATTAAATAAGTAAAAATATACATTAAAAAAAGAGGCGAAGGCCTATAACTTTTGAAACTAGCGATATATTAAAAAGCAAACTAATATGTTTGCTTTTTTTGTTTTGCTATTGATATTTGTTATAAAACATGCTATACTCTTAATAATTTAAGGAGCAAATATGGGTTTATTAGAATTCTTTAGAAATAGACAACAAAAAAGTAAAAACACATCTTTGGTAGAGAAAGGTGATAGCTCTATCGCGCCTTATACACCAAAGAAGAAAAAAATTCGCACTATCGTAGATTTCGTTGAAAATGCTTTAATAAGTAATGGTGGAAACTATGAAGATATACACCAAAAATTACTTTCTATGTCTGAATTTGCTAAATACGCAAGAGAATATGGTGTTGAATGTAATTTATGTGGAATTGATATTGCTTTAAGAGATTTTTTTACTGAACAAGCAGACATTAAACATTTTCCTATAAAAGATAAACCACATGCTGCTTTTTATGCTAAAAAAGACGGTTGGAACTTTTATAACTATCGTGGCGTAACGGTTATGCAAGATGAACAAGCAAAAAGACCTGTTATGTATTATGGTAGAAGAAATAAAAATGCAGAAACGCATAGAAACGATTGTATATTTGCTTTTGGTGACGATGTTGTTGTATTACGAGATGAGTGTAAGGCAAATTATGATGAAATCCCATTGTGGGGAGACGGAACATATGCAGAATTTTCATTTGATAAAAACAACCATATCATAAGTGTAAAATATCGTTATATGACACATCCAAGATTAGGTTTTTGGAGTAAAGAACAAGTTTGTGAATTTGACGCTGAAAGTGGTCAATATAGATTATTGCCAACACAAATACCAGAAAGAACTTACAATGACCCAAAACCTAGTGATAAAAGTATAAAAAAATGTGCTAATCTAATTGTAAATATGTTTGATGATACAAAAGATGAAACATTAAGTAAATAAAGATTTTGGCAGTTAGACGTGTGCTTGTCATATACAAGCGTTCTCGCCTTGCTCGAACAGACAAGCACACGTCAATAAACTAAATTAAAGCAAACAAAAAGCGAAAGTGTTGGTGAACGTAACACACTTTCGTTTTTTGCTGTTTTATACAATGGCTAATTTATTCCATGGTGTACTTGACAAGAGTCTCTGAAATGTTTTCTTTTTTTTGCTGGTTAAGACAGAGAAACAAGAATTGTGATTATTTGTTGATCTTTTTGTTTCTCTGCCTTTTGATATTGTGTTTTCATTTCTTCTCTTGTCAAGTACCTTTCACGGCATAAAGTAGACATAAAAAAGATTAGAATATTTCTGCTCTAATCTTAAAATTATTACACTAGTTTCAAAAGTGTTAGACTAAGACCTCTTTTTTATATTTGGTAAGAATATAAAAAAGTGAGATTATATAATCTCACTTTTTTAAAAGTCAAATGGGTTATTGCTTGCGTTTGCGCCAGCTCCTGTGTTATCAGCTCCACCACGAAGTATTTTGTTGTTACGAATCTTAATATCATAATACATTTCTGCTTCATTAATAGGTTGAGGAACTCTGTATGGATCTACAGCTTTATTCATATCATAAAATTGTCTTGCTTTATAACTAGGAGTAAATACAGATCTGATAGGGTTTTGTTGCAAGATATATACTATACATTCACCAGAGTTTGGTTTTAATGAAGCCAATTCTGCTGGATATATAAGAGGACGGCTTTCTACGGATACCGATGTAGAAGTGCTTCTGTTATATCCATTTTCTTTTGTGCTGTCTTTATTTTTAGATTCAGATATATTCTCAGTCTCAACTGTTGTTTCACCGCAACGTTTACTAAATTTTTCTAGCGTACCTTGGTCATTTGATGTTATAAATATGTGAATATTACAGTTATCTTCTACCGTAGCCGCGACTTCGTTTCCGTACTTGGTTGTAAGCTGTACGTATGATTGAAGAATAAGTGTGAAGAATATTCTTCTAGAACGTGCAACGGTAATGATTGTGTCAAAGTTTTGTATTTTTGGCATGTTACCAAATTCGTCAAGTAGGAAGAATACATCACGAGGTAATGCTCCACCATTAGCATTGGCGCTAGCAACTAGTATCTTATAGAGCTGCGATATGAACATTGTCGCAATTGGGTGACGAGTAGTTTTTTCGTCAGGAATCTTAATGAATAGGGCAGTAGGTTGTTCTGCAAAGTCTTCTAACTTCATATCATTCCTACTTGTAGCAAAACATATACCTGCGTCACTAAACAAGCCCATTCTTTCTGTTACGATACCCATATAAGATTTTGCAGTTTTCTCAGAGTTTGCTACGACTTGGTTGGCAAGTTGTGTGGCTAGACTTAGTTGGTCTCTACCTTGGAAATATTCTTGCAAAGACTTAATAGGGTTGTATTGATCATTGTCTTTTACGTTCAATATTTTACTCAAGTTGAAGAAATTGAATTTCTCTTTTGTCATACCTAGATTTGGATTTTCGCTATCTTCCATCATAGCAAGCATTGTACCAAATATTAGGTCTTTGGCACCTCTTTCCCATATAGGATCATTGTTAGATTCGATAGGGCAAAGGGTTGCAGCTAAGTCTTTTAAATCTTCGAATGAGTCGTTCTTAAGTACTTGTCTTACACCTTCTAGATGTGCTTTTAGTTCAGGTTCGTTGGAGAATGCATAACCATCGAATTCGTACCATGTTCTAAAATATTCTTTGTTTACACACTTTAGTCCATAAGTTCTAGGATCGTCACCATGGTGTACTTTTACTTCTTTGTTTAGATTTAGAGCACGCATATTCATTTCATATGCTCTAGTCATAGGATTCCAGCATGTGCTTTGGAAGGGTTCTTTTAAGTCAAATACTAGTACTCTATATCCACGTTTTCTTAATTTCTCGCTATGGTTTTCGTATATTTCACCTTTAGGGTCTGTTACAACTAAGCAAGGCTTTGCAGCACTCTCTGCTAATATTTGTACTGTAGGGTCTACGAATTGTGTTGTTTTACCAGAACCGGTTGTACCAATTACTAGGGTATGGATAGCCTTGTACATATTGACACATAGTCTATTTTTTACCATCTGTGCTCTGATTGGTACACCAATATTCTTGGAAGAACTTAACTGGTCGTAATAGTGGAATTTGAATTGAGAGTCTGTTCTTAATTCTTTCTCTGACATCCATCTAGTTTCGTAGAATTTGTTACCTTTCTTGTTAACAACCTTAGCACCAGAATGACTTCTGCCAAACAATCCAAATCCTTTTCCGTTAAAGCCAAGTAGAAAGAATAAAACGATTAAAGTTGCAATAATCAGGAATGCAGATGTAAAACTAGGATTTGTAAAAACCTCAAAGCTGAATTTGAATGAACCAAAAGTAATAAATGTAGCAGTTGTGTATGCTCCAGCAAAGGATGCTACAACAGTAAATACTATAAACAAGAGAATGCTACCAAATGTTATTTTTCTATCATCTGACATAATGTCACCTCGATATATTATTGACTAGATTTGTAAAAAATTTTACCTTGTATATATAGTTTATAATAACTATTTGACATTGTCAAAGAATATAATAATCTTTGAAAAATAGAAAAAATTATAAGAAAAATAATTATTTGTAAGAGTATAAAATGACAGATATTAGCAAAAGATAAAATATATATCATAGTGGGCAATTATTTGCTAATTAATCTTATGTAATAATTGCAAACAATGCCTATTTTTGTCAAAAAAATGTTTTTTTTAAAATATATCTAAATTATTTTGGAAAATCGTTTATCTATGCTATCATTAAATAGATTTCAAAAATAAATGAAAAAAGGAAGAAGATATTATGTTGAAATTAATGAATTTTTTTAGTTTTTTATTGGCGCCAGATTTTAGTGGAGCTCCTGATGGTATCAAGGAAATAATGGTAAAGATATATGAAGTTATAGAATCTATTGTTGTTCCAGTTATTATTTTGGTTGCTACTGTTGGTATTATTTATGCTATTGTTCTTGGTGTAAATTATGCTAAGGCAGAGACTAGTGACGCAAAAGAAGAAGCTAAAAAACGTATTATTAACGTTGTAGTAGGTGCAGTACTTATTATTGTATTAGTATTATTAATGTATCTATTCATCAGTAATGCAGATGCAATTTTTGGATGGGCTGCTCAGGAAGGGGGTATTGCGTAATAACAAGAAAACAAGGTTTAAGCCTTGTTTTTTTTATTCGTGCAATGATGTAAAAAAAGATATCCCTCATTTAGTATAGGATATCTTTTTTGTTGTTATTTTATTTCTCGCTTAGAGACTTGTAATAGTCGTAAGTTTTCTTTGCGTTAGCTTTGGCTTCTGCAAATAACTCTTTTGCTAAGTTCTCGTCTTTAGCGATTAAAGACTTGTATCTATTTTCGCCTTTTAGGAATTCTTCGTAGTCAAGAGTTGGTTCTTTAGAATCTAGGATAAATGGATGGTCTAGGGTTGGGTTGTATCTCCATAGATGCCAATAACCAGACTCAACTGCTTTTTTCATCTCACCTTGGCTATTAGTCATATTAATTCCATGGTTGATACATGGAGCATATGCTATAATAAGTGATACACCATTATATGCTTCTGCTTCTGTCATAGCTTTAACTAGTTGGTTCATATCTGCACCCATAGCAACTTTGGCTACGTATACATCTTTGTAAGTAGTTGCCATAATGCCTAGGTCTTTTTTATTAGTACGTTTTCCATTAGCAGCGAATTTAGCAACAGCACCAAGAGGGGTGGATTTGCTAGATTGCCCGCCTGTATTGGAGTATACTTCTGTGTCTAATACTAAGATATTAATATTCTCGCCACTAGCAAGTACATGATCTAGTCCGCCATAACCAATATCGTATGCCCAACCATCTCCACCAAGGATCCAGATGCTGTTTTTAGCAAAGTGGTCTTGTAGGGCAAGTACTTTTTGACATGCAGGTCTAGAGCAACCAAGTGATTTAATAATCTCAACAATTGCTTTACCAAGTACACGCATTGATTTAGCATCGGTTGCAGCAAAGTATTTGTTGATAAGTGCTTTTAGTTCGTCGTTGTCAGATGCTTCTAGTACTTCTTTTAATGCTTTTTGAAGTTCATTATGATTTATTTCTAGACCACTTGCAATACCAAGACCGAATTCTGCATTGTCTTCGAACAAGCTATTTCCCCAAGCTACACCGTAGCCATCTTCGTCTTTAGCATATGGGCAAGCAGGAGCGCTTCCGCCGTAGATACTAGAGCAGCCAGTAGCATTAGCGATAACCATATGATCACCGAATAATTGAGAAAGAAGTTTTACATAAGGAGTCTCACCACAACCAGCACAAGCGCCACTGAATTCGAAATATGGTTTTTGGTATTGGCTACCTTTTAGAGTGTTAGGCTTGAATACATCACTCTTTGCTTTTGGTAAAGATGATACATAATTGTATTTCTTATCCTCAGATTCCATAATGTCAGAGCTGTCAACCATCGTCAAAGCTTTGTTTTTAGCAGGGCAGACTTTAGCACAAACTCCGCAACCAGTACAATCTTTGCTTGATACTTGAAGAATAAATTGTTTGTTCTTCTCTGCCAAAGCGTTAAGAGTCTTTACGTCTTCTGGCTTGTCTGCTAGATCTTTGTCTTCAACCAAATATGGTCTAATTGCAGCATGTGGGCAAACAAATGCACATTGATTACATTGAATACAGTTTTCACTATTCCAGCAAGGAAGTTCTGTAGCGATTCCACGTTTTTCATATTTGGTTGTGTCAGTTGGAACAAAGCCTCTTTCATCAAATTGACTTACTTTTAGATCATCTCCATCTAATCTTTGGATAGGTTTGATGATTTCGTTGTAATATTTGTCAGTTGCATTTACACAAGTATCTGTATTCTTAACGTCACAAGGGATATCTACATTAGCCCAAGTGGTTGGGTAGTTAACTCCTGTGATTTTGCTTCCAGCTAGGTCAATTGCAGTATAGTTTTTCTTTAACGCTTCTTCGCCAGCTTTAGCATAAGACTTCTTAGCAAAATCTTTCATTTCGCTAACAGCTTTATCGTAAGGCATAATGTTGATTAATTTGAAGAATGCTGATTGCATGATAAGGTTAATTTTATTACCAAGACCTAATTCTTTAGCGATAGCATTGGCGTCAATTGTATAAAGCTTAATATTTTTTGTAGCAATTTCTTTCTTTAGGCTTGCAGGGAAGTAAGTTTCAATTCCTTTCAAATCCCATTCTGTGTTAAGAAGCATTGTTGCGCCATCTTTAACATTCTTTAGCAAATTGTATTTAGTAACATATGTTTGGTTATGTACAGAAATAAAGTCAATATTGTCTAGTAAATAACTTTGAGTTAATTCATTTTTGCCAAATCTGATATGGCTAATAGTAGCGTTTCCGCTCTTTTTGCTATCATATTCAAAATATGCTTGACCGCTATACTCTGTGTTATTACCGATGATTTTGATAGAGCTTTTGTTAGCACTAACTGTTCCATCTCCACCAAATCCATAGAATTTACATTCTGTAACAGAAGAGTCTGATGGGTAGATATTTTTGTTAATAGTAAGAGATAGGTTAGTTACATCATCATCTATTCCTACTGTGAAGTTGTTCTTTGGATTAGCACTTTCTAAATTGTCTAGAACTGCACCAACCATGCTAGGAGTAAACTCTTTACTACCTAGGCCATATCTTCCACCTATAACTGTAACTTTGCTATCGTATAGAGCACATTTAACGTCTTTGTATAGTGGTTCACCATCAGCACCAGGTTCTTTAGTTCTATCTAGAACAGCAACTCTTTTGACAGTCTTTGGTAAAACTTTTAAGAAGCTTTCAGTATCAAATGGTCTGTATAATCTAACGTTAACCATACCATATTTTTTACCTTGGCTATTTAGGTAGTCTATTGTTAATTTGCAAGTAGAACTTCCGCTACCCATCATAACAATAACACTTTCAGCGTCCGCTGCTCCATAATAGTCCATCACTTTGTATTTTCTACCAGTTATTTTTGCAACTTCGTCCATAGTTTCTTGTACGATACCTGGTACTGCGTTGTAATATTTGTTACATGCTTCTCTGTTTTGGAAGTATATGTCTGGGTTTTGAGCAGTGCCTTGTTGGTGAGGGTTTGCTGAATTTAGACAACGAGATCTGAATTCGTTGATTTTGTCCCAAGGTACAAGTTTCATAATACTTTCGTCATCAATATCATTAATACTATTGATTTCGTGGCTTGTTCTAAATCCATCGAAGAAGTGAACAAATGGAACAGAAGATTTTAGGGTAGCCAAATGCGCTACAAGTGCCATATCCATGGCTTCTTGAACAGAGCTAGAAGCAAGCATAGCCCAACCAGTTTGTCTGATAGCCATAACGTCACTATGATCTCCAAATATTGATAGAGCATGTGTTGCAAGTGCTCTTGCACTAACGTGCATAACACATGGTGTCAATTCTCCTGCAATTTTGTACATGTTAGGAATCATAAGTAATAGACCTTGGCTAGCAGTGAAAGTAGTTGTTAAAGCACCACCGCTAAGGCTTCCGTGAAGTGCACCAGCGGCTCCGCCTTCTGATTGCATTTCTGTAACTTTTACAATGTTTCCAAAAATATTTTTCTTTCCTTCACTTGCCCATTTATCACAAAGCTCAGCCATTGTGCTAGATGGGGTGATAGGGTAGATTGTTGCTGCATCACTAAATTTGTATGCAATAGATGCTGCAGCGGTATTTCCGTCTACGGTAATTTTAGCCATATAATTTCTCCTTAATTAAATAGTAACTTAGTAAGTATATAATTAATTATTTTATTAGTCAAATAAATAAGCAAAATGCTACCATTTTCTTGTAAAAAATGCTACAATGAATAAGATAAAAGGAGTTATTCGACTATAACTACAGCAAAAATATTTTTTATATAAAATCATTAAAACTAGGAGTATAAAGTGAGATTAAAAGTTGAGTTTAGTTATTTAGGGGAAAATTATTTTGGGTATCAAGTGCAAGATGGTGTGAGGACGGTACAAGGAGATATAGAGAAAGTCTTGTCTGACTTTTTTGATACAGATATTTCTTTTGTTGCAAGTGGTAGAACAGATACTGGTGTTTCTGCGATAAGACAAGTAGGGCATTTTGATATAAAAGATGATGTATTATTAGCCAAAATTAAAAATGATTCAGCAAAAGAATTCGAAAGTCTTGTGATAAGAATTAATTATTTGTTGGATAAAGATATTAGATTCTTACATGTGTCAAAAGCCTCGGAAGATTATCATGCGCGGTTTAATGCAAAGAAAAAGACTTATTTTTATAACCTTTATTCTTCTAAAACAGAAATCCCATATTTTTCTCAATTTGCACTTTGGGTAAAGTATAATCTGGATATAAACAAGATAAGAGACGCAATTAAGGCTTTTGTTGGTACGCATGATTTTACAGCATTTTGTGCAAGTGGTAGTGAAGTACAAGATAAGGTTAGGACAATATACGAGGCAGAATTGATAGAAAATGAAATGGGTTATATTACTCTAAAATTCGTTGGGAATGGATTTCTATATAATATGATAAGGATAATGGTTGGTACAATGATAGAAGTTGGCAGAGGTAAATTAACTAAAGATGATATAACAAAAATAATAGAGAATAAGGACAGAACTCTAGCAGGCAAAACCGTTTCTGCGATAGGACTAGTCCTAGGCAGTGTAGAAAATTAAAAAAGTAGGCTAAATAAACCTGCTTTTTTTAATTATATTAGAATTTAAGATTAAATATAACTCTTGATATAAGTGCTAGAAAATCACTATTGACTTTTAGATTTTGCGTATGCTATACTACTCGCATAAGAGGTGTAGTAATGGATGATAATTTTTTGGTAAAAATTAGAAGATTGGGTATTTTGAAAGATTTTCTAAACAAATCCGACGGGCAATTTATGATACATTCGGATAAATATGCTCAAAGTTTAATATTATCTGAAGAAAAGAATTTTGTAGCGGCTATGCATCAGTATGATGCTAAAGGAGAGGGTGAGACTGCTACAATAGTAAGTAGTCCAGAGATTGCGGATTATATTGATGTAAAAGAATTAGATGAAAACTATAAATATATGTTTGCTGTATCTACTAGACAGTATCCTACTAGAAATACAACAATACTTTTGGCTAATGATTTTGATGATTTGTATTATAATGTACAAATTTTAGCAAAAGGTTATATGAATGGAGCAAAAGATGGATCTTTACCCGAGGATTCTGGACTTGATGTGCATTTTTGCGGCTCGCAAGATAAGGCTTTTTTGCATTTAACAATGCTTTATAATTATTATGGTGAATATGGGTATAGAGGGGATGCTGTAGCAGATTTGCCAAATGTAATGCGAGATATATATCAGCAATATATCGAGGAAGAGCAAGATTTAGCACAGTAATTTTAAGGAAATATAGACAAATTGAGTCTATATTTTTTATTATTAACATAGTGATAGACAAAAGCGCTTAAATAAACGATATTGACAATGTGTTATCAGCATGTTATACTCATGTCACAAAAGGAGTTGTTATGAGAAAGAAAGGTTTACAAATGTTAAGAAGGGATTATTTGCACGGTTTTCTGAATAGAACTGATGGCAAGTTTTTGATTCATTCTGATTTAAAAGGACAAAACTTTATAATGTCTCAAGAAAATAAATTTGTAACTATGATGCATGCTAATGATTTAAAATGTGATAAGACATCTACAACCATGATGTGTAATAAGGTACTTGCTCGTAATATAGATGTTGATAAGTTGGAAGAAGATTACAATTATATGTTTTATGCATCATCAAGAAATGAAACTATAAAGAATACTTTAATATTATCTAATGACTTCGCAGATATGTATTATAATGTTAAATTATTAATTGATGTTTACAAAAATTATGCTAATAATGAAAGGTTGCCAGAGAATCCTGGACTTGATGTAACATTTGCAGGTTCGAAATATAATACATTTTTGTCATTAACAATGTTTTATAATTATGGAACTGGTGGTTTTTTGAATTCTAGGCAGGGATTAGAAACTGTATTAAACATAATAAGAGACAAATATTTTCGATTAGAAGGTAATCAAGATTTTGAACAATAAAAAAAGATGAGGGGATAATGCTTAAATATGAGATTTTAAGCAAAGTTCCTCTCATCTATTTTTATTATAACCTATTTTGTAGTTTTTATTCATTATTGGTTGTATTTTTTCTTCATTATTTTTTCAAACCATGCAACTATAAAGTACATAATAGCAGCTAAGAAACATAGTATTACAGTGCTTGCCATAACTAGATTTAGGTTGAATACTTGGCTGCCATAGACTATTAGATATCCAAGTCCGGCACGTGAGTTCAGATATTCACCCATAATAGTTCCTACCCAAGTAAGCCCGACATTAACTTTTAATACACCTATAAAGTCGCAAGTTGCGTTAGGAATAATTAGTTTGGTTAAGACTTGGAATTTGTTAGCTCCGTAACTGCGAAGCAGTAGTATCTTGGAGTTTTCACAATTCTGATAAGCATTTAGCATGGTAATAGTTGTGATTATGATCATAATAAGCACTGCCATCATTACAATAGACTTGGTTCCAATTCCTACCCATATAATTATCATTGGGCCAAGAGCAATCTTAGGCAAACTATTAAGAACAACTAAGAAAGGTTCGGTTATTTTCTGTAGTGTCTTGTTCCACCAAAGTATTATTGCTAGCATTGTTCCCAATCCCGTAGCAATTACGAATGCAAGTATTGACTCATAGAGAGTGGTTGAGATATGCAGCCATAATTCTCCTGTTGAGGCAATATTACCTATTGTTTCTATTATTTTTGATGGGCTGCTAGTTATAAATGTGTCAATGGCTCCAGTCATAGCAAGCAGTTCCCAAGCACCAATAAAGCCTACAAGTATAAGTATTTGAATGACTAAGATAGTTATTTTCTTAAATTTTTCTTTTTTGATATAGTTATTATACTCTTTGGAATGGTTATTACTTTTTTTCATTGTAATTCCTCCCAGATAGTATTGAATAACTCTTTGCTTTCATTTGATTCTCTTCGCTTTAGCGGTGTGTCTATATGTGAAAGGTTGATATTGTGAATTGTTTTTATAGTTGCTGGGCGTTTGGTTAATACTATTATTCTATCGCTCATGCTAATAGCTTCGGATATGTCATGGGTTACAAGAATGGAAGTGATACCTTCTTCTTTTAAAATTTTATATACATCATCACATACATTTAATCTTGTCTGATAATCCAAAGCACTAAAAGCTTCGTCTAGTAATAAAATCTTAGGTTGTAGGGCAAGCGTTCTAATAAGCGCTGCTCTTTGTCTCATTCCTCCAGATATTTGGCTCGGGTGAGAATTCCTAAAATCCCAAAGTCCATATTTTTTAAGTAGTCCTTCCACATATTCTTTAGAGTCATTGTTTAGTTTTTTTTGTATCTCTAGTCCTAGATAGATGTTATCTAATATCGTTCTCCATTCAAACAGCTCATCTTTTTGGAACATATATCCAATCATGTTTTCGCTGCTATTGTTGTTGATTTCGATATTTCCATCAGTTGGTTTTAATAGGCCAGAGATAAGAGAAAGTATAGTAGTTTTTCCGCAGCCGCTAGGTCCAACAATGCTTACAAATTCTTTTTCTTTTATATCTAAACTAATATTGTCTAAAGCCTTTGTTTCGCCGTTTTTGCTAAAATATGTTAGACTAACGTTATTTAGTTTTAAAATGCTCATCTATATTCTCCCTGTATATCTTAGCATTCTAATTCATAATATTAAGATTATGAATATTTTGTGATATGGGGGACTAATATATTATTTTTTTAATCACCTAACATCTCGTTAATTACTTCTTGTGCGTAAGAATTATTAACAACAGATGCAAATGGTACGTTCTCTGTCAATGTTCCAGCTTGAGTCATAATATCTATTAGTCTATTGTAAGAACTTTCTGTCATGATAGGAGTAGCACACCAAGCATCTATCGCGATATAGTTAAGAAGGCTACTCTTTATTATTTCTCTATCACTATCTGCAAAAGAGGGTAGTAGTGCATCCACCACGTCATCAATATCAGCAGTGACAAGGTAGTTGTATCCTCTCATAACTGCTTTTAAGAATTTGTGAATAGTTTCAGGATTGTCGTTTATATATTTGCTAGTAGCCATAAATGTAGTAAATGGCACTTCGCCAGCTGCCTCACCAACACTAGCCATAATATATCCTTGATTATTTTTTTCTAAAGTACTTCCTGTTGGTTCAAACGTAGTCATATAGTCGCCAGTGTTTGCGATAAATGATGCTGTCATATTGTTGAAAGCAACGTCATAATTAATCGTTATATTTTCTCCATCAATTAAGCCTTTATTCCTTAGAACATACTCTAGAGTCATGGCTGGCATGCCACCTTTTCTTCCACCTAGGATTTCTTTACCTTCCATAGAACTCCAGTCAAAGTTGCCATTAATGTCTGTTCTTCCAATGATAAATGAGCCATCTCTTTTAGTTAATTGCCCGAATATAACTGGCAAATCTTCTCTGCCTTGAGATGCGACATATACACTAGTCTCAGGTCCAAGTAGGGCAATATCGCATGCGTCGGTAAGTAGGGCAGTCATGCTTTGGTCAGATCCGCCGCCGTTGGTTAGTTCTATTTCAAATCCTTCATCTTCGAAATAACCATTGTTTATGGCTATATATAAAGGTGCGTAAAATATGCTATGAGTTACTTCGTTAATTCTTATTTTGTTTGTGCTTTCTCCACAACCAACAAAAACAAACGAAGTCATCATCACGAGCATTATAAGAAATATTGCAATTTTTTTCATAAATCCTCCTATAATTTTGCAATTATTATATTTTATTCCAGTTGGTCTTTTTGTGTTAATCAGATATTTTTGTAAAAAATGCAAAAAATTTTCCTTTTTGGGATTGAAAAATATGTTTTAGTATGTTATAATGCAATTGACGATATAAAATATTTTGGAGAGAAAATATGATGAATTTATTATGTGCAGGAACATTTTTTGAGAATTTTTGGGCAAAAATGACAATATT
The DNA here is from genome assembly GCA_017399265.1 of Clostridia bacterium. Lineage (GTDB taxonomy): Bacteria > Bacillota > Clostridia > Christensenellales > UBA1242 > UBA11490. The sequence continues at coordinate 23,461 of JAFQDL010000006.1, forward strand.
ATTTGGAACATTCAATTTCTGGGTAGGAGTATTTCTTGCTGCTTTTGGTGTGGCATTATTTATTCTTGGAAAGAGATTGACTAGAATACATAGAGCACAAGACGAAGTTGTAAAAGGTGACAGAGTTTGGTTAACATACAATATCCTTGGCAGTGCTTGCGTTGTAGCTGCTCTAGTTATTTGGATTTTCTTTTGCTAATAAATAAACTGTAGCTTAAAAGCTGCAGTTTTTTTGTTGTTTAAACACCAACAAATGAGATAAAAATTTAGTCTTGAAATATTATTATTACTATGTTATAATGTAGAGTAGTATAATAGGGAGTTTTTTTATGAGCAAGTATAAAGAATTACCTTTTTGCCATAGTTAAAAAACATAGATATTTAATTGATTTATTTTTTAATTTTTATTACACTTAATTGGAATTTGAATAAGAGGTTAGGAATATGAATAGAAAAGAATTAGCAAAATATATTGATCATACTAATTTAAAACCAACAGCAACTGAAAAAGATATCATTACTCTTTGTGAAGAGGCTAACGAGTATGGTTTTGCAAGCGTTTGTGTAAATCCTAGATATGTAGAAGTGGCAAAGCATCATCTTAATGAAATGGAGAGCAAGGTAAAAGTTGCGTGTGTTATTGGTTTTCCATTAGGAGAGAATGCACAAGAAATGAAGGCTATGGAAGCGGTGTTTGCTGCTCAAGCGGGTGCTGATGAACTAGACATGGTTATTTCTATATCCGCAGTTAAGAATAAAGACTATGAATATGTGTACGAAGAAGTAAAAAGAGTTGTGGATTGTACCAATATTCCAGTTAAGGCGATAATTGAGATATGTAAATTGACAGATGAAGAAATTGTTAAGGCTTGCGAAGTGTGTATGGATGCAGGAGTTAAATTTGTAAAAACCAGTACTGGATTTGCAGAAAGTGGGGCAACTCAAGAAGCAGTTAAATTAATGGCAGATACTGTTGCTGGAGTGTGCGAAGTAAAAGCAAGTGGTGGCATAAAGACGTTGGAGAATATGTATGACATGATTTGTGCAGGTGCTACAAGAATAGGCACAAGTTCTGGCGTTAGTATTATGAATGAGTTCGATTCTAAAAAAAGTAAGAATTAAAACATTTTTGGAAAGCTATTGTGGTTAAAAAAACTCTATATTGTCTAGAATTATTAAATATATTAGTTCTGGGCAATATTTTTTTCTAAAGTTGCAATATATTAAAACAAAATATTTGACGATAATTGGAAATTAGGGTATACTAATTAAGTTTATAAGAGGAGACTTTCGTAATGAAAAAGAAAAGAGCAATTAAAAATTTTATAATTCTTGGTATATTGCTTGCTATTTGCTTTGTATTTAGTTTTGTTTCCTTTAGAATTCCTACAACTGTGGATAATTTTGCAGGTTTCGTAAATGGGATTTATAAAGGAATAGACTTTAATGGCGGATTAACTGCGACATATACAATAGAATATAATGACAACTTTAAAGGTGATATGGAGGCTGCTGTTGAGAAAGCATCTGATAGAGTAAAAAGCCTACTTAGCACAGAATTTACAGAATATAAGGTTGAGAAGATTGGAGAAGACAAAATAAGAATTACTATTCCAAAACTTACTGAGACTACTACTATATCAACTAATTATTTGGTAAATTATATCACATTTACTACTACAGAAGTAACAGATGCGGAGAATTTTGAACCAACTCTTACTGGTGCACAAATAAAAGATGCTGCATTCTATACTGCAAATGGCGCATTTGGTGCTTTAATAGAGTTTACAGATGAAGGTAAAGAAGCATTGCGTGATATGGCTGAATCTATTCAGTCTTCTACATCTGCTAGTACACTATATATTTATCAAAACAAAGATTATTCTGCTACTTTACTTAGAGTAAGTGTAGATTATGCATCTTTAGATCAAATTGCTAATAGTGGGCAATTGTTTATTAGTGATAAAACTATTTTACCAACTAGAGATGCTGCAGAAGCATTTGCTGACAAAATTGCAAGTGGTATGCTTAATGTAGATATGAGTACAGAAGATTCTGTTATGGCAATTGAGCCAATGTACGGCGAATGTGCTGTTGTATTTGCAATGTTTATGGTTGTAGCATTAATCTTAGGTGGAATATTATACTTTATTGTTAAGTATAGACATCTAGCTATTGCGCCAATTATGTCATTCTTATCATTTGTAGCAATGTCTGTGATATTGTTACCAATCTTTAGCAAAGTGCAAATGTCAATTGCTGGTATGTATGGTTTAGTTATTGCCATTGCTGTTACATTATTTGGACATGTTGTATATTTAGAGAAATCTAGGGAAGAGTTTGCTAGTGGTAATAAACTACTTGCTAGTTTCAAGAGGGCTTATCCTAGAAGTGTAATTTTTAATGTTGATTTGCATGCAGTGTTGTTCATTGTATCTATTTTGACTACATTAGTATCATTTGGTGCACTAAAGACTATTTCTGCAGTTGTTGCATTATTACTTGTTCCTAGTGCTTTATCTACAATGCTTATTCATAGAGGAATGGTAAAATGGTATTTGGATTACAATCCAACAAAATATAAGAAATTTAAATTTGAAAAAGGAGTGACTGAAGATGAAAAAGAATAAGAGTTGTTCCTTGTCTAAAAAAATTGAGAATTTGTTTTCAATTGACTATAAGAAAAATGCAAAGTTTTTAATCTTAATTCCAGTTATTCTTATCGCATTGTCAGTAATTATTACTTATTTCTTTGGCCTTAATTATGCAACTGAATTAAGAAGTAAGTATGAATTTACCGTTGATTTTGGTAAGCAAATGGTGGAAGAAGATATTGAAACATACAAAACAAAGATAGATTATGCTTTAGAAAATAATAGTTTAACTGCTGTAAAATATACTAAATATGGCGAAAGTCTATATACTGGTTTCGTGGTTACTATTTCTCCAGAGCATACATGCTTTGAAGAAGATCAACTAACAGAGATTAAAGAAAGTATTGAAGAATATCTTCAAACTAATGTGGCGGACACGGTAGAAGTAAGTGATATAGAGTTGACAGTTAATACTATTTCTAGTTTTGTTTGGCGTGCTGTTTTAGCATTAGCTATTGCTGCAGTTGCTGTATTTATTTATATGTGGATTAGATTTAATCTAATGCATGCACTAACTGGGGTATTTGCTACTGTATTTAATGCGTTATTAGTATTTATTATTTATGCGTTATTTAGATTACCATTTGGATATGCTTCTTTAGCCGTTATGTTCTTTAGTGTTGTGCTTGGTCTAGTATTAGTAGTATATGCTGCGGACAAGATTAAGAATATGGAAGTGGCTGGCGAAAAATTAACCAATAACGAATATGTGAAGAGGGTTAATGTGTCAATTACAAATGGTTTGATTTGTCCTATAGTAGTTATATTAGCAATTGTAATGATTATGGCTATTGTTCTACTATTTGTAAATGCTTATGTTGCCTCAACTTTATTTGCATTACTTTTAGGTGCATTAGTTGCTATGTATTCAGCTATGATTGCTGCTAATTCATTCTGGACTGTGATTTATAATATAGATAAAGATAATAGATTGAGAGCAAGGATAGATAGACAACAAAAGAGAACTGAAAAGAAAGCTGCTAAAAAAGAAAAAGTAGAAGAAGACAAGGTTGTTGTGTAACAAAATCTAATAGAGTGGAGTTTTGCCACTCTATTTTTTTGTTATTTAATTAAGTATTAATAATAAATTACTTTTATATATTTGATTTTTGTAGTATAATTATATTGAGAAATATAAAGGATAATACGCTTTTAACGATTTATCTAATAGATAATATATATATTATCTAAAAATGTAATAGTTTATTACATATCTTTAAAATTGAATATTGAACCATAGTACAATCGTTAGAAGTATTGGGCTTTTTACTATGATTATTAAAAGAAAAAATACAGAAAAGTTTGAACTAAACAAACTTAGTAAGTTAGCAAGATACTTTAAATTAGACATTAATATAATTAAACTCATTTTTATGCGTGGGTTTAAAACGAAAGAAGAAATAGAGAATTTTTTAAATCCTCCAATAACTAGCTTCCATGATCCATATCTTCTAAACAATATGAAAGAAGTTGTGTCAAGAGTCAAAGAGGCTATTGAAAAAAAGAAACGAATAACAATCTTAGGTGATTATGATACTGATGGCATAAGTGCTACTGCAATTATGTATAAGTTTTTTGCGTCTAAAGGATTGATTGTAAATACATTTCTACCAAATAGAATTGCAGATGGATACGGGTTGTCTAGAGAAACTATTGATAAAGTAAAGAAATCTTATAGGCCTGATCTAATACTAACTGTAGATTGTGGTATTTCTGCGCATGACGAGATAGAATATGCTAAATCTCTAGGGATAGAAGTAATAGTTACCGATCACCATGATGTGCCAGAGATAGTTCCGGAATGTTTGATAATAAACGCAAAAATGCCAAATCAAAAGTATCCATTTACAGAACTTTGTGGCGCAGGAGTGGCGTTAAAACTAGTACAAGCTATAGATGGTGTAGACAACTCTTTGAAATACTTGACTATTGCATCATTGGCAACAGTTGCTGATATCGTACCATTAGTAGATGAAAATAGATTAATAACATATCACGGATTAAAACGTCAAAAAGAGGATATGCCTATTGGACTTCAAAAATTAATCAAAAAACTAAAGTTAGAGACCCCGCTAGCATCTTCTGATATATCTTTTAAGTTGGCTCCAAAAATAAATGCAACTGGTAGAATGGGTAAGCCTAATATTGCATTTAATCTATATATTATGGAAGACATAAGAGATATTAACAACAATATAGAGATACTACTAGAATTAAATGATAAAAGAGTGAATGAGACTAATAATATTGTAGAAGAAGCAGTTGCAATGATAGATAAGGTTGATGTATGTGATCAGGGCATAATCATTGCAAAGAATGAGACTTGGGAAAGTGGTGTGTTAGGTATCATTTGCTCAAAATTAGTAGATATGTATAATAGGCCTGCTTGCGTCCTTTCTATGATAGATGGAGAATTAAAGGGTAGTATTAGAAGTATTCCTAGTATTAATATCTATGAGGCATTAACTAATGTCAAAGACTACTTAGTACAATATGGTGGGCATAATCAGGCGGCAGGAGTCACTATTAAGCCAGAGAATTTTGATATGTTTTGTAAAAAGATTAATGAGTATATCTTATCTACTCATACACAAAATGACTATTTAATAGAGAAAAAATATGATTTAGATATGTCAAAAGTTAACTTGACAGATAAGTTCATATCTCAATTAAAAGTTTTGGAACCATATGGGTTAATGAACGAAAAACCATTGTTTAAAATTATATTTAACAATGCTGTTGTAACTCCAATGTCCAAGTATCCTAATCATATAAAGACTAAAGTAAATGGACTGGAATTGGTAGGCTTTAATCTAGGGGAATATATATACAACTTTAATACTAATTCTAACAAAGAAGTTATAGTAGAAGTTGGTCTAGATAGGTATGCGGGTAAGGAAAGGCCAAAGGGAATTATTAAATATATATCTTTTTCCAAGTTGAATACGACCGTAAAGACAGAAATTGTAAATGGCTTGTATCTTAATCAATTAAAATATATTGATGTTCAAAACCAAACAGATAGAAATGCTGTTGTAATGAATGATGCGGAGTTGTATAGTTATTTTAAAACAAACAATCAAAGCAATAAGTTTGGAACATTGGTTATCTCTAATTCAATAGACTCTTACAATAATTTTATTAATGCAGTGCCTGAAATTAAAAATTTTGAACTATATAATATTAATAACAAAACAGGTATCAATACTATAATTTTTGCACCATTTGATAATTTGAATTTGGTGAATTATAAAAATATTATTTTATTAGACGCTCCAATACATGCCGGATATATTAATCATTTATTAAACTTAGGCAAAAATGTAATACTTAGAAATGTCAATTTTGACAAGTCTGTGTTAAAAAATATTGATTCTTCTAGGGCAGTGTTTGGGAAATATCATAATATTATAAAAGGTAGTATTAAAAACAATAAAGATAATCTAGATATACTTTCCTTTTATAATAAATTAAAGAAATTAAATCCACATTTTTCTAGTTCTAAATTTAATGAATTTATGTTTGTAATATTGGTGTTAGAACAATTAGGTATATGTAAAATATGTGGTGGAGATATTGAGTTTACTGATATCAAATCCAATCTTAAAGACTCAAGTATTTACAATTTTATAAATTTATTACTTAATACGATGAGGTAATTATGATAGAGAACTTTTTGATAAAAATTAAGAAAAATTATACTCTTGAACAAAATCAACAAGTAATAGAGATTTTAAACACTTTGAAGAGAATAAATATTCAAAATAGTGTATACAATATAGATTTTGCAGTGGGTTTAGCAAATGATATTATGGATAATAAATTGGATTACAAATCGGTAATAGTTGGACTATATTATCCGTTAATAGCTAATAATTTGTTGGATAATTTGCTAGATGTAGATGACGAAGTCTATTCTATGATAAAGGCGCTTACTAATATCGAGAATTTGAATTTGTCAACAAAACAAGACCAACTTGATAGTGTTAAAAACATGTTCATAGCTATTGCAAAAGATATACGTGTAATTATTATTAAGCTATGTATTGAACAGCAAAAACTAAATTTTATTGATTTATATTCTCAAGAAGAAGTTGAAGAAATATATAGAGGTTATAGCGATCTTTATGCTCCGATTGCTGCAATGCTAGGTCTTAGTCAAATTAAAAACAAATTAGAAAATGCTACTTTTAAGTATTACAAGCCAAATTTCTATGAAGAATTGCGTGAGGCTTTAAGTGTATACGTAGATGAGAGAAATGAGGCTATAAATCAAGTTATTGAGAGAATTCATAACGAAATAAAACCTATAGTTAAAGAATGTCAGGTGTATGGTAGACAAAAACAACTTCATAGTATTGCTAAAAAACTACAAAGAAAAAATATGGGTGTTAGCAACCTTATGGACGTCTATGGTAGAAAGAATAATATAGAAGAGTTTACGCAAGGTCGTTCATTTAATGAGATTACATTGTCTAATATTCTAGATGTTCTGGCAGTAAGGGTAATAGTAACGACTGTTGATGAGTGTTATGCAGTGCTTGGAAAGATATTTTCCATATTCAAACCATTTGGTAATTTCAAAGATTATATTGCTAACCCAAAGGCTAATGGTTATCAATCTTTGCATACTGCAATCATTCTAGATAATGGTGATCCTGTAGAAGTGCAAATCAGAACATTTGATATGCATAATTATGCAGAATATGGTTTCGCTGCACACTGGGCATACAAGGCAAACAAGAAAGTTACAGAGAGTGACGTTAAGATTAATTATATTCGTTCTATATTAGAGATGTATAAGGAAAAATCTAGCGATGAACTTCTAGATACTCTAAAGACTGATGTGTATTTAGGAAAAATCTTCGTGCAAACTCCACTAGGCAAAATTATTGAAATGCCAGAAGGGGCAACGCCAATAGATTTTGCTTATGCTATTCATTCAAAAATAGGTAATACATGTGTGGGTGCAAAGATAAATGGCAAGATCTTCCCATTATCCACAATGCTTTCCAATGGCGATGTGGTTGAGATTATTACCAATCCTAATGCTAAAGGCCCATCTAGAGACTGGATAAAGATATGTAAGACAAGTGGTGCTAAGTCTAAAATTAGAGCATTTTTCAAAAAGGAAATGAAAGATGAGAATATAAAGAAAGGTAAATCTATATTAGAAGCTCAAAGTAAGGTAAAGGGATATTCTTTATCTAAGTTCTTAACAGAAAAATATCTGACTGAAGTGTTTGATAGATATTCATTTAGCAATCTTGAGGATATGTATGCATCAATTGGATATGGTGGAATTACTGCTACTCAGGTTCTTAACAAACTAAATGCTTTGTATCGTGCTGATCATAAAGATGAGATTGCTGCAGCTAACAATAGTGGAGCGGTAGTAAATAAAAGACAAGCACAAGACGGTCAAGTAATAGTTAGAGGCTATACAACACTTATGACTAAACTTGCTAAGTGTTGTTCTCCAATACCTGGGGATAAAATCGTAGGTTATGTGTCTAGAGGCAAAGGTGTGACCATACATAGAGCGGATTGTCACACTATTGAAGATTATGAATTTGAAAGATTGATAGAGTGTGATTGGAAGAATTCATCTAGTGGTAATTCGTTTATTGGTTCAATCGACTTAATAACACAAGCTACTAATACAGTACTTGGAGATGTAACAAAGAAAATAAATGATAATAGGCTTGAAATTGTATCAATTACAACTAAGCCAATCAAAGATCACAAGAATTTGATGACTATGTCTTTAAGAGTGTCTTCAAAGGATCAATTAGATGATATTATTAACAAGTTAAAGAATGTACCGAACGTGGTAGATGTATTTAGGAATAATTAATGAAAATAAGTACAAATATTGAAAATATTAATGAGGAATTAATTTTAATACTTAATCTTTTTAGTGGGCGTATATCAAAGCGATTGGATCGCAAAGAGGTGTATGTAGATGTTTTTGTCCAAGATGGTGTTATTGATATAAATTTATCGGTTGATGGAAAAATTGCTTTAAGTAGAAAATATCATTACGAATTGGACAAAAATGAAAAGGTGAGTAAGTATGAAAAACGTTTTGCAAAAATTGCTCTTTATGAATATTTGTCCAAGGTGACTAAGTACAAAGCACCATGGGGAAGTTTGACAGGCATTAGGCCTACTAAGCTATATTACGAGATATTAAAGAAGACTAATAATATTGCTACAGCAATTGACATATTAAAAAATGAGTATTTAGTGTCGGAGAATAAAATTCAGCAAGTCTTGGATATTGCTAAATCTCAATCTGTAGTAAAAGTAGATCATAATACGATTGACCTATATATTAACATTCCTTTTTGCGTAAGTAAGTGTTACTATTGTTCTTTTATATCCATGCCACTTGATAAATGTAAGAATTTAGTAGAACCATATGTAGCAGCATTAGAAAAAGACGTTAGAAAAACATTGGAGTACATTAAACAATCTGGTTTACAATTAAACACAGTATATGTAGGTGGCGGAACTCCTACCTCTATTGGAGTTGAAAATTTGGAACGAGTATTAAAAATTCTTCCTAGAGATATTAAAGAGTTAACAGTAGAGGCGGGAAGGCCAGACTCTATAAGCAAAGAGATGTTTGATATGTTTGAGAAATATAATGTACATAGAATTTCTATCAATCCGCAAACTTTTAATGATAAGACTTTGGAGCTTATTGGGAGAAAACATACTGCAGAGGAAGTTGTCGAAGCGTACAGCCTTGCCAGAAAATATAGATTTCAGATTAATATGGATCTAATTGCCGGGCTTGGTAAGGAAAAATTTGCTGACTTTAAAAAGACTATGGAAAGAACTCTTTCTCTAAATCCAGACAATATTACTGTCCATACATTGTCTATTAAAAGGGCTAGTACGTTAAAAGATGGCGGAGAAACGTCGGAGATCAAACAAGTACAAAAAATGGTTGCGTATGCCAACAAAATGATGAATAAATTTGGATACAAACCGTATTATCTCTACAGGCAAAAGAATATGCTAGGCAACTTAGAAAATATTGGATATGCCAAAGATGGTAAAATATGCGAGTTTAATATCAATAGCATGGAAGAAACTCTGTCGGTTATTGCATGTGGTGCTAACGCTATAAGCAAAAGAATATTCTATGATACTAATTGTATTGAAAGACACGCCAATGTTAAAAATATTGAACAGTATATTGATAGAATTGACGAAATGATTGAGAAAAAGTTTGAACTTTTTAGTAAATAACAAAAAATTAGAAAAATAACATACTTTTTTTGAAAATTGTCTTTACATTTGATATTAAATTGTGTTATATTATACACGACCTTTTGCTAAGTTTATGGAAAATCCTACCAACCATATGCTTGGTTTTAGGCTAATGAAATAAATATGGAGGAAATAAAAATGATAAGTAAAGAGAAAAAACAAAGCATCATTAAAGAATATGCTAGACAAGAAGGCGATACTGGTTCTTGTGAAGTTCAAATCGCTGTTCTATCAGCTAGAATTTCTGAATTAACTGAACACTTGAAAGTTAATAGAAATGATGAACATTCTCGTCGTGGCTTAATTAAATTAGTTAGCAGAAGAAAGAAATTAATTAAGTACATGGAAAGAGTTGACCTTGAAGGCGCTAGAGCATTAAAGGCAAAATTAGGAATTAGATAATAATTTTTTTAAGACGGATTTTTGTCATGTACTAAAATATTTGTGCAAGACAATTTCCGTCTTAATTTTTAGTTAAGGAGACAAAATGACAGATTTTAGAGAATTTGAAACAGAAATTGGTGGAAAGAAAGTCACTATTGAAGTTGGTAAATATGCATTCCAAACAAATGGTCATTGTATTGTTAAATGTGGCGATACTATGGTTATGTGCAATGTATGCATGAATAAAGAACCAAGACCTGGTCAAGACTTTTTCCCTCTTAGTGTGGATTTTGAAGAAAAACTTTATGCGGTAGGTAAGATCCCTGGTGGATTTAAGAAGAGAGAAGGTAGACCAACAGACCAAGCGATTTTGGTTAGCCGTCTTATTGATAGACCTCTTAGACCATTATTCCCAAAAGGCTTTTTCAACGATGTAACAGTTGTTGCTACTCCAATCAGTATTGATTATAATATTGCTCCAGAGCCTCTTGCTATGTTTGCAAGCTCTGTTGCACTTACTATCAGTGATATTCCTTTCGCTGGTCCTACTGGTAGTGTAGAAGTAGGTTTGGTTGATGGCAAATATATCATTAATCCAACAACTGCTGAGAAAGATGCTAGTTTGATTGATTTAAAAGTTGCTGGTACTAAAGATGCAATTCTTATGGTAGAAGCAGGTGCTAAAGAAGTATCAGAAGAAGTAATGCTAAAAGGTATCTTATTTGCTCATGAAGAGATTAAGAAACAAGTTGCATTCCAAGAAAAATTAGCAGAAGAACTTGGCGTTAAAAAGGCTGAAAATCTACCATACTACGTAATTGATGAGAAGTTAGCTAATGAAGTTAAAGAGTTCGGTTATCCATTGATGGAAAAGGTTATGGAACACTTTGATAGACACGAAAGAGAAAGAGCAGAAGAGAAAGTTAACGAAGAAGTACTAGCTCATTTTGCTGAAATATATCCAGAAAGCGAAAGAGAGATCTTAGATACTTTGTACAAAGTAAAGAAAGAAATCATGCGTTCTAAGATTCTTAACGAAGGTGTAAGACCTGATGGAAGAAAATTAGAAGAAATAAGACCTATATGGTGTGAAGTAGGAATGCTACCTAGAGTTCATGGTTCTGCTGTATTTACAAGAGGTGAAACTCAAGCAATGACTACTTGTACATTAGGTTCTCTTCGTGATATGCAAATTCTAGATGGTATTGATGAAGAAGAGGGCAAGAGATACATGCATCACTACAACATGCCAGCATATTCTACAGGTGAGGCTAGACCATTAAAGTCTGCTGGTAGACGTGAAATTGGTCACGGAGCATTGGCTGAACGTGCATTACTTCCAGTTCTTCCAAGTGAAGAAGAATTCCCATATGCTATTAGAACAGTTAGTGATATTTTAAGTTCTAATGGCTCAACTAGCCAAGCAAGTGTATGTGGTAGCACATTGGCACTTATGGACGCGGGTGTTCCTATTTCTGCTCCAGTTGCTGGTGTTGCTATGGGACTTATTAAAGATACAGAATCTGACAAAGTTGCAATACTAACTGATATCCAAGGTCTAGAAGATTTCTTAGGAGATATGGACTTTAAAGTTGCAGGAACTGAAAAAGGTATTACAGCAATTCAAATGGATATTAAGATCAAAGGTATTGATGAAAAGATATTGACAGAAGCCTTAGAGAGAGCAAGAGTTGGTAGACTATATATCTTAAAGAAAATGACTGATGTTCTTGCTGAACCTCGTAAAGAACTTAGTCCATATGCACCAAAGATTATTTCATTTACAATCGATCCTGATAAGATTAAAGATGTTATCGGAAGCGGTGGTAAAATGATTAATAAGATTATTGACGAAACTGGTGTTAAGATAGATATTTCTGACGAAGGTGTAGTAAATATTCTTGGTGTAGATCCAGAAATGAGTCAAAAAGCAAAGGATATAATCTTAAGCATAGTAGAAGATATCGAAGTTGGCAAGTCTTATACTGGGACAGTAGAGAGAATTATGCAATTCGGTGCTTTTGTAAACTTAGGTTATGGTAAAGAAGGTATGATCCATATTTCAAAACTATCATCTAAGAGAGTGGAGAAAGTGGAAGATGTTGTTAAAGTTGGCGATAAGGTAGAAGTATCTGTTATAAAAATAGATAAAGGCAAAGTGGACTTAAAACTTCTTGGCGTATTTGCTGATTAATTTAATAAAATATAATTAAAAACTTTATGATTGATAGCGGTCATAAAGTTTTTTTTACTTTATCTATATATTTCTATATATAATATTAGTATTTTTCAAAAAATTGGGTATTGATTTTTGTATACTTGGTGTGTTATAATAATTTTACGAAAAAATTATGGGAGAATTATTATGAGTAACGAAATAAAAAAAGAAACATGGTTTGATACTTTTGATCCAGAAGTAGCCTTTTATATTATGAAGGAAAAATTTCCAAGCCAAATAGGAAAGTATGCTTATCCAAGATTTACTAAAGGCAATAACAAGAAAGGTCATGAAATTATATTGATGGATACTTTCAATAATCATTCGCCTAATTGGTATTTTAATCAATTTGGATATTTAGGTTGGAATCATTTATTTGCCGATGAGAAAGCCGTTATTGGCGACGATTTGGATCGTACTGGCGCTTGGTTTGAAGTAATGAGCACTTTAAATAAAGATAGAAAGATTGATGGGAAAAGTTACGTCGAAGCATTTACTGAATATCACTTACAAAATATAAAATCCAAATTTGATAATGATCAACATAAAAGTCAGTATATAATGGAACTTGCTAACAGAGAAAAAGATAGAGCTTTAAAAGCATTGGAGTCAACTACTTCTATATCTTTAGAGAATACAGATGTGGAGATGGGAGAGTAGTAGATTATGTACAAAGATACTTGGTTTGAAAATTTAGATGAAAATATGCTTAGTGATAAGTTGGCAGAAAAAGAATTGCGTTATGTAGGATTAAGTGCTGCTTGGACTTTTGGTGATGATGGTAGAATTGTTATATCTGTTGCAGTAAGACCTCCAGTAGGTTCAAGTGAAAATGATATGGGATTAGGTGAAGATACATTATATTTTAATGAGTATGGAGTAGTAGATCTTACTAAATCTGGTTATGGTCCAGCAAAATTAAAAGATGAAAAACATCTTACAGAAATGTGGTTAGGTGTGATGAGAGATTCTAATAAAGATATAAGAATTAACGGACATGCTTATATGGAAGATTTCGTTAAATATCACAAGAGTAATATTATGGCATCTTATAATAAAAAAGTTAAAGAGTTAGATGATTATAGAGCGATTGTAGAAAGAGTGAAAGATAATAATATACAAGCATTATTTGATATGACTGGGTTGGATCTTTCTCAAGACCATCAAGAAGAGATGGGGGAATAGATAATGAGTTATAAAGATACATGGTTCGAAAATCTTGACAAGGATTTATTAAGCGAAAGATTAGCAGAAAAAGGAAGGGTATTTGTTAAAACTGTTAGCGGTTGGACTCTAAGTGAAGATGGTAAGCCAGTAATTGAGATTATTACAAAAAGAAGTGTTGGCACTAGTGAGAATGCTATAGGAATGGGAGAAGATATAATTTCATTTAACGAATATGGAGTTGTTGAGTGGAGCAAAACTGGCTATACTACCGCTAGATTAAAAGATACTGATAAATTCACAGAAATGTGGTTAAAAGTCATGAGAGAGTCTAACAAAGATGTAACAATCAATGGTCATACATATATGGAGGATTTTATATCTTATCATAAGGCAAATATTGATTATAGATATAATAAGAGAATACATGAATTAGAATTCTATATGAGTTTGACAGAAGGGCAAAAAGAAAAAGGTTATGAGGTCTTGTCTAAAATGGTTGGACAAGATATAACCAACACTCATCAAGAGGAAATGGGAGAATAATAATGAGTAAATGGGATTGTTATGATGATAATGTCATATGTGCAATAAGTGCAGTATTAGAAGATTTAGGTGAAAAAGTACTTACGTATAAGCAAGGTTTGGTGATTATAAAAGACGAAAACAATCCTGACAACTGTTCTTTTCAGTCAGTTTTATCCATTACGACTAGAGTTGATATAGATAGTAGGGCGCATAGTATTAATGTTAGACGATTTAATGCGTATGGGTTTATGGACTGGGACGAAAACAAACAATTAAGAAATATTTATGGTCACCCATTGACAGATAAATGGTATAATATTATGCGGCATTTTAATAGTGATAAAAAAGTAGATGGAAGATCTTACGAAGAGGCTTTTGCAGACTATTACAAAAGAGAACGAGAAAACGAAATGTAAGGAGAAAAATATGAATAACGAACAAAAGAGAGAAACTTGGTTTGATAGGGTAGATCTAAGAGATATAAGAAGTAAATTTTTAGGACTAAAGATGTTAAGTAATTTTCCGCTAGAAGTATTATTAGAAAAAACAGATGTTGATGGAAATCCTGTTCGTGTTTTTAGTGTTGGGAATAAATCTAACAAACTATTGGTTGCATTTAATGAATTTACGTATACATATTTTGGAGTGGTAGATAAGGATAAGAGACCTGGTCTTTATCCAATGGGATATATACCAACTGATTTGACAGATAATAGAACTAAAACTTGGTTTGAATTGGTGAGTAATGCAAATAAAGGTAGAACTATTGACGGTAAAACTTACGAAGAGGCTTTTATTAGTTATCACCAAGAAAAACTTAATGAAAAGTATGATTCAAAGATTGAGAATTTAAAACAACAACAAGATGTTTTGCAACATATGAGAGATAAAGAAGTTTCTGAGATTTACGATTTTGTTGGAATTGATCAAAAGAGCATCAAAGATTCTGAACCGGAGATGGCGGAATAAATATGTTAAAAAAGTGGACTAGTTCTGCTTTTTTTATTTAATAATGTATTTTCAAATATTATAGTTTTTGTAAATTTTGTGTTATACTACAGATATATTATAGGAGAGTTTCTGAGAAATGAGAAAGTCAATGTGTTTAGTTTTGTTGTTGTGTATATGTTTTCCTTGCATGTTCTTTGTAGGATGTGGGGGAGATAGTGGTACTCCAATAGGTATATATTATGTTTCAAAGGTAGTCGATACCAAGAATGAAACGATTATTAACAGAGAAGATTTTGAATTAATTGGCGAGGAATATGTAACTTTAATAGATGCAATTATTTACATAAATGAAGATGGTACTTACAAAAAAGCACTTGTGAATGAGAATAGCGTGTCGTATCTTATTGATGGCACTTGGACTCAGTCCGGCAAAACATTGACTCTTATCAAGCCAACAATAACTGAAGAGGAAGATGCAGAAAAAGAAACAGCTACTTTTCAAAATAATTCTTTAATATTTACAGAAGAAAATATACAGATTGTATTTGCTAAATTATAAAAAAAGATGACTAAGCAAAAAAACTTAGTCATCTTGAATTTTTTTAAAAAACCGTGCAATTAGCCTCGAGACTGCCGTGCATAGCCATTATTAATTCTATGCTCAACTAAAGCTTCCTTATGGCACATAGGCAAATCCACTTAATGATGCTTCCTTCCGGACCTGACATGGTTCATGGCAGTCTATTGCATAAGACCTTAATATCAACACATAGCAAAAATAATTAAACTAGGCACTCAAACGCCCCTCATGCTAACATTCAGTCCTGCGTATAGTTGGTTTCAGGTAACAGGGCACAACTAACTCCCCACCTAGCACGGTATAGGTATTGTATCAAAAAAAATAGGTTTTTGCAACTATTATTTTCTTAAAATTATCAAATAAGTTGTAAAATTAATATATATTTGATATACTTATGTATTATTAGGTGAGTGAAGGAGAATTTAATTTGGAAAGTAGAGCAAAAAGATTTATTAATTGCTATAATCAAATAGATCAAGCCCTAAGAATGCAAGGAGATATTAGCAAATCTATTAGTTATACAGAAGTTATAAGAAAAGCATCTAGAACTAACGCAATTGTAAAAAAATATGAAGATGCGCTTATTGATTATGGAAGGCTTAGGAATGCTATTGTGCATTCGGCAGATAATACGCAAGTCATTGCGGAGCCAAATCAAGATGTTGTTGATGAATTTGAGAAGATTTGTTCATTGATTTGTACACCGCCTTTGGCTGTGGATACTATTTGTAATAAGAATTTCGCTAGTTTGCAAAGTTCTGAAATATTGAAAGATGTAGTAGAGTATATTTACCAAAGTGGTTATAGTAGTATTCCTATTTATAGAGATTCGATGCTTATTGGTGTTGCTAATGCGACTAAGATTACAAGGCTTTTGGGAAAGAAAATTTATCAAAAAGTGGATATTAATAAGTATTTAGAAGAAACCACTATGGAAGTAGCTTTAAAAGAATTGATAGAGGATAACTATTATACAATTGCTAATGAGAAGACTACTTTGGATAAAATCATGCAACTATTTGCTGAGAATAGAAAATTATTATTAATAGTGATTACAAAGAATGGAACACTGCTAGAAAAACCTATAGGTATTGTTACGGCAGGTGATATAATGGAAATAAACAAAATACTAGACAATTATATTAAATAGAGGACAGTTTATGGAAAAATTAGATATTAGTGTATTGCATAGCGATTATGCAAAATTAGATGGACAAGAAGTCACAGTTGGTGGCTGGGTTAGAAGTACTAGAGATATTAAATCTTTTGGGTTTATTGACCTTAACGATGGTACAGCTTTTAAGGGCGCACAAATATTTTGTGATGCTGATATGAAAGATTATGCAGAAGTAATGAAATTAAATGCAGGTTCTTCAATGATCTGTACAGGTAAGGTGGTTCTTACTCCAGAGAACAAACAACCATACGAAATTCATGCTACTAACGTTACAATATTAAATGCTACTGATGATACTTATCCAATACAAAAGAAAAGACATAGTGCAGAGTTTTTGAGAGAATATGCTTATCTTAGAGGAAGAACAAATATATTCAATGCTGTATTTAGAGTAAGAAATAAATGTGCTTATGCTATTCACAAATTCTTCCAAGAAGAAAACTTTATGTATATGCATACTCCAATTATTACAAGTGCAGACTGTGAGGGTGGATCAGATGTTTTTAGAGTAACAACCCATAAATTCTATGATCCTAAATATATGGAAAAAGCAACTCCAGAAGGGGATTTCTTTGGTAAAAATGTATTCTTAACTCCGACTGGACAACTTGAGGCTGAAGCTTTTGCTTTAACATTTAGCAAAGTATATACTTTCGGTCCTACTTTTAGATCTGAGAATAGTAATACTACTCGTCATGCAAGTGAGTTCTGGATGATTGAACCAGAAATGGCATTCTGTGACTTACAAGGTGATATGGACGTAATGGAAAGAATGATAAAATACATTATCAACTATGTGTTTGAAACTTGTAAAGCAGAGCTAGAGTTCCTTGATCAATTTGTAGAGAAAGGCTTGATAGATAAATTAAGAAATGTTGTAGATAACGAATTTGCTCATATTACTTATACAGAAGCTATGGAAATCTTGAAGAAGAATAATGATAAGTTTGAATTCAAAGTAGAATGGGGTTGTGACCTACAAAGTGAACACGAAAGATATCTATCTGAGCAAGTATTCAAAAAGCCAGTATTCGTAACAGATTATCCAAAAGATATTAAAGCATTCTACATGAGATTGAATGAAGATGGTAAAACTGTTGCTGCATGCGACTTGCTTGCGCCTGGTATTGGAGAAATAATTGGTGGAAGTCAAAGAGAAGAAAGATATGATGTCCTTCTACAAAAGATAAAAGACTTTAATCTAAAACCAGAAGATTATGAATGGTACTTGAATTTAAGAAAATATGGAAGTGTTGTTCATAGTGGATACGGCTTAGGATTTGATAGGATATTGATGTATGTTACAGGTGTTAGCAATATTAGAGATGTCCAACCATGTCCAAGAACACCTAAAAACTGCAATTTCTAATTAATTTAAAGTAAAAGTTTGAAGAATTTTATAAAACTTTACAAAAAAAAATAAAATTTTTCAAAACTTGTTGCAATTAGTATAAATATTTGATATAATAAATCGCATTTTAAATAAAATAAGACCTATGGGGGTGGAACACATAATGGCAAAAGAATGTTATATTTGCGGAAAGTCTAAGGTGGCAGGAAATCAAGTAAGCCACTCACATATTGCCACAAAGAGAACTTGGGAAGCTAATCTTCAAAAGAAAGATGTTGAAATCGATGGCAAGTTAACTAAGAAATACATCTGCACAAGATGTTTAAAGACTTTAAAGAAAAACGAAAATAATTAATAAAATTACTACAAGGCGACTTGTAGTTTTTTTTATTTTTATTAATATAATTATTATGTAATTGATTTTAAACAAAAAAATATTTAAGTATTAAATATTTAATGCACCAAAAGACAATATAATTATTTGATTAAATTTTTAAAAAAATGTATACTAATATCAGTGAGAGTGTTATGATAGATAGTCTTTTACAATATGATGATTTTAGATTAATACTAGTTGTGTCAATAGCTTTTGTGCTTGTAATGGTTATGTCGTTGGGTATGCATGAATTTGCTCATGCGTTTGTTGCATACAAAAATGGCGATGATACAGCTAAACTTATGGGTAGGCTTACTATTAACCCGTTTGCTCATATGGATCCTATAGGCTTTTTATGCTTATTCTTTTTTGATTTTGGTTGGGCAAAGCCAGTGCCTATCAATCCAATTAAATTTAGGAAATATCGTAAAGGTTTGATTTTAACATCGCTAGCTGGGGTTACAGCGAACTTGATGTTAGCGATTGTTGGTGGATTATGTTATATATTATTTATTAAATTTTCTGCGAATATAACAAATATTTATGTGTTTGCTTTTTTGCATAATTTTTGCTATTACTTGTTCTATATTAATATATGTTTAATGGTGTTTAATCTTTTACCAATACCACCATTAGATGGTTTCAATTTTATATCTACACTTACCAAGTATGACAATAAATTTATTCAATTCATGCAAAGATACGGGACTTTGATTTTGATAGCTGTGTTGTTATTTGCAGGTGATTTCTTGCAAATGCTAATGGATTGGGTGTCTTTGCCAATACTTTGGCTTTGGAGTTGGATTTTATTTTTATAATCTTAAAAAGAAGGAATTATGGAAGAAAATAAAGATTTGTTGACTAATGATAATGTATCAGATGTTAACGAGAATTTAGAAAATGATGGAACTATGCAATTTAAATTTGCTGATCAAGTAGGACCTCTAGACCTACTACTTTTTCTTATTAAGAAAAATAAATTAGAGATCGAAGAAGTTAAACTTGCAGATATCACTGACCAATATTTAGAAATGATACAGGGTATTGATAAACTAGATTTGGACACTGCTAGTGACTTTATTGTAATGGCTGCTGAATTGATAGAGATCAAGAGTAAATCACTTCTTCCTTCTATTAGAGAAGACCAAGAAGAGGAAGAAGATCCTGAAGAGTTATTAAAAATGCGACTTAAAGAATACGAACTTATGAAAGAAATGAGTGAGAAACTGAAAGAGGTTGAAATAACGGAAGTGTTTTACAAAGCACCTGAACCAGAAGCAGGTAAATATAGGGTTGTAATCAAGGATATGCAGTTAGATGCATTGCTAGATGCGTTCACTAAATTCATGCTAAAAAACGTGAAAAAAGAGGCGGAAAATACAGAAGTTAAACAGGTAGAAAAAGAAAAATATACTGTTGAACAAAAGATTGCAACAATTAAAGATTCTCTTATAATGCATAAGAAAATCAGATTTAGTCAATTGCTTTCTACAACTATATCAAAGAATGAAATTGTAACCACATTTATGGCATTACTGGAATTATTAAAATTACAGACTATCAAAGTTAAACAAGATAACTTGTTTGAGGATATTGAGATAGTCAAAGTAGAGGAAGAAGATGAATAATTTAAAAGAAATTATTGAAGGCATATTATTTGTATCAGGCGAAGGAGTTAGTTTTGAAGACATCGCGGAAAAATTAGGTGTTACGCTAGAAGAAGTTAAAGAAGCTGTAGAGGCTTTAAAAAAAGAACGTGAAGAAATGAAGGCTGGTGTGCAGGTAGTTATATACAATAATAAAGCACAACTTTCTAGTAACAAAGAATATGTTAATCAAATCACAGAAGTTCTTAATCCTATCAGAGAGCGTGCATTGACTCGTGCTGTGTTAGAGGTATGTGCTATTATTGCTTATAAGCAGCCTATTACGCGTATAGAAATAGAAGCTATAAGAGAGTCTAAGAATTGTGATTATGCGGTAAATGCTTTACTGGAGAATAATCTAATAGAGGTTGTTGGAAGAAAGGATACCGTTGGTAAGCCTTTGCAATTCGGTACAACAGAAACTTTTTTAAAGAAGTTTGGTTTGTCACAAATTGGAGACTTGCCTGAGTATGAAGAATTGATTGAGCGAATACAAGTAATAAAAGATTCTTATATGAAGAAAGATGAAAATAGCTTATTTAACTTTAATAATATTCCAGAAGAGATGGCAAAAGAAGATAATAAAGATACACCTCTAGATGATATGGAAGAAGATGAGATATTAGCATCTTTAGATGAATTAACAAGGCAAGACGAATTTGAGATAGATAAGCATGAGTTTGTCTAAAAAATATAATTAAATAATGTAAAAATTTTTACATAAAAATATAAATAAAGACGTACAATTGTCTTTATTTTTTACTTTTAAAGAGTTTATTTATATGAATTTACAAAAATATGTTGCAAAAATTATTGATATTATATATAATTAATTTGTATAAGTTTTGGTACGACTAAAATTTAGAGGAGGAAATATGGCTGTAAAAACTTCAAATGCTTATGGTAAAATTACAATTGATGATGATGCTATTGCTATGGTTACTGGACATATCGCTAGAGAATGTTATGGCGTAATAGATTTGTCTGGTCAAGGTTTTGTGGGCTCTTTTTCATCTCTAAAGAAGAAATCTTTATCTAATGGTGTAAAGATTAAGACATTGGAAAATAGAATATATATAGATGTAGATGTTATATTAAAATTTGGCGTATCTATTTCCACAGTTACCGATAATTTAAAAAGTTCAATTAAATATGGTGTAGAGAATTTTACAGGTATGATAATTGATTCTGTTAATATTAATGTAGTTGGTGTCCGTGTTTAATTTTTTCACGGATTTAAGATAGAAGGAGCAATTTTAAATGCAAAAGAGTATAAATAGTGTAATGTTTAGGAAGATGCTAAATGCTAGTGCTAAGATCCTAGACGAAAATAAGAAATTAGTGGATTCATTAAATGTTTTCCCAGTTCCTGATGGTGATACTGGTACAAATATGAATCTTACATATAATAGTGCAATAAAAGAAGTAAATAATTGTTTAGATAATTCATTCGCTGCAATTAGCGATAGTTTAGCAAAAGGTGCATTAAGAGGTGCTAGAGGAAACTCTGGTGTTATCTTATCACAAATTTTGAAAGGTATGAGTTCTGTTCTTGCTAAGGCAGAGGAAAACATAACTACCAAGATTTTTGCTAAAGCATTAGTTGAAGGATCAAATATTGCATATAAAGCAGTTACAAAACCTAAAGAGGGTACAATCCTTACAGTTATTAGAACTATGGCAGAGTCTGCTACTAGAACTGCTAAGAAGGTTAGTGATTTTGTTGAGTTTTTTGATATTGTTCTTAGAGATGCAGAATATATCTTACAACAAACTCCAGAAATGCTACCAATCTTAAAGAAAGCAGGTGTTGTAGATGCTGGTGGTAGAGGTCTGATAGTAATCTTTACTGGTATGCAAAGGATTCTAAATGGTGATGAAGAATTAGATGTAAGCATTGAGGAAATGATTAATAATGTTACTCAAGCTACTAATTCTAACGATATATTAGTTAATTTAGAGAATTTAGCAGAAATTGAGTTTGCATATTGTACTGAATTTATGGTATCTCATATGAAGAAGAAAACAACAGAAAGCGATATTGATAAATTGAGAGAAAATCTTATGAATATCGGAGATAGTGTTGTATGTATTGGTGATTTGCAATTAGTAAAAGTACACGTTCATACTAATGAGCCAAACCTTGCGTTAGGCTATGCTTTGGAGCTAGGTGAGCTTATCAACTTAAAGATTGAGAACATGGTTGAGCAAAACAGAGAATTGAAGCGCATGAGAAATCAACAAGAACAAAATCTTAAAGAATTTGGTATTGTTGCGGTTGCTCCTGGTGAAGGAATTGCTAATGTATTTAAGGACTTATTGGTAGATAATATCATTGAGGGTGGTCAAACTATGAACCCTAGTGCTGATGATATTGCTAGAGCTGTTGATAAAGTGCCAGCTAGAAATGTATTTGTATTACCTAATAACAAAAATATTATTCTTGCTGCAGAACAAGCTAAGAATTTGACTAACAAATATATATATGTCATTCCTACTACATCAGTTCCAGAAGGGATATCTGCTGTACTTGGATTTAATGCAGAAGGTACATTAGATGAAAACATGGAGTCTATGATGAGTGGAAAAGACTCAGTAAAATCCGCTTCTGTTACATATGCTGTAAGAACTACACATGTAGACGGATTTGACCTAAATCAAGGGGATATTATTGGTCTTGATAATAAGGGAATTATTGCAAAGGGCGCTTTAGTTAAAGAGACTACAATGCAGTTGCTAGATAAGATGGTAAATCCAGATATTGTTAATATTACATTATTCTATGGTGCTGATATTAATGAGGAAGAAGCTCAGAATTTAGCAAAAGAAGTAGAAGAGAAGTATCAAGATTGTGATGTAACTCTACTTTATGGTGGACAACCTGTATATTACTATATAATTTCTATAGAATAGTAAATAATAAGACAAATTAATACAAACATAAACAAATAATCATGAAAGTGGTTATTTGTTTTTTTTGTATAATTTAGTAAATAAATTAGGAGGAAAATTATGCAAATTAATAGTATGATTCAAAATAAAACCTTATATATTAGCTTAACTGGTGAATTAGATGAATATACCGCTGCTTATTGTAGAAATGAGTTAGATAATGCTTTTAATATTATAGGGTATAACCAAATAGTACTAGATTTATCTAAGCTTACATTTATGGATAGTACAGGTATAGGAATGCTTATAGGTAGATATAAGAAGGTTAGGCAATTAAAGAAGCAAATATATATATCTAATCCTAATAATCAAATAGAAAAAATATTTAAAATGAGTGGCTTATATGAGATTATGCCTAAAATCAGCTAAAGGAGATGTTATATGAAAGAGGAAAATCAAATGATTTTAAAATTTAAAGCGTTAAGTGAGAATGAGGGTTTTGCTAGGATTTGTGTGTCGGCATTTTTGGCATCATATAATCCAACAATAGATGAATTGGGGGATATAAAAACAGCTGTAAGCGAAGCAGTTACAAATTGTGTAGTACATGCTTATCCTAACCAAAAAGGGGATATAACAATAAATGTAAATGTACTTAATAATCAAGTATATATATCAGTTGAAGATTATGGTTGTGGTATAGAAGATGTAGACAAAGCCAAACAGCCATTTTATACATCAAAACCAGACAAAGAAAGAAGTGGTATGGGCTTTACTGTAATGGAAGGTTTTATGGACAAAGTGAATATTATATCTATACTTGGTCAAGGTACAAAAGTGGAGATGTACAAG
This sequence comes from Clostridia bacterium, assembly GCA_017399265.1. Classification (GTDB taxonomy): domain Bacteria; phylum Bacillota; class Clostridia; order Christensenellales; family UBA1242; genus UBA11490. Next base: position 47,518 of record JAFQDL010000006.1, read on the forward strand.
TATATTGGGGAATGTGCAAAGGTGGCATTTGGAGGTTAAAATGTATGATGTTAAGGAAACTTTACATCTTGTAAAACTTGCACAAGATGGAGATGAAAGTGCAAAAGAAAAATTGTTAAATGAAAATTCTCCTCTAATAAAAAGTGTTATAAAAAGATATCTAGATAAGGGTATAGAATATGATGATTTGTTTCAATTAGGAAGCTTAGGTTTTTTGAAAGCTATAACTAATTTCAAAGAAGAGTTTGGGGTAAAATTTAGTACTTACGCTGTTCCTATGATAGCAGGTGAGGTAAAAAGATTTATAAGAGATAATGGAATAATTAAAGTATCAAGAAGTGTAAAGACTCTAAATATGCAAATAAATAAGTTTATTAATGAATATATAAATGAGTTTGATAAGTCTCCAAATATAGAAACAATAGCAAAAAAATTTAATATTTCGATGCAAGAAGTAGTGTATGCTATGGAAAGTGGTCAAAAAATAGTATCGCTATCTGATGTCATAAATGGTGATAATGAAAACAAAAACGTATGCGTTATTGACAAAATCGAAGAATATAATATGGATAACGATATGAATATGTTCTTGATATATAAAGAGATAAAAAAGTTGTCTATAAGGGACCAAAAGATAATAATGCTGAGGTATTTTCGGGATATGACCCAAAAGGAAATTGCAGATCTTTTGGGAGTGTCACAGGTACAGGTAAGTAGGTTGGAAAACAAAATAATAGAGAAGTTAAAGGCGAAAGTGCAATAAAAAAATAACTATTTAATCAATAGTTATTTTTTTAAATTCATAGTTGATGTATATTCTTTGCCTTCTGTTTTGTAGCCGACAAATGTATCAAGATTGACTTGGTGAATACTGCTAAGAATATTATCTTCTATCATTTCATTTGTTTCTTTTAGTGATTTGATCAGATTTTTGATTTCTAATCTCTTTGAGGTAATATCTTCATCGTTATTTTTTTCTGTAAATCTACAAGCGCATCTTATAAATTCTAAGTTGTTATATTTTACCCAATTTTCAATAGCTTCTTCTTTTATTCTAAAAAGAGGTCTTATAAGTTGCATTCCTTTGAAATTTGTTGAATTAAGTTTTGGGAGCATGCCTTGTAATTGAGCTCCGTAAAACATTGCGATAAGAGTTGTTTCTATAACGTCATTTTGATGATGGCCTAAAGCAATCTTGTTGCAGCCTAAATCTTTAGCAAATTTGTATAAGCAGCCTCTTCTCATTCTTGCGCATAGGTAGCATGGATTCTTTGGAGTGGAGTTTGCCACATCAAATATATTGGAATTAAAAATTTTGATAGGTATGTTTAGTAGTTTTGCATTTTCTTCAATCTTTTCTCTGTTTTTTGCATTATAGCCAGGATCCATAACTATGTATTCAAGTTCAAATGGTACATCAGAAAATTTCTGCAAATTTTGCATCAGTTTTGCAAGTATAAAAGAGTCTTTGCCACCAGATATACACACAGCTATTTTATCATTTTCATCTATTAATTCATATTCTTTAATTGCTCTTATGAATGGTGCCCATATAGATTTTCTGAATTTAGTAATTAGGCTCCTTTCAATCATTTTATCTTTGGTTAATTCTCTAGACATATTAATTCCTTTATTACATATTCGGCAAGCATAAGGCCTGCAATAGCAGGTAGGTATGATATGCTCGCAGGTGAGTGTTTCTTTTCATCATTAACAATTATATTTCTTGACTCTTCTTCAGAATATAACACTGTTAGATGATTAATATTGTTCTCTTTACACAATTTTCTCATTACTTTAGCTAATTTGCAGTAATTTGTTTTGGAGATATCTGTTATTTTTAACTTTGTAGAGTCTAGTTTGTTTCCTGTGCCCATGCAAGATATAATAGGAATGTGAAGAGAATTACATTTCTTTATTATCTCTAATTTAGCAGTAATTGTATCAATTGCGTCAATTACATAATCAAATATAGTAAAGTCAATATTATTTATATTATCAGGTAGAACAAACATTTTGTATTTTACAATTTTAATATTAGGATTGATACTTTTGGCTCTAGATTCTGCGATATCGACTTTATTTTTACCTATTGTATCATTTGTACAAAGGATTTGCCTATTAAGGTTGGTTTTATCGAAAGTGTCGTTATCAAATATATGTATTTCTCCAACTCCTGCTCTAACTAAGGCTTCAAATGCAAATCCGCCCACTCCGCCAAGTCCGAAAAGTGCGATTTTGGAGCTTTGTAATTTTATTAAATTGTCGTTACCTATTAAAAGTTCTGTTCTTTCAAACATTTGTTTTTTCCTTTAAAAAATTTACTTAGATAGTATACAAAAAAGTATCTAATTAGTCAATAGTTTTTAAAATTAGTAAAAAAGTGAGTTTTAATCACTCACTTTTAAAGTTCTTTTGTTTGTTCATTTGTTGGATTGGCATCTATCTCATATCTAGTTAAAATTTTATTTCTTTTTGCTTCTAAAAGGGCTTTTTGATAAATTTTAGCACTTTGATATCTACTATGACTATCTTCCAAGTCCTTAGCTCTCCAGATTGTTTCAGATATTGCGTCTTTGGCTATAGTTTTAGTCGCTCCTAAGAATTTATCGAATGCATCTTTGAAATTTTTAAACTTACTGGTCACGCCTCTTAGAATTTGAGTTGGTCGCTTTGCTTCTCTTCTTTGCCATGCTGCATTATTTTCAAAATATTCTTGATTGTTTTCTTCATTGTAATAAAGAGTTGTTTCATCACCAATGATTAAACTGTCTCCATTATTTATTACTTGACCAATTCTTTCGTTATTGTTTTTGTCAAAATAGGTAAATAATGCTACATTATCTTCTAGTGTATAAATTATAGAGTCTGTGTCGGTAACATGAGGTGTGCTTTTGTAAAAGGGTTTAATTGTGTCATTTAATTGCAATTTCTGTTTTATTTTTGTCTTAGCGTGTATATTGGACTGACTCTGTAATGGGATAGGTTGATATCCATTTTCGGTATCCTTATATGCTATAATGCCTGCATTGGTTGATGCAATTAAATATGTAGCACCATTGTCTGTTGTAATTTCTTTAAAATGGCGTATGCTTAAGTTTGGATTGCTTTCGATAACTTTATCTATTTGGTGCATCGCTTCCATATTATTAAGTAGTGCTATGTTTGATTTTACTTTTTTTTCTCTTTTTGCTTGTTCTTTTGCTAAGTCTATTTCGTATACATTTTCTGAGGTCCCAACTAAAAATTTATTACTGTCTGTTCCTCTAGGGATTATTGTTAGACTTTCTTGTTGATCATTTTGCCGATTTCTTGCAGTTAGTGAATATTTTCCTTTTTGTGGTTCTACCAAAATATTGATTGAATGATCTGATGTGTCGGAATAATCTGCTGTGTCAAATCTCAAGTGTTCTTTTGGATTTTTACCTAGGAATGTTGTAATTCTATCTTTGTATGATACAACAAAATCATTTTCGTCATATGCACTGATTACAAAATCAGAATTTGGTAGATAGAATGTTCGGTTTATATTATTTGAATTGTCTTCAATAGTATCTCTTAAGATTTCTGAGAACTTTTTACGATCTTCTGGGTTACTTGTTTTATTGGCAGCAACAGCTTGTATTGCTGCTTTAATTTCTAACTTGTATTTGCTGCCATATTTGATATTTTCATCTTTAATAGGGGCTTCGGCTTGGATAGTGCTAATAATACTTATTATGTGATCAATTGAATATTTATCAGGGTATTCTTTAATTCTATTAAGAATACTTGTGCATATAATGTCATGCGCTCTGTTGTAGTCAGGATCAGTTTCATAATTAGCAGTGTAGTTGGATTGTACCCATTTTTGATGAAAATTCTCACAATATTCGTTTACTTTTCTAAAATTTTCTTCACCAATTGCTTCGGCATAATTTTCCAAGTTTAGGGATAAGAAATTATTAAAATTTATATCCCTGCCTGTAATGGCATTTAGAAGTTTTACTATGTTTACATGAGGTACATAAGAATTGCTTTCGGGATAAATTTGTTGTGTTAGACATTCTGTTAATCCTTCAGTAAAAAAAATATTATTTAGGAGAATGTTGGAAAATTTTGGTTTGTCAACTTTATTTCCCTGTTCATCTAAGATGCTAGCAAAGTGTTTAAATTTATCTGCGGTGTCAGTTTCGCTTATTTTTAAAGTTCTATAAGTATTATTTTCATTAAAGTAAAGGTTTTTTATCCCAAGTGTTATAAAATGTATAAATTCATGGCAAAGTATATCTTCTACTGAGTTTCTATATTTTAAGTATTTTTCATTTAAAGTGATATCTCTATCTCCGCCAGAGTATCTTTTCAAATTACCTGAAGTGTTATCACTTAAAGTCTCGTCTATTACTAAAGTTAAATCTCTTTTATTGTCTATGATAGATTTAACTACGGCATCGTAATCTACTACATCATAAAATCCATGTTTTTGGAAATGCTCGTCCATTTTGTCTAACATTTTCCCATAAGATTTTAGCATAGAAACAAATTTTTTAAGCCTTATATCTTCGTTTTTGAAGGATCTCTCTTCGTATGAGTTGTACTGATACCAAAAATTTGGCAAAGCAGCCTTTAGTTTTTGAAAAGGTGTATCACCAGTCTTAAACTTTGGTCGTAGACTATATGGTATATGATATAGACTTTTGTATGCTGTGTTGTTTATTATTTGTTTATCTTTATTTTTATTTTTAAAAGATTCTAATAATGTTTTATCCATAATTTTCTCCAAGCAAATTTTATCTATTATAATTATATCATAAAGCCTTTATTTTAGCAAGTTTGCTGTACTGATACAAATAAAAAAGTGAGTAGGAACTCACTTTATATTACGTATTCACATTTATTTTTGTTATCGATAAATTCATTTTCGTAAAAGTTATATTGGTAGTCAATAAAATTTTTATCTTTTTTTGCAGTGTTAATAGCGTTGCGGTAAATTAAAGCATTTTTATAGTCGGTAACGCTATAACACAATGCTTTTTTCAACTTGTCTATAATGTAATCAACTGTTTTTATACTATTTTGTGTTGATTCTTCTGTGGTTAAATCAGGTTGTGTGATTGTTTCCATATTTTTAAGAATATCGAGGTCGTGATTTATCTTAGATTGTCTCTTACTTTGTTCTATTGTAAAATCTATGATAAATGAGTTGTTTTCATTTTGTACTAAAAATTTATCACTTCCTTTTCCTTGAGGAGTAATTATTACCCTATCTATTTCTCTGCTTTCGTGATTTATTGCATGAAGAGTATAAGAATTTGTTGAAGGGTTGATCTCTACATAGATTTCTCTCTCTTTTTCTCTGCTAAAATCGCTAGTGCATAATTCAATTCCTTGTTGTGTATTTTTTGCTAACAAATGCTTGGAATTGCCTTTATAGGAAACAAAAAATTCCTCTTTATTACATGCTTGAAGTATAAAATCTGAGTCAGGCAAATAAAATAATTTATTTGTGTTATCTGCATTATCCGCTATAACATCTCTTAAAAGTGTATAAAATATTCTACGATCTTCTACATTAGTGGTTTTTGAAGCAGCTACTGATTGAATAGTAGCTTTAATTTCTAAATCGTATTTGTCTCCATCTCTTATATCTTCATCTATAATAGGTGCCTTTGCTTTAATTGCACTTATTATGTCTACGATTTTTTCTGTCGAATAATTATTTGGGTTTTGTTTAATGTTATTGAGTATTGTAGTACATACTATATCTTGTGCTCTATTATAGTCAGGGTCTGTTTTGTAATCAAGAGTGGCGTTTGATAGTTGCCATTTTGTATGAAATTCGTTGCAATAATCATTTATTAGTCTAAAGTTGTCTTCTCCAAAAACTGCCGCGTAATTATCTAAATTTGATTTTAAGAAGTTCCTAAAATTAATGTTACCACCAGTAATTTTGTTAAGGAATTTGATCATTTTTACTTGCGGTAAATATGCATTGTAAGAATCAGGATATATTAAGTTTGTTAAATATTCGGTAAAGCCTTCTTTGATAAATTGGTGATTATCATTAACTAAAATATTACCCAGTGTAGGTTTGGAAATAATATTGCTGCTGCAATCTAAAACAAGAGTATATAAATTATTATCATAGTCTTCTTGTAAATAATCTATAATTTTTAATTTTTTTGGAGTTGAATTTTCAATATATGAAAGTTCTGATATTCCAAAAACTAAAAAATGTATGAATTCATGGCAAATAGTTGACTCTGAATCAATTCCAGGTTGTACATATTGTGGATTCATTTCTAGATAGCAATAATCTTTGGCGTCTCTTGTTATTTGTCCTGCGTAACTTGTATCAGTTTCGTCAATTATAATGTTAAAACTTTGGCTACCATCAAGAATAGAGTTTATTATTTGATTATAATCCACCTCATCATAATAATGATTTTTTGTAAAATATTCATCCATTCTACTTAGTGCGTTGCCAAAAGATTTTGCCAAAGATACTATATTGTTTAATCTCATTTGCATGTTTTCTTCGCTTGCTTCCTCAAAAGAACTATACCCAAATTCAAAATTGGGTAGTTGTTCTCGTAGCTTTAGAAGAGGTGTGGTTCCTTTATCGAATTGAGGTCGCTGGTTTTCTGGGATAAAATAATTATCAAAATGAATTTTTTTATAATTGCCTAATTCTTTTACTTTTCGTTTTCTTCTTTCCAAAAACACATTTATTACGTCTTTTTTCATTCACATCTCCCGAATAATATTGCAATAGTGTATTTATTATATGGTATTTAGAAGAGTTTGTCAATATTGAATTTTTGCTAGTATCAGATGGATAAAATGTAAATTTTAATTCTTTTATAATATAATTTGACATAAAGTAGATGTTAATTGTACAATATGATATATTTTTTGTAAGGAGATAATTATGTTCGGTACAAAACATATTATTATTTTAGTTGTTTCACTAATTTTGATTGTAGGATTATATTTCGTTACTAGAAAGTGGAAGTTTTCTACTATTTGTAAGAGTTTGTTTGCTATTGGGATAGTATCTGAAATTATAAAAATATTTTTCTATATTGTAAGGAATGAAGAGAAATTTGGGGGAGTGCTACCTAAAACAGATTTGCCTTTTCATTTATGCTCAATCCAAATTATTTTGATAGCAGTAATTTGCATTTCTAAAAATGAGAAATTTAAGAGAATGATATTAAGTTTTATGCTTCCTAGTTGTTTGTTTGGTGGTATTGCTGCAATATTAATCCCTACAACTACAGCTCTTGGAAGTTGGATAATTACCTTCCAGTATTTCTTATATCATATAGCTTTAGTAATTTTTTCTTTACATATATTTACTACAAAAGAATTTAAGTTGACAGTTAAAGATTACAAGAATTGCTTAATTTTCTTATTAGGATTAATGTTCTTTGCTATATATATTAACTCAATAATTTATGATGGAGAGAGTAATATCAACTTTATGTATGTAGTAGGACCTCCTCAAGAAGGGTTACCATTCTTAAATAAAGATAAAGGTTGGTTAGTATATATTTTAAGATATGCAGGATTAATATTGACTTGTGTGACGTTAACTTATATCAAACCAATAATATATGCAATTAAGTCAAAGTTTACAAAAAAAGAAATACATGAAAATAAATTAGAAGAGTCAAGCGAAGAATAAGATAAAAGCCTTAGTATTGTTATTAAGGCTTTTTCTTTTTTTAAATTTAAATCGAATAAATATTGACATGAAAATGTTTTAGTTGTAAACTATATCGTAGTTAAGATTTAAATAGAGCCAATTTACAAGTATCATAAGAGTTGATATTAAAGATTGTCTTGTTTTGTCCTAATTAATTTAATAAGAAATATACGGAGGAAGAAATGTTTAAGTATTTATTAAACGCAGAAACAAATGAAGTTGCTACATTTATAGACAAAGTTGTTGAATGGTGTACTACGACTGGTTTAAATATTTTGACTAAATTAATTGTTGCACTTCTTATCTGGTGGATATCTTTTAAAATTATTAACGTTGTATTTAAGAAATTAAATAAAAAGTTAACTGAAAAGAAAGTAGACACAACCATTAGAGAAACTGCAGTAGGATTCGGTAGAAAAGGATTAAAGTTATTAGTTCTAATTGTAATCATTACATATCTTGGTGTAGAAATGTCAAGTATTGTAGCATTAATTACATCTATTGGTATTACTGTAGGTCTTGCATTACAAGGATCACTTTCAAACTTTGCAGGTGGTGTAATTATATTAGTAATGAGACCATTTAGAATAGGTGATTTTGTAGAATTTGGTGGCGATAGTGGTACTGTTGAGAAAATCCAATTATTTTACACAACTTTAAGAACTGCAGATAATAAAGTAATCATTGTCCCTAATAGTACAGCTAGTAGTACAACTATTACTAATTACTCTATGAAAGATACAAGAAGAGTGGACATGGTGTTCTCTATTGCTTATGAAAATGATTTTAGAAAAGCAAAGAGAATTATTAATAAAGCTGTTGAAAATCATATGGACATGATTTTGGCAGATCCAGCTCCTTTTGTTAATATTGGAGCTCATGGTGCTTCATCAATCGATATTTATTGTCGTGTATGGGTTAAATCTGCTGATTATTGGACTTTAAAATTTGCTATGCTTGAAGAAATTAAGTTGGAATTTGATAGAAATGGAATTATAATTCCTTATAATCAAGTTGACGTACATATTAAAGATGATGCAACTCTACCTAATCCAATTGATGAAAACGATGAATTAGTTAAAGAAGAAATAGCGTTTGAAAAGCATGCTGCAGAAGAAAAAGCAGAAAAGTTAGCTTTGAAAAAAGCAGAGGAAGAGCGTATTGAACAAGAGCTTGAAAACAAAAAACTTACTACAAAAATAAAGAAGATTGTTCACGCTAAAGACAAAAAGAAAAAGTAAAAGTTAAAAATGCAGTTAAATATCTCTTTTAACTGCATTTTGTTTTGATTAATTATGAATAAAAAATTTTTGGTTGTTATCTCAATATTATTTTTACCTATAACATTACTATTTTTTATAGTAAAATTTTTTATCAAACTTATAGAAAACAAACGAATAAAATCGTTTTTAAATGGGATTACAATCAATGATATAGATGCGATTACCGGTTATCAATTTGAAGAAATAGTAGCTTATTTATTCAATTATTTTAGATTTAAGGCAAAGACTACTAAGCGTTCTGGAGATTATGGAGTAGATATATTTGCCACAAAAAACAATATTAAATATTGTATTCAAACTAAATTGTATTTTGGTCACAAAGTTGGTTCTAGTGCTGTGCAAGAAATCAATACTGGAAAAAATTATTTTAATTGTGATTATGCCATAATTATGACTAATTCGTTTTATTCAAAACAGGCACTTGACATGTCTGATAAGCTTGGTATAATCTTATTTGATAGAAACGATGTTGCAAAATTACTATTAAATTATAAGAATAATAACAAGAGATATTTGAAGAAATTAATGGAGGTGAAGATCAATGGAAGAAATTCTACACATTTTATTACACGCGCTTATTGATGTGTTAAAGATATTACCAGTTTTGTTTTTAATATACGTGTTTATAGAAGTAATAGAAAATAAATGTGCTAAAAACTGGAAAAAGCAGCATTTTCTTAACAATAAATTCTCTCCTCTGATTGCCTCTGGGGTGGGTATAATTCCGCAATGTGGATTTTCCGTTGTTGCTACTGATTTGTACTCTGAGAAGAAAATAAGAATGGGTACATTACTTGCTATATATATAGCTACAAGTGACGAAGCAATACCTATATTACTTACTAGAAGTTATGAATTATCAGTCTTAAAATATTTGTTATTGCTGGTTGCGATAAAGTTTGTATTTGCTATAGTGGTTGGATATGTAGTAAATTTTGTTCAAGGAAGATTGAGTCAAAAGAAAGTTTTAGTTATGGCGACATCTAAAGTAGAAGAAATACACGATCATGATGAACATTCTGAAGAAGAGCATAGTCAGTCTCATGACCATGATTATGGTTGTTGTGGGCACGATGTAACAGAAGATACACCGACTTTTAAAAAATTTATATTACACCCGCTAAAGCATTGCTTGAAAATAACACTATTTATTCTTATTATAAACTTTATATTTGGAATACTTTTACATTATGTCGGTACAGATAATATTCAAAACTTTATGATGAGTACTTCTATATTTCAACCATTTATAGTAGGTCTGGTGGGGCTTATTCCCAATTGTGCTTCTAGTGTCATAATAACTAATTTGTTGTTAGAAGGTGGTATAACATTCGCATCTTGTGTATCTGGCCTTTGTGTAAACGCCGGTATAGCTCTTGTAGTATTATTTAGAACTAATAAGAATATAAAATCCAATATTCTTATTGTTTCGTTATTATATACGTTAAGTGTATTACTTGGATTTGTTTTACAATTTATAGTATAGGAGATAAAATGAAAAAATTATTATTACATAGTTGCTGTGGTCCATGTAGTAGTGGTGTACTTGAAGATTTATGCAAAGAGTACGATGTGACGATTTATTTCTATAATCCGAACATTTTTCCATTAGAAGAATACATTAAACGATTAGAAGCACAAAAGCAATTGCTCTTAGAATTAAATAATCTAGGATATGATATAAAACTCGTAGAAGCAGAGTATAATCAGGAAGACTTTGATAATGTAGTTAAAGGTTTAGAAAATTGTAAAGAGGGTGGCGACAGGTGTACAAAATGCTTTGAGTTGAGATTGGATAATACTTGTAAATACGCGAAGAATAATAATTATGACATATTTACAACTACTATGTCTGTTAGCCCTCACAAGAATTTTGAGTTGCTTAATTCTATCGGCGAAGAGTTATCTAAAAAATATAATATAGATTATTTATGGGCAAATTTTAAGAAAAATAATGGATATTTAAAATCTATAAACAATAGTAAAAAATATAATATATACAGGCAGAACTACTGCGGTTGTAGATATTCTGTTTGGAAATAAATTAAACTATTTAAAATAAATTTACAACTTTTTTAAGATATGTTAATATATCTTTAATGAATAAAAAAAGGAGTATATTTTATGTCAAAACAAACAAAAACAGTTTCAACTTTTAGTTGGAGTAAAGTCTTAAGAGTATTGTCTTATTGGTCAGTTGTTCTTATTGGTATTGCTTTGCTTCTATCTAAAATCATTCCAACAAGCATTGGGGCATCTATCCAATTGATTGGTAATGTGTTAGCATATATTGTAGTACTAGCTTCTTCATTTGGATATGCAATGTATAAGAGAAATTTATGGTATTTCTTGATTTGGGCTGTTGCGCTAGTTCTTATTGTAGTATTTGTTATTCTTGCTCTATAATGGTAAAATCGTGAAAAAAATAAAGAAGTATTTCAAAAATTTGTTTTCCAAAAAGGTTAATATTGTGCTTGCTAGTTTGATAGGTGTCATTGTGATAATGATGATAATTCCTATTAGACATGAGTATTATATAAAGACGGTAGTTGGCTTAATTGCAATCTCAATGTTTGTAGTAGCATTTAAATTTTTTCAAAAATATAAAGAAGAAAAAAAGAGATTTGAAGCAATCGAATGTCAAACGCAAGAATCAAGAAATATATTTAAGAGAATGAGCTCAGGAATCAGGTCGATTGACTATAAGAGTCACAAAGTATCAGCAATCTTATTTATAGCTTTTGGACTAATGTTTATAGTGTATATTTTTATTAAATAATGATTAAAAGAGAATATATTTGTAAATTTATAATTGCAAATATATTTTTTTTGTGGTATAATTCCCTCGCGAGTAAAAAATTTAAGGAGAAAATTAATGAAATACACATTCAAAAAGTTAGAAAATAAAAATGTTGAAATCGAAATGACTTTAACTAATCAAGAATGGGAAACTGAATTAAATAATGCATACAATAAAAACAAAGCAAAATTTGCAGTTGAGGGTTTTAGAAAAGGTAAAGCACCTAGAAAAGTTATTGAAAAAGCTTATGGTCCAGAAGTATTCTACGAAGAAGCAATCGGCGAGGGCTTTTACAAAAACTATATGATTATACTAGATAAAGAAAAAGAAATAGACCCAGTAGATGCTCCTATGCTATCTGTTAAGTCTTTAGACGAAAAGGGTATTGTTATCGTTGCAGAAATTACTGTTAAGCCAGAAGTTAAGCTTGGTGCATACAAAGGATTAAACATTGTTGTAGAGCCTAAGAAGATTACTGACAAACAAGTAATGGCAGAGATTGATAGAGTAAAAGAACAACAAGCAAGACTTGTAGAAAAAGATGCAGATGCTACAGCAGCTATGGGAGATATTGTTAATTTAGATTTCGAAGGTAGTGTAGATGGTAAGAAATTCGATGGCGGCACTGCACAAGGATACGAATTAGAGTTAGGCTCACATTCTTTTATCGATACATTCGAAGATCAATTGGTAGGCTTAAAGGCTGGAGAGGAGAAAGTTGTTAAAGTTACTTTCCCAGAAAATTACCAAGTAGAAGCTCTTGCTGGTGCACCTGCAGAGTTCAAATGCAAAATTAATGCTATTAAATTCAAAGAATATCCAGAAGTTAACGATGAATTTGCTAGCAATGTTAGTGAGTTTGAAAACCTTAAAGATTACAAAGCATCTATTAAGGAAAAACTTGAGAACCAAGCTGCAAATGATGCAAAGATTGAAAGAGAGAATAAGATCATTGATGAAATCGTTAAAGGTATGGAAGTTACTATTCCTGCATGCATGATTGAAAGTGAAATTGATGACATGATGCAAAATGTTAGCCAACAATTAATGTATCAAGGTATTACTTTAGAAAATTATCTAAAGATGACTAACACATCTATGGAAGATTTAAGAAAAACATACAAGAAACAAGCTGAACATTCTGTAAAAGTAAGACTTGCTTTACAAGAAATTATCAAACTTGAGAAACTTGACGTTACTAAAGAAGAATACGATGCTAAAGTAAAAGAAATGGCAAAGAGAATTAATAAGACTATCAAAGATTTAAAGGCTAGCTTCACAGAACAAAGAATTGCTAATATCAAAAATGATATCTTATTCCACAAATTAGTAGATTTTTTGCTAGAAAATAATGCATAATAAATTTTACTTTGGAAATAGATTAATTATAAGTTACAAAATTATAAATTCGAGGTGTAGACTATGTTAATCCCTATGGTTGTTGATCAAACAAGCGCTGGAGAAAGAAGTTACGATATATATAGTAGACTTTTAGAAGATAGAATTATTTTCCTAACTGGTGAGATTACTGATGCTGTTGCAAATACAGTAGTTGCACAACTTATATATCTAGAAGCTAAAAATCCAAATAAGGATATTAGCTTATATATCAATAGTCCGGGCGGAAGCGTATCAGCAGGGTTTGCAATATATGATACAATGCAATATATCAAATGTGATGTTTCTACTATTTGTGTTGGGCTTGCAGCATCTATGGGCGCGTTCTTGCTTTCTGGTGGTACTAAGGGCAAGAGATTTTGCTTACCAAATGGAGAGGTAATGGTACACCAACCATTAGGCGGAGCTCAAGGTCAAGCATCTGATATTATTATTACAGCCAATCACATAAAGAGGACTAAGGATAAGTTGATAGATATATTATCTAAGAATACTGGTCAATCTGTTAAGAAATTAGAAAAGGACTTAGATAGAGACAATTTTATGACAGCAACTGAAGCTTTAGAATATGGTCTTGTAGATAAAGTGATTGAACCTAGAAAAAAATAAATTTATAGCCAACTACTATGTTGGCTTTTTTTTTGCAAAATATGGTTAAATACAGCAAAAAGATTTTACAAAATACATTATTTTGTTTAAACTATTCGAGTATATAAATGTAAAATTTATCGTATAATTATTAAGATAAAATTTGAAGGAGTAAATTTTAATGGCTAACAAAATAGAGATGCTATGTTCCTTTTGTGGACGACCACAAACTCAAACTAAGAAACTTATTTCTAGCCCAGATGGTGCTAGTTTTATATGTGAAGACTGTGTTAATATCTGTAAAGATATGTTAAAAGACGAAATTAAATCGGTTGTCGAAAACAAAATAGATTTGCCTACACCAGAAGAATTAAAGAAGAAATTGGACGAATATATCATAGGGCAAGACGAAGCTAAGAAAGTATTAAGTGTAGCAGTTTATAATCACTATAAGCGTATTAACTATAATGTAGAGGCGGCATTATCAGACCAAGAACAATTGGATTTGGAAAAGAGTAATGTACTTCTTATTGGCCCTACTGGAACGGGAAAAACAATGCTTGCAAGGACTTTGGCAAAGATATTAAAGGTTCCATTTGCAACAGCAGATGCAACGACTTTGACAGAAGCTGGATATGTGGGTGAGGATGTAGAAAATATATTGTTAAAACTTATCCAAAATGCTGATTATGACATAAAGAAGGCAGAACGTGGTATAATATATATAGATGAAATAGACAAAATCACTCGTAAAAGTGAAAATCGTAGTATTACAAGAGATGTAAGTGGAGAAGGTGTGCAACAAGCCCTTCTAAAGATTATAGAGAGTACAGTTGCTTCTGTTCCACCACAAGGCGGAAGAAAACACCCTCACCAAGAGCTTCTTCAAATTGATACTAGCAATATATTGTTTATCTGTGGTGGTGCATTTGTAGGATTAGACAAGATTATTGAAAAACGTACAAGTATTAGTTCACTTGGCTTTAATTCTAATATAGAGGCAGAAAAAGAAATCAAGATGGCGGAATTAATAGACCAAATTCAACCACAAGACTTAATTAAATTTGGTCTTATTCCAGAATTTGTTGGTAGGCTTCCAATAGTAGTTGGCTTGAATGAATTGGATAAGAATGCATTGGTAAAAATTATGGTTGAGCCTAAGAATGCAATTATTAAGCAGTATCAGACTATGTTCAAATTAGATGGCGTTGAGTTAGAGTTTACACCAGAAGCAATTGAGGCTGTTGCTAACAAGAGTATTGAATTAAAGACAGGAGCAAGAGGATTAAGGACAATACTTGAGTCCAGTATGTTGGATTTAATGTTCATGACTCCTGGAGATAAAAATATTAAGAAGATTATATTAGACAAAGAAGCTATAATTGGTAAAGTTCAGCCAACGCTTATTAAAGAAAAGGTTAATCAAATAGAATCTGCTTAAAAAAAACATAGAATATTAATAAATTAAATGTCTAAAATATATTTAGACATTTTTTTATTTTGCAAAAACTCCCCCGATTAGATATACTACTTAAGAGATTTATTAAAAGTAAATTTTAAATACTAAAACATATTGATACAATATCACAAGGAGAATTAACTATGGAATTTGAATATGGTATATCATTAGAAGAAGCAGCAAAGAGAACGGAAGATGGATATCTTACACATATCAATCTGCTTAATCAAAACAGCCCTGAGTATAAAGAATTAACACAAGAAGAAAAGAAAGTAATATATCACTTGTGTCGTGCAGGGTATTGGATTGAGAAAATTAGTTATATGTTAGAAAATAAAGATAACTTAGCTTTTTATAATTATGTCAAGTCTAGGGCTTTACAAGGTGAAGAGTACTCTCAGAATATATTAAGGTTGTTTGTTGCACAGAAAGGTATGAATTCCTTAGACTCAAATGGTGACCAAATCCATTTAGCAAAAGGATATGAGGACAAACTAGGACTTAATTTCTACCAATTTAATATGTCTGTAGACAACTTTCATAAAAACCTTATAGACATGCTAGACAATGGTGAAATTGATGAGGTTAAGAAAATCTTATCTTGCAGGACTGTTGTCAAGTATGATGGAAAAAAATTATATGCAGTAGATTATGTAGACGAATACAAAGAAGATTTCCTGAAAGCGGCTAATGAATTGGACCTTGCTGCTAGTATATGTTCAGATACGTCTTTTAAAGAGTATTTACTTGCACAAAGTACTGCGTTTAAAGAAGCAGATACAAAACTAGACGCCAAAGCTGATATGCTATGGGCTAAATTAAAAGATAGTAGACTAGAATTTACTGTGACTAGAGAAAATTATGAAGATGATTTAACCACTACAGTATTTGACAATCCCGAACTTGTTGCAAGGCTTAATAAATATGCTATAGAAGCAGTACCAAAAGATAGTCTGGGTACACGCATAGGGGTAGTGAATAAAGAAGGTACCAAGCTTCTAGACACATTAAGTACACTTAATGATATAGCTAGTAAATTAATGCCATACAATAACGAATATTCCAATGATGGCGAAATTGATAATATCAATCAAGTAGCAGTGGATATAGACTTGATAGCACTTACGGGTAATGAAGGTGCGTATAGAGCATCAATCGTCCTTGCTCAAAATCTTCCGAATAGTGATAAATTGGCAACAAAATTAGGTGGCGGGAGAAGGAATTGTTATCATAGACAAATCAGAACTACTAAGTCTAGCAACCTAAATGAGATACTTATATCCAAAGAATACTTACAATATTTCAATCTAGATGCCATGCATTGGGCAACAATAGAGCATGAGAATACTCACTCTCTTGGACCTAAAAATATTAAAGACTTGGGTGCATATGCTAGTATCTTAGAAGAATACAAAGCAGATATGGGTATATATGCGTTCCTTAATGATTACAAAGAGGCCGGTATATTCACGGACCAACAAACAAAAGAGATTATAGTTACAGAACTATTTGGTAGTTTCGCAAAAGCCAAACCGCAGCTTAGTCAAGCGCATAGAGTTAGAAGCGTAATGATAGTAAATCGTATGTTTGAAGATGGCGGAATGGATTTTGTTAATAAACAATTGACATTTAATTTTGATAGAGTTATTGAGATTAGTAAAACTATGTTGGCAGAGGTTGTGAGATTGCAACTGGATCGTTCTGCGGCAAAAGCAAAGCAGTATGTAGAAAAGTATTTTGTATGGACAGATAGATTGGAGACAATAGCAAATATAATAAGGGAACATAGCAAGAAACTTAATGGCGAATTGGTTCGTCCAATATTTGATGAAGCTACTCACGATTTAACTATGGTGTAAATATTATTAAACAAGGCTGGAAAATTCTGGTCTTGTTTTTTTAGTACACATATAAATGCGCAAATATTTGATTTTCAAGTTTTACTGACATTCATAAAGGAATAATTTATTACATATATATATTACAAAAATTATATTTAAGGATATGTGTATGTTAAGTTATTTAGACGAACTTGTAGATGTTGCAAAATTGCCGCTAGCAGAACTCAAATCTGCAACTACTATCTCTCTTGTAAATAGTCAGATACTCCTTGTAAATAATTATATAAAGATACTTACATATTCTGATACTTACGTTGCTTTAAAGATTAAAAATAATGAACTAATAATAGAGGGTAGTAACATACAAATCAAAGAATTAAACAAACATGATATATTGCTTCAAGGATATTTTAATAAGCTGTATTTTGCTAAAGAGGTAAAGCCTAATGAAGCAAAGTAACAATTCCTATAGCAAGATATCTCTTACCGGCTTAAACCTAGAGAACTATATTAATGTACTAAAGAATAACAATATAGAGTTGTTTAATGTAGAGAGACCGCAGTATAATCAATTACGTTTTATTACTAAAAGTAGTAACCTAAAGTATATTAATGCGACGAAAGGTTCTTTAGAATTAAATGTAATAAAAAAGATAGGCTATAGTAATATCAAAGAATTTACCATAAAGAACTTGGGATATATCATAGGTGTAATAATATCAATAATAATGTTAGTTGTTACAAATGCATTTACATTTAATATTCATATATTAGGACTAGAGAATGTATCAAAGGATACAATATTATCCTCTTTGCAAGATTATGGTATAAAGACGTTTAAAATAAATAAGTTCGATAAAGACGATCTTATATCATATATGCTAGATAATAATAGTGATTTAAGTTTGGTTAGTTTAAAAAAAGTGGGTACGACTCTTATATTCAATATTAAAGAAAAGTCTTCTAAACTCCCAGAGACTGTAACTCCATATATGGCACCAGACAATATGCTTATAAATGATTACTCTATACATTCAGGTATATCTAACATATATATAGACAAGGTAGTTAAAAAAGGAGAGGTGCTTATTTATCCAGAGCAATACCTAGACAAAGAGGGTAATCTACAATTAATTGAGCCTAAAGGAACTATCAATGCTACAATATGGCATACAGCAACTGATACTATTATGAAAGAAGATACTATATATGAGAGAACTGGTAATAAGGTAACTAGTTATTCGTATAGTATAGGCGACTGGAAGATATTGGGTGTAGATAGGACGCATGAGTATGAATATGTAGAAGAGGTAGTATATAATAAGGATATAAGTAATACTCTAATACCTTTAAAGTATACGTCTACCATATATTACGAAACCACTCCTATTGTAATTCAAAATGATTTTAATTCAATTAAAGATGAAATTATTGCAAATTTAGAAAGTGTCGTGTATAATAAGGTAGCAATAGATGAAAACATACAGGATAAAGTAATAGATATAGTAGAACTAGACGATAGATATATAGTCAATGTATATCTGGAGTGTACTATCACTATTAATATATAGGAGAAATTGTAAGTGAAGATTAATTTTGATAAGGTCAATAAATATTCTGATTATATAGTAGATATATTTAATAAAGCAATAAAGATCCTTGATCCAGAATGTAAAGATTTGGAAGTAAATGTAGCTTTTGTTACTAAGAAAGAAATAAGACAGATTAATAAAGAGTATAGAGATATAGATAGAGTGACAGATGTGTTATCATTTCCTTGTCTTGATGTAGATGGCGGAATAATGGATATGAAATCTCTTACTAAGGATAACTATGTTCTAGATATCAATCCAGAGACAGGCAATATACAACTGGGTGATATATATATATGTATGCCAGTGCTTCTATCTCAAGCCAAAGAATATAATACGGGTATAGAGCGAGAAGTGAAATACTTGAGCTTACATTCTCTTTTGCATTTGTTTGGATATGACCATATAGAAGATGAAGATAGAATAAGAATGCGCGAAATGGAAAAAAAGATAATAGATTAGGAGTTACAAATGAAAACAGGATTTGTTACAATACTTGGTAAACCAAATGTTGGCAAAAGCACACTTATTAATACTTTGGTTGGAGAAAAGGTGGCTATTGTTTCACCAAAGCCCCAAACTACGAGAAACAAGATATTAGGAATACTTAATACAGATGGATATCAGATAGTGTTTGTTGATACCCCAGGAATACACTCCTCTAAAAATAAACTAGATGATTTTATGGAAAAAAGTATCAGCGATGCAAAGAAATCTGTGGACTTGATAGTATTAGTTCTAGATGGTAGCAAAAGAATTAGACAAGAAGATGTGGAATTTGTCAAGAGATATGATAACAAGAACACAAATGCAATTTTAGTAATTAGTAAAATAGACGAGTCTTCTTTTGATAAGCTTTATCCTCAGATTGCACCATTTAATGAGTTGCAGTATATAAAAGATATTATTCCTATTAGTTCTTTTAAGGGTAAGAATATTGATGTGTTATTAGAGAAGATAAAAGCATATATTCCAGAAGGGGAGCCTTTCTTTGATGAGGATATATATACAGACAAGTCAGTCAAATTTTTAGTAGCAGAGATTATTAGAGAAAAAGCACTTTGGTTGCTGCATGACGAAATACCTCATGGAATAGCTATAGAGATATTGGAGTTTGATGAGAAGTCTAAGCTTTGTACGATCAGTGCAGACATAATATGTGAAAAGAAGAGTCACAAGCAGATTATTATTGGCAAGAACGGACAGATGTTAAAGAATATTGGCATGAAAGCAAGGCTAGAGATAGAGGACTTGCTGGATAAGAAAGTAATGCTTAATCTTTTTGTTAAGGTGCGAGAAGACTGGAGAGAGGATAATAATTTTGTAAAAGATATAATTAGCGATTAGGCGAAAAGGCGAGGCGTGTAAGCCTCCCTTTTTTTTCTCGCATGCTCGAGAAAAAAATTTCCCCAGCGAGATCCTCTTCGCTGTGGGTGACTTTTCGCCCGCTTATTCTAACTATATTTGTTGTATTTTGTCTTATTTTGCATAATTGAATAAAATCTGACCTTTTGCTAAGACTATTTATAATCTTTATATTCAAGGAGATAAGATTATGAGTAGCAAGGTAGAGATAACCGGCATCAACACTTCTACACTCCCCAAACTAAGCGGGGCGGAACAATTGGAACTAATGAAGAGGTTAAAAGCGGGAGACAAGCAAGCAAGAGAAATGTTTGCTATTTGTAATATGAGACTGGTGCTGTCTGTTGTACAGAGATTTAAAAGTAGAATTACTAATGCAGACGATGTATTCCAAGTAGGTTGCGTGGGACTAATGAAAGCAATTGACAACTTTGATGTCAATCTTAATGTAAAGTTCTCCACTTATGCAGTCCCTATGATATTGGGCGAGATTAGAAGACATCTGCGAGATAATAATAGTATACGTGTTAGTCGTAGTATTAGAGATACTGCCTACCAAGTATTAAAGGCTAGAGAGGAGTTGTCCAAAACTATGGTGGCTGAGCCGTCTAGCGAAGATATAGCCACTCACTTGGATATACCGCTAAAAGATGTTGCTGTAGCAATGGAAGCAATTAGTGATCCTATTTCATTGGGCGAGAGTGTATATAGTGATGGTGATGATACTATATACCTAATTGACCAACTCAGTGATGAAAGTTCAAGCGAGGAGAAATGGTTAGAAAAGATTAATCTCAAAGATTCTTTATCCAAGCTAGATGCACGACAAAGAGAGATACTACTTCTTAGATATTATCATGGGCGTACACAAATAGAGGTGAGCAACGACATAGGCATATCCCAAGCCCAAGTATCTAGGTTAGAAAAAACCGCTATAGATACTATTAAGAAAAATTTTTGCTAATAATATAAATATTGTATGTATAATATTGTCGAAAAGGCAAACACTACTATTAGAAATCAACAAGTTTCGTGATATCTTTAAATTTGCTTTAAGTATCTTTAAATTTCACATTTATATTATTAGTTGATTTCTAAATAATAGGAGGTGAAATTATGGCTAGAACTAGTAGGGAATCAGCATCTACTAAAAGTGCATCTACTAAAAGAAGCACTATGAAGTCTACTGCTACAAAAACAGAGGCTTCTAAAGATTGCTCTACAGGAAGAAAGTGTTCTAAAAGATCTACAACCAAAAGTTGTAGCTAATAGGGCTTAATTTCATTCTAATAAAGAAGAGGAGTGTAAAAGTAAGTGTTAACTCACTTCAGATATCAATTACTCCTTTTCTTTTTTTTATTAATGAGTGCAAATTTTTGCACTCTTTTACAGTTATATGTGCAGTTTTTTGCACGCATGTGTGCAATAAATTGCCACTAATAGTAAAATATAATAATAATAAAAAATATATTATATATGTAAGCAAGCGCGTGAAAAATATTTTTTTCTTATTTCATAATATCTTCAAGCTAAAATGTTTTGTAATTGTTATATTAACTTCAATAATAGGCAAATATATAACATATATTTTATCTAAAATAATATTTCTCATATTTTTAAAATTTTTTTTAAAAAGTATATCATTTTGTTTGCTTAGATAGGATATTTTGGGTAAAATAAATGTAGATTAATGGCAGATAATATAATTTGCTGTTTAATTAGGTGGTAGGGCGGGAATTATTATATCAGAGTTGGATATAATGAATTTTGAATTATATTGCATAGACTAGATTTTAGTCCAATTATTAAACTTCTCGGATAACTAGACTAGGGCTTAGTAGATGCATTGTAATTACATCTTTTATTAATATATTAATTTAAGGAGAAAATGATAATGAATTCAAAAACAAAAATTGCTATTTCTGCAATTGGTATCGTAATGGTACTTGCTATTATCGGTTTAACAATCGGTTTAGTATTAGTTGCTCAACAAGCACAAGTTGGTAACACAATGAAAGTTACTTACGAAGCTAATAACGTTGCTTGTACTATTGTTACTTCTGCTGCTGACGCTAATGGCGTTGTTAAAGTAGATGGCGAAGATTCTGTTACTGATAAATTCTATGTTTATACAGAAGGTACTGATGTAGATGGTACAACTGTTGCTACATCTAACCACGTTTTCGCTGATGCTGTTTTAACAGTTAAGAAAGCTGCAAATAGTGATGCTGCAGAATTTACTTCTGTTACTTACACTTTCGTAGTAACTAATGATCACACAACATCTGGCGATGTTACTGGTAAATCAATCACTGCTTCTGTTTCTTATGTAGCTACAGGTACTGATACTAACGTAACTATTACTTGTTCTGAAGACGCTACAATCACTGCTGGTCAAAATGCTACTTTAACAGTAGTTGTTACTGGTGTTAACGTTTCTGCTGACGCTTTAGCTAACGGAACAATCAAAGTTGTTGTTGAAAACGCTTAATAAGAATTAATTATTATTAAAAATAAACAAGTGATAAACGAGAAGTTAAAATTATCACTTGTTTATTTTTTTGTTTGTTAAATTGT
>JAFQDL010000007.1 GCA_017399265.1 Clostridia bacterium
ACTGTAAATCGGTAGTTTTTCCCTTTATTTCTAGGGAAAAGGCGGGATTAGATAATCTTATCTAATCGTTGGTGGAGTTTGTTTGGAAAAACTTGAAAACCGTTGATGTGAGAGCATCCTGGGGTTCGAATCCCTATTCTTCCGCCAAAGTAAGTGGGCAAATGCTCACTTTTTTGTTTTCAAGACCGCCGGCGGTCGTGTGGTTTTTGAGATAAATGACAACAAAGAATTGGTTTAAAAATTAATAAAGGGGGGAATGAAAATATAAAAGCAGAAAACATATTCGAAACAAACCGTTGATGTGAGAGCATCCTGGGGTTCGAATCCCTATTCTTCCGCCAAAAAAATGCACAAGGTAATCTTGTGCTTTTTTGTTGAAAGAATAACAAGCCTTGCGGCTTTGATTGCGTATACGCAAGGATTCTCACTTGTATTCCGCACTTCTATAAATAAATTTATAGTGCGGAAATTTGACACTTTGTGTCTGCACCGAATCCCAAATCTTTCCGCCAAAGTAAGTGGGCAAATGCTCACTTTTTTTGTTTTCAAGACCGCCGGCGGTCGTGTGGTTTTTGAGATAAACGTATAAGTAATACAAATGATATAAAAATCAAAAGACGAATAGTTAAAAGTGAAGAATAAAAAATTTCGAAACAAACCGTTGATGTGAGAGTGGGTATCCGGGGCCCCATCACTTTCAGTGCCACCCGAAGTATCCATCTATGATGCATAGACGAATCCCTATTCTTCCGCCAATCAGAACTGCGTTCGCACACGCAGTTTTTTTGTTTTTGTCTAAAATGTGTTTTGTCTATTATTATCCCTGAACAAAAAACAATTAAAAAAATAGATGCAAATCCGAAAATTTTATGTTACAGTATTTTTGAGGTTATAAATATGAAAAGAGTAAATTTTATTCAATCAATAAAACCCATGAGAAGAAGTGAAAAACTTCTTCTTTTTTTCTTATAGGTCTTTCATTATTAAATAAAATGTGCTATAATACTTACAATTTATGGAGGATAGTAAATTATGAATATTCTTTGTTATGGAGACTCTAATACTTGGGGTTATGTTCCAAATATAAATGGTTATTCAAAAGATGCTATAATGCAAAAATATAATGACAAAGATTGTTGGTGGTATCCATTAATGCAAAACAACAATGTTTTTGTTAATGGACTATGTGGAAGATATATTGCTCACGAAAATAAATGGCTTAAAAATCGAAATGCTTTTAAAACAATTTCTTCTGACTTACAATCCTACCATGATTTAGACTTGATAATTGTTCAACTAGGAACAAATGACTGTAAATGTGAGTATCAAGATTCCGCCCAAGATATCACTTATAATTTAGAATTATTATTAGAGACTATTAAAAAACAAACAAAAGCCAATATTGTTGTAATTAGTCCCGCAATTATCACTGAAGACAATAAAATAACTCAAAGATACTACATTGGGGCTCAAAAAAAATCTAGTGAATTAGATAGTCTTTTTGGAAAATTATGCACAGAAAAGGGTTATCAATTTATATCTGGTAAAGATTTAGAAACTGGAGAAGACGGAGAGCATTTAACTAAATTATCACACAAACGACTTGGGAGCAGAGTACTATCTAAAATAAACGAATTAACTAATACAAGAGAAATGTAAAGTATTATTCAATAAAAACTAATATCCTAATTCAGCTGCTACCAACATAGATTTTGGTGTTAGGATTGGATACCGGTCTTTCCGCCAAGAGTAATCGCATTCTAACACTAATGTTGGAGTGCGATTTTTTTATTTCTGTATTAAAGGTGTTGCTGGTTTTGTTGTACCTACTCAAAAAATTGAATATACTCAAACTCATTACCTAAGCCAGAAAAGAAATAAATTTGGTGATTTTTATAAATAATAACAAGAATATTTGACCAATACTCCACTTTTATAATTTATGTTTTAAGTCATATTAACTTGTGTGCTTTTAATTTTATGCAAAAAATCTGCACAATCTTTAAATATGTGTGTTATAATATAATTAACTGAGGAGATTAAACTATGATAAAAAAATTATCAGAAATGAGTTTAAAAGAACTTTGGAAATTATTTCCTATATTTCTGACAAAACATCAATCCTGTTGGGAAAGTTGGTATTTGCAGGAAAAAGTATTATTAGAAAAAACAATCCCTCATATAGAAAGAATAAGCCATATTGGTAGCACGGCAATTTCAACAATTTGGGCAAAGCCAATTATTGATATTTTGATAGAAATTCCTAAAAATAAAGAATTGTCAAGTTATATTGATTTAATTGTTAATGCTGGATATATTTGTATGTCTAAAAGCAAAGATAAAATATCTTTTAATAAAGGATATACTGAAAAAGGATTTGCCGAAAAAGTGTTTCACCTTCATTTGAAATATAGTGGAAATAATGATGAGTTATACTTTAAAGATTACCTTATTGAACATCCTGATATTGCTAAAAAATATGAGAAATTAAAATTAGAACTAGGGGAAAAGTACAAAAACAATAGAGATGCATATACAAATGCAAAAGCGGAATTTGTGAAGAAATATACAGATAAAGCAAAATCAATATATACTGGTAGATATTAATAATACTATATTTAAAAAATTGATAGAAATATTATAATCTTGTTAGAATGCCATTGTCATTCCCCCGCCAAAGTAAGTGGGCAAATGCTCACTTTTTTGTTTTTTATAATAAGTTTTTTTGTTTTAAAATATTATGAAATTTGTTAACATATAAATATGAGAAAGTTTAAACAAATTTATATAGAAATAACTAATATATGTAATCTTAATTGTTCATTTTGTCCTAAGAATAATCGTCCTAAAAGATTTATGACACTAGAAGAGTTTGATACAATTACAGATGAAATATCTCCCTTAACTAACACTGTTTGTTTACACCTTATGGGAGAACCCTTGTTGCACCCAAATATAAAAGAGATATTTGAGATCTGTAACAAAAAAAATCTGAATGTGTATTTAACAACCAATGGAACACTCATTAAGCAAAATTTGGATTTGTTAAAATCTGGTTGTGCAAAAAGAATTTCAGTTAGTCTACACAGTTATGAAGCGAACAACAATTCTAATTCTTTAGATGAATATTTAGACAACATACTATTCTCTTGTAAAGAAATTTCTGATAATAGCCAAACATATATAGAACTTAGATTGTGGAATGAGTCTAGCGACAAAAATGCTAAGAATACATTGAACAAAAATATAATAGAAAAAATAAATAAAATATTTAACACAAATCTAGCTGCAAAAAATTTACAATGTCACATAAGTATAACCGATAAAGTTTATATTAGTTTTGCAGATGCTTTCGAATGGCCGATTAACACAGAAAATCAAGAAAGTAATAGCGTAAAATTTTGCTACGGATTGCGTTCTCATTTCGGAATTTTGTGTGATGGTACTGTTGTTGCTTGTTGCTTAGATAATGAGGGGAAACTCGCACTTGGCAATATTTTTAATAGTAAAATAGCTGATATTTTAAACACCCCAAGAGCTCAAAAAATTTACAAAGGATTTGCTGATAGAAATATTTCGGAAGAATTTTGCAAAACTTGTACATATGCAAATAAATTTATTGGATAAATTGTATAATGATAAATACCACTCAATTATTTGCAAAATAAATATTAATTGAGTGATTAAGATATATACGAGTCTTTTAGTGAAGAAATCGGAATTATATCCATCCTAACAAATATTTGTTTGATATATAAATAACAATGCATTTTACATGACTATTAATTAACAAAAGTAAGCGGGTATATGCTCGCTTTTTTTGAGGCTGTAAAATTAATTAAAAGAGGTGTTATTTAGATAAACTTTTATAATTTATTGTTTTGTAAATTTATATAAATCTGTTAAACTGAGAGTGTCAATTTTAAATACAATATTAAAGAGGATGTGTTATGGATATAAGCAAAAATATTAAGTATATAGGTGTTAATGATTATGAAATAGATCTGTTTGAAGGGCAATATATTGTTCCAAATGGAATGGCATATAATTCATATTTGATTATTGATGAGAATGTTGCTGTGTTTGATACAGTTGATGAGAGATTTGCTGACGAGTGGATTTCTAACATATACTCCGAATTGGAAGAGAAAGAACCAGATTACCTTATTATTCAACATATGGAACCAGACCATTCTGGAAGTATTATGAGATTTGCCAAAGAGTTTCCAAATACAAAAATTGTAGCATCAAGTAGGGCTTTTGGAATGATGAAGAATTTCTTTGGGACGGGTTTTGAGGATCGACAAGTAGTGGTGTCAGAAGGTTCTACATTAAGTTTAGGTGAGCATGAATTAACGTTTATCGAAGCTCCTATGGTCCACTGGCCAGAAGTTATCATGACATATGAAAAAACAGAAAAAGTGTTGTTCTCAGCTGATGCATTTGGGAAGTTTGGAGCATTAGATGCTGACGAAGATTGGGCATGTGAGGCTAGAAGATATTATATTGGAATAGTTGGTAAATACGGCATGCCTGTACAAAATCTATTAAAAAAGGCTGCAGCTTTAGATATTAAGACAATATGCCCACTTCATGGTCCAATACTAAAGGATAATTTAGGATATTATATTGATTTATACAAAACTTGGTCTAGTTATGGAATAGAGAGCGAAGGTATAGTTGTTGCATATACTTCAGTATATGGAAACACAAAAAAAGCAGTAGAACTTTTGGCGAAAATGTTAGAAGAGAAAGGTCAAAAAGTTACAATAAATGACCTTGCTAGATGTGATATGGCAGAAGCTGTAGAAGATGCTTTTAGGTATGGCAAAATAGTATTTGCCACTACAACATACAATGGAGATGTTTTTCCGTTCATGAGGGAGTTTATCAATCATTTAACTGAGAGAAACTTTCAAAATAGGTTAGTTGCTTTTATAGAGAATGGTAGTTGGGCACCAATGGCGACTAGTATCATGAAAAAGATGTTAGAGAATTGTAAAAATTTAGAATATGCAAACACATCAGTTAAAATAATGTCGGCATTAAATGCTGATAACATGGAACAATTAAAAATTTTAGCAGAAGAATTGTGTAAATAATATTTTTGGTTGGAGGAGTTTAATATGAACAAGATTATAGTCATTGGTTGTCCAGGTAGTGGCAAATCTACAATGGTATTTAAAATGAAAGAAAAGTTAAATTGTCCAGTTTTGCATTTAGATAAAATTTATCATATCGATAACACAAATCATATTTCTAGAGAAGAATTAGTGCAAAGAGTTAACGAGTTTGCGGCTAGTGGTGATAGATGGATTATAGATGGTAATTATATTTCCACAGTAGAGCAAAGAATACAACTGGCAGACACCGTGATATTACTAGATATTGATACGGAAATCTGTGTAAATAATGCAAGAAAAAGATCTCAACAAGAAAAGAGAGAAGACATGGCTGCTGGATTTGATAACACAATACTTAATGAAGAATTTGTGCAGTTTATATTAAATTTCAAAGAAAATAGTTTGCCAAAGATAATGGAGTTGTTTGATAAATATAAAGATACAAAAAATATAATAATTCTAAAAAGTTATGAAGAAATTAATACATTCTTAGAAAATTTGGGAGAATACCATGAATAATAGTTGGAGTTTATTAAGCAAAATAGTTGCTGTTTTAATGACTTTGGTATATGCAGTGTACGTGTCTAATGCTGTACTAAATTATATTCCATTGGGTAGTGTAATTTTAGATTATATATCTAATGTAGTGTATTTTGGTCCTATAGTAATCTGTGCGTTATTTACACTAAGTTTTCAAAACAGAAATATTAATAAAAGTTGGAAAGTGACGAAATTATAAGATTTTTTGTGTTGTTTAAAGAAAATGATTTACATATTTTTTAATATGTGCTATCTTTTAAAGAAGTAGTTATAGAGGGAGAAATAAATTATGTTTGAAAAATTTAAGAAATATATGACTGAAAAAAGAAATAAGAACTTTGATAAACATTCCACGAGAGATTTGTACTCAGTATATGAAGAGGTTTTTGGTTTGCCAGGAGAATTGTGTGCCAGAGCCTTAAGCATTGGGATTAACACTACGCATTATTCTGAAACACCAATTTCTCAAATAACATCAAGAGATCAATATATTGAAAATATTAGGAGAATGTATACTGTAGAGCAAGTAGAAGGAAAAACTGTTATTACTTGTAATATAGATGGTGAGGGAAAAAAAGAAAAAACCAAGTTTGTTGTAACTGAAAGTAATGGGAAGTACCAAGTTCAGCAAGATGAATTGGAGTTTGATGGTGATGTGTGTATCGGTTTCCAAACAGCAAAGTCAGAATGGATGAAAAAACCAACAGGCCTTGGTAAAGGTATGATGTTTAGAAGCAAAATTGCAAGGGTTTATGCAGCAAATAGTAATTGTGAGTATGATATAAGTGATCCTGATAATTTAAAATCTTTTTTGGAAGGTAATCCACAAACAGAGGTGTTCGCAGAATCTTCAGCTATGGATTACAAAGCAAAAACTGTTACGGCTTCTAGATCAGGTAAATATATTCCTTATTCAAAAGTCGTTGATTTGCCGGTTTATACAGCAAGTTTTGATCAAATAGCACAACAAAATGGAGTAGATGTGCATTCTTTTGAAACTTTTGCATTGGGCAAAATGGTAACTGATGCCGCTCAAAATATTATGGATCAAAATTAATAAATAAAAAATTATCATGGTTCGTTTAACTTTTAATTTAAGTAAAAAAAGACTCTCAAAGATAATTGGGGAGTTTTTTTTTGATTTAAAAGTTATAAGTGTTTTATAAGTTTGACTTATTATTTCAATTAATATATCCTATTATTTGAAATAGAATTGTAGAGGTTATAGAATGAACAAATTTATGAAAATTGCTTTTGAAGAAGCTAAGAAAGGAATATGGGCAGGCCATGGTGGGCCTTTTGGTTCAGTAATTGTCAAAGATGGCAAAATAGTTAGTAAAGGTCATAATCACGTGGTTGTTAACAATGATCCCACTTGCCATGGAGAAATAGATGCAATTAGAAAAGCTTGCAAGAAATTAAAAACTTTTGATCTTTCTGGCTGTGAGATATATACTACAGGTTTTCCTTGCCCGATGTGTTTTTGCGCAATTCTTTGGGCAAATATTGACAAAGTATATTATGGTTGTAATACTACAGATACAGAAACTATTGGTTTTAGAGACAAGGCTTTTGAAGAAAGTATAGCCAAAAAGAAAAAAAGTATTTGTCAAGAACTAGATAGAGAAGAGTGTTTGAAATTGTATCAAGATTATAATAATATCGAGAATAAAACTAACTATTAATTTTTAACAAATATAAAGTATAAAAATATTTATTACAAGAGGAAATAAAATGAAAAGTAAAGACAAAATAGTAGCTTATGGGGAAATAATGTTAAGACTTACTCCGCCAGAATATACTACAATATCTCAGGCACGTAATTTCGTTGCAGGACATGGTGGTGGTGAGGCTAATGTGCTTGCATCGTTATCTCATTTAGGACATAAGACATGTTTTATTTCAAAATTGCCAAACAACCAATTAGGAGACTCGGCAATAAAACATCTAAATGGACATGGGGTAAATACAGATTATATTGTTAAAGGTCCGATTACTTCTAATATTGGGATGTATTTTGTTGAAACTGGATTTGGTGGCAGGCCATCTAAAGTTATATACAATCGTAAACATTCTTCAATTACTACAATTGAGTGCGGGGAATTAGATTTTGATGAAATATTCTTTGATGCTACGTGGTTTCATTTATCGGGCATCACGCTTGCCTTAGGAGATAATGTAAGAGAAGTCGCTTTCAAATGCTTGGAGTATTGCAAAAAATATAACGTTCCAGTATCGTTTGATTTTAACTATCGTTCTAAATTGTGGAATTCTATAGAAGAAGCAAAACCATTTTTTAAACAAATCGTTCCATTTGTAGATGTGCTTTTTGCAAACCAGTTTGACATAGAGCAAATATTAGAAATAAAATTAGATGAAAGTATAGAAGATCCTGTGGAAAAGAGAAATGAACTTGCTAGAAAATTAATATCTCAAACAGATATAGAGTATATATTTGGAACAAATAGGACAGTACATACAGCAACAGATAACTCTCTTTCTTCATACTGTATTTGTAAAAATAGAGATTATAAAAGTGAAGGCCCTATCAGATTCCCTATCTATGATAGATTAGGCGGCGGAGATGCCTTTGCTTCCGGTGTAATACATGGACTAATAAAAGATTACAAAAACCCTAAATACGCCTTAAAATTCGGCCTTGCAACGTCAATTTTGGCACATACACTTTATGGTGACGTGTCTACACTATCCGTAGCAGATGTAGAAGAGTTTATTAAGACTAGTGGAAATGCCGCTATACAGAGATAATGTTTAATTATTACCTATAAGTGTAATAGGTCTTTTTGCTAATAAAAATATCCGCTAGATAAAATAGCGGATATTTTTATTAAAACCCTATTGATAGTCCAAATAATAGTATTAGGACTGAAAGTACTAGAATAGAAAGTTGTATTTTCCATGTCCATTTAACCCATTTGCCATAAGAAACATTTGACATAGATAGTCCAATAAGTAGTACTGGGTTGGTTGGTAGGAAAACGTCTGAGAAACCATCAGCCATACAATATGTAAGAATTAGTAGGTTAGGGGATATCCCTATTACACTACAGATTGGGATAAGTATTGGCATTACTAAGAATATTTTAGCAGATGCTGATCCAATAAATACTTGAAGAATAAGTATGAGTAGATAAATATACAGAATACAAACAAATCTGTTTTGTCCATCAAGGAAATTAATAACTGTATTCATTATTGTATCAAGAATTCCACTTTCTTGCATTATTAAGTTCACTGAAGAAGCCAATGCAATTAGTAGAACGGCAGGAAGCATAGCAAGTGCTCCTTTGCCTAAATATTTAAATACATCGGTCTTTTTTTCGACTACTAACATTCCACAAATTATTCCACCTACTAAGAATGTTACAGATAGTATTGGGATTGCATATCCAGATATTGGTCTAATAGCTGCAATAAGTAGTAAGAAGGTTAATTGTATTATGAAGAAGATTAAGTATATTTTGAATATTTTGTTATCTTTTTTGCTAGTTTCATTAATATCAAAACATAAATTTTCTTTTTTTAGTTTATCATTATCAAAAGTAAGAGAGAATTCTGGTTTCTTAGAAATTTTTTTGATATATCTTAATATAAAGAAACATACTATCGCGTATATAAGTATAAAGAAAATAATTCTAAGCCAAGCTCCACTTAATGTGTTGATGCCAGCGAGATTAGATGCAATACCTATAGAGAATGGATTGGTGATTGCTGCGGAAAATCCGAAACATGCAGCAAGCAAACATACACCTAAGCCAGTCATTGTATCAAAACCAAGTGACAACATAAATAGTGTAACAAATGGTAGTAATGTAACTAGTTCTTCAAATAATCCAAATAGGCTACCAAATAACATAAAGAATAATATACTTAGACAGATAACTAGTTTTTTCTTATTGCCAAATTTGTGTACTAATTTATTCATTATTATTCTTAAACCATTAGTTTTGTCTAATAGATTAAATACACCACTCATAATTAGTAGGAATATACAAATCATTATAATAGTTATTCCGCCATCTGAAAAGAAAACTCTAAATGGCGCAGTAATTATTCTCCAAAATGCTATACCTTGCACGCTACCTGCGGTGTATGTTCCTGCAATTATTTCGCCAGCTTCATTTCTTTGGAAGCTGCCTTGAGGAATAAATAGGGTAATAAGCCCACATATCATAATCAGTGATAGTAGTATAATAACTACTGAAACAAATGATTTTGCACTAATTGATGCAAATGATTTTTCTTGAGTTTTATTATTTTTCTTCATAGTTTTCTTGTAATAATTCACTAAGTATATACCATGTTACACAACTACGTTTTTCTTCTGGTACAAAATAGTAAATTTCTTTTCCTTCATAAATTTCAAAGTCTTCTCCAGCACCGAATAATAATCGGAAAATATTTTTCATTTCAAATGTCTTGGTTATTTCTTTTCCGTCATCAGTCCCAGTGTATACAAGACCTGTTCTGTCCAATCTACAAGTGCCATATCCTGCATGCCTTGTACATGTTTTGCCATCAGTTGATAAATGTCTTAGTTCTACCTTGCTTTCTATAAAGAAATCAGGGTTGTCTTTTATTTCTTTTCTAAATACTTCTTTTTGCCAATTGTACCACTCTGATATGTTAGCAAAATCAACACCATCTAAATTGTATCTGTTATCAACGATTATTACTTTTCCACATTTCTCACAAATAAGTGTATTCTTATCAGATACTAAACTATATTTGTTATTACAATGAGGACAGATACTTAAAATATTTTCTAATCCTTTAGCGATTGTCTTGTGTTTGTACTTTACTTCTGGGTGTTTGGTTAACCAATCCCATTCGTTATAAGTAAGTGCTGTATCAATTTTATCTTTTAATTCTTCTAGACTAAGGGTTTGAGCTTCTTCTTTCTTTAATAGTTTAGTTATCTTTGCTTCAACCAAAGAACCTTTTCTCATTTTGTCTCCCCATTTAGGGTTTGCAAGGTATGCACCATTTATTTTAACGGTATATACGGCTACATTCATTTTTTGAATAAACTTATATGTAGCATCTTGTATGCCTTCGAAAGTTCCCACAGTGGATAGTCTTGCTTCTGGCATCATCGCAAGTACTCCGCCGTTGTTTAAAACTTTCAAGCATTGTTTAGAATTTTCTATATCTGTAGAGAACATACTTTTTGGAATAGTACCGACTCTATCTAGTAGGTATTTTAGCTTTCCGTTGTGAAAGTACATTCTAGCAACAATGAAATGTGGATAATCCTTCTTTAGTATTTTACCTGCATATAAGAAGTCAAAGAATGAGCCATGATTGCAAAGTACGATACAAGGTTTATCTAATTTTTTAATATCTCTTTTTAGTCTTACTTTTGCTTTTAGTTTGATAAACCACATTAGGATATTAGTAAGTATACCATATGTAAAAAATCCGAATTTACCCACTTTACTTTTATTCTTTTCCTCCATTCTTTTGATATAGTTATTAACAGCCTTAAATAGTTGTGTTTTGTATCTGAACATTAATATTAGTAGCACAATAATTACTATGAATACTGTAACAGAAATTATCCAGCTTGTAGACATAGCAATATGTCCTAGCCCTACATCAAGTACTAGCGATGGTATAGAACCTATACCTGTTATTAGAATATATTTAGGATATTTCATTCCTAGAGATGCTGCAAAGAAGCATATTATTCCATATGGTATTGCAGGCAAGCAATATAATATAATGACAATAAGAGCAATTTTCTTAGAAGCTTTTGCTGTTTTAAAATCAAAATTGATATTGGCAGAGAAATAGTCAGTTAGTTTTTTGCCATATATTTTATATAGAAGATAAATAATAGTGTTACCTATGATTATACCTATAAGGCAAGTAAGCATTCCTCTCCAAAATCCGAAACTAATACCTGATATTACATGAAGAGGCTCTGCTGGAATAAAAGTCATAATAACTTGTAGCATTGCTAGTATAATGACGACTATATAGGCTCTAATGCCTAATTTTCCGATAGTATCTTGTATTTCTTCTCTTGTTAGATTAGATGAAAATATCTCTTTTAATACCTCAAAATTCTCTCCTGAAAAAAGAAAAAATAATAATCCAATAAATACAGCGATAAAAATAAAAAGTGCCAAGACTTTTATACGTTTAGTTTTTTTCTTTGTCATAGATTGTCTCTCTTTAATTTACTTTAATTTATTATACCGATTTTTTACATTGTTAGTCAAATATATGAATAAAAAATATTGAGCTAACGTCATGAAGTGTTTGATTGATTAATGATTTGTAAAATTTTATGTAAAAAAGTGAGTTTATGGCTGCTCTTGTTAAAAAAAAGTGGACAAATTATCCACTCTTAATCGAATATAATATCGGGATTTAATTCCGCAGGGGTTTTCCAGTCTATATTGTACATATCTTTTAGTAATTGTTTTCGTCTATCCCATATAGAGTGGCAAGATCCCAAACCTGTTTCAGAGTTTTTTAATTCTTCTTGAATAATCTTATCTACTTTTTTAAATTTTCTTCTATTTAATAATTTTTTTTCTTGTTTGTCTATTATCATTACTACTGCTCCATTTCTGAATTATTGTTTGATATATCTGAGACTTGTTTTTTGCTCCTAACTCTTTCTTTGAGCCTGCTTACAGAAGAGGTTTGGGTTTGTGCGTTTTCCTGAATATTTTGCTTGTATGGCGATGGTTGATCTCTAAGTGCTATCGCAAAATGCAGTTCTCTGATATGAGTTGAGTAAGCTCTGTCCAGACTTTTTTGTTTCTGAAAGAATGATATTCCGTCCACGATATATTCTTTACCACATAATGATTGTCTTACATTTTTTACTAGTTCGTCAAATTGTTGTAAGTGGAATAGTCTAGGATACTCTTTTGCATACTTTTTTACAGAATAGCAAGTTAAATGATTAACGATTACTTTATCCGGATGTGCTAGAGAAGATGGGTTTGCTTTTAAGAAAATATCTTCACCTTTTGGATATAGAATAAAGTTGTCAATTGTGTGTAAGTGTTCGTTTATCTTGCTATAATATTTTTCATCTTTTACGATGTCTTTGTTTTTCAACTCAGCTGATATTTTATTTTTGATGCCTTCTAATAATAATCCTTGAATCAAAACTTTATAGTCATCATTTGATTGAGTCACACTATCATTGTTTTTAAAATCATATATTGTGTTAGCTGCCCGTAATATTGTACCAATAGTGCTATATATATCGAGTTTATCTAACTTTTCATCAAAGTCTTCTAATGCTTTTAGTTTTGTAGATCCAAAGTGTGATAAAAACAAGTTAGAATAAGCTTCTTTTGCTTTTTGGATAGTACTCTTAGAAATTTTTAAACCATTTATGCTATTTTTTATTGGAGCACTATTTAATTTTAATGATTTTTTGTCTGTGCTATCAAGAATTATTTCAAGGAGTTTAACAATATCATAATTTTTATTGTAAGCAGATGAGCCTTGTAAATGAGCTCGTTTAATAAACTTAGATTTTTTATTATCAAAAATAGGAGTTGAAGATAAAGAGAATGATTTGTCAGTAAAACAAGCAAATTCTTCGTTTAATACTTCTGAGATGTTGTTCAAACCATTGTTTTTGCCTAATCTTAGCACTCCATCTGATGTAACATGATCTTGATCTTTTTGATAGTTGCTAAAGTCTATTGCTTCTTGTAGTGAAGTTTCAGTTATTTCATCACAATCTATTGGGTAAACTTTTTTCCCGTGATAGATCAATACTTGATCTGTTAGATTATGTTTGAAATATTTGCCGTCTGCAAATGTTTTAGTATCTAGAACATGACCTAATTCATGATAGACTATATGTTTTAAAGATTCGCTTCTTTCGGCTTGTGCTGCTTTTTTTAACTTTGCCAGCCTTTCTTTTTCTTTTTGTTTGTTTTCTTTAGTAGGATTTGTTTCCGAAGAAGCAACGGATTTTGGTATATCAAGTCTTTGTCTTTTAATCCTTACTGCTCTATATTTATGGCTGTAGTAACCAGTAGTATCATTCTCATAAATCCAATTAAACGTGAAAAAGGATAAGCTTTTAACATTTGCTTTGAATATGTTGTAGAACAACTCATCTATTGCAACTTTATCTTTATCTTGAAATATAGTCTTGACAACATCTTGTTCGGTTTCAACACCATTAATTCTTAAAGTTTCAAAATCTTTTCTAGTAAATGTGTGGTCTTTGTATAGCGACTTTAGATCATGAAAAAAGTCTAGAGCATAAGATCTTAATTCTCTATTTTTACAAACTTTCTTTAAATATTTTAAATATTCTTTGTCAAAATTTTTTGCCAATGCATGCTCCCTAATTTTTGCTTATTAATATTTTACAATAATAGTAGTGAGTAGTTAAATAATTTGGTGTTATTTTATAAAGTTTGTTCTTCTTCAAATATATAACCATCTTTTGAGATAATGGAATGATTTGTTTTGCCTATTTTTTCTAATATTTGTGGCATATATCCTTTATATAGCAATATGCCACCAAGTTTATATTCGTTAGTTTGATATATTCCAGTTGCAAAATGAAATGGAAAATTGATTTCATGTTTATTTAAATGATTAGAAAATAGTTCCAAAAATCTTTCTGTTTTTATCGAACCATTGTGAACAAAATAAGTTATCATATCACCTAATGTCATAGGGTTGTATATATTTTGATCTATAACATCGGCTAATAAATAGTGAGTTTTTGCTTTAATATTAAAACGATCCTCTAATAGAATTGTGCTATTTGTTAAAGTTTCCTCTTCCTTTAAAACATCATAGAATGAATATACACAGTTTAAAAACTTTTCATGGTTGTTGATATATTCTGATTGGTTTCTTGAATTAATTATATCAAAAGTAAAAGCTCTATATGGACACTCTTTATTTTGAGTGTCGTAGAACATATCAATATACTCGCTATAACTCATTTTAATTCTCCTAATTTCTGCTTTACTAATTTTAACAAAATATTAACAATATGTCAATATGAGTTTTTCCAGAATTATACTAAATGTGAAAAGGTGGAGAGTAAATCGGCTAAATCATTTTGGAATTAAAATTCTTTGTTGTATAATAGCATAGATGGAAAAAGGAAAATATTGATTATGATTAGATTTGGAACTAGAGATGATGTAAAGCAAGTGAACGTTATTAGGAAGCAAGTAGCTGTTATTCATCAAATGGGTGAACCTCAAATATTTAAAGGTTTTACAAAGGGATTAGAAGAGCATATCTATGAGTTTTTTGGGAATCTAGACAAAAAACTTTTGGTTTATGAGGTAGATGGTGAAATTTTAGGTTATGCGATGCTTGAATTTGTAATCAAACCAGAAACCAATTACAGATATGCACTAAAGTATTTAGATGTGTGTGAGCTAGGCGTGCTACAAAGTAGACGATCACAAGGCATTGGTAAAAAACTTTTAGATGAAATCCAACAGGTTGCCAAAAATAATGGATACTATCAAATCCAATTGAATGCATGGACGTTTAATGAACGTGGTTTAAAATTCTATAATGATTATGGTTTCCAAAATTATAGGGATTATTTTAGATTAGATATTTAAAAAGGTTGTGTATGGACGAGTTTTTAGATGTGTATGATGTTAATGGCAAATATTTAGGAATAAAGAGTAGAAGTTTTTGCCATACAGGATCTCCCGGCGTGTATCATAAACCTGTATGTATTTGGTTTAAAAATAGCAAAGGAGAGATACTTGTTCAAAAGCGTGCAAAATGTAAAAAGACAGAGCCTAATAAGTGGGATTTTTCAGCAGCTGGACATCCTATTGCAGGAGAAGGACCAATAGAGGCAGCTCTTAGAGAGATTAAAGAAGAATTAGGACTGGAGTTTCAACCAACAGATTTACACTTCTTAGAAGAGGTATTGGAGCCAACTCTATGGGAGTTCGTGCAGATTTACATAATATACACAGATGCTAAAATATCTGATATGACATTACAGCAAGAAGAAACTCAAGACGTAAGATGGGTTACGTATAAAGAGTTTTGTGATTTACTTTATTCAAATGAATTTTGTGATCATCCAAAAAGTTTGAAAGATTTAATGGCGAATTTGTTGAAATAGGAGATGGAATGAAAGTAGCGATAGCAACTAAGAATAATGCAAAAATAGAAGGTGCTAAGAGAGCACTAAATAGATATTTTGATGATATAGAAATATTTGGTGTTGCTGTACCGTCTGAAGTCAGTGATCAGCCAATAAATGAGGATTTGTATCTGGGTGCAAAAAATAGAGTAGATAATTTAAAGAAATTTTGTAAAAAAGAAAATATAGAAGCGGATATGTATTTATCGATAGAGAGTGGATTAATAGACTTGTATGGAGAGTGGGTGAATACAAATATCGCAGTAGTAGATAATGGCGTAGTTGCAAGTATAGGTACCAGTCCGTCTTTTCCAGTTCCTAAAAGATATGTAGAAGAGATTATTAAGACAGATTTAGGACAAGTTTCCAATAAGATTTTTGGAAATGATGATGAAAGACATAATAGAGGCGGAACGGTACTTGCGATTACAAATGGGGAAGTAAGCAGGATTGATTTGACAGAAAGTGCGTTTGTAATGGCACTAACTAGATTTGTGAATGAAAAATGGAATTAATATAATATAGAGCGAAATTTGCGTTCTTACACAATTCTAGGAGTATTTATGAATAAATTATTAATTAGATTAGCAATAATTGTAGTACTAATATTGTTTGCATTAATCAATTGTAGAATGTTATCTTTTGAGCATGGAATAAGTAAATGTGAGATACCAGATGGTAAAAAATCGATAACAGAAATTATCAACATAGAAAAAGTAGAATACTACAAAAGTGCTGTAAGATATTATGATGATAAACCGTATAATATTTACTTAAAAACTAATGATGGAGCTTATCTAATTAACGGCACAGAGAAAGATGTTCAAACATTGCAAAATATGGGTAAGTTTTCAAAAAAATATACACCTAGAAAGATTGGGTATATTCCCATATATGTAGAAATACTTTTAGCTGGTGTTATATTATTATTTCCATATAGAACAAAAAACGAGGCTGAATAGAAACACTTAAGAACAAACAAAGTTGTTTGTTCTTTTTCTTGGTAAGATAAATTAAATATGTTAAAATATTATTAATTTTATACTAGTGGAGGGTGCATGAATACAATAATTTTAACAAGCAGTCTGGATACTTATGACAAGTTAGACGATGATAGTAGATTAATTAAACCATTAAGCAATATTAATGGAATAGTAGATGTTATAAAAAAAGAAGTAAAATCTTATAATAATTTTTTGTACATTGCAAGTGTAGAAGATAATTATGAGATTACAGATTTTTATGCAAATATAATTATCGAGTCTTTCAAAAAAGTAGTACCTTTTGCAAATTATCAGGTATTAGATGGAAGAAATATGAATACCGCAAGTGATTTAGTGCAAGCTGCAGATTTTATACTTTTAGCTGGTGGACATGTTCCTACTCAAAATGATTTTTTTAAACATATAGATTTGAAAACAAAGTTAAAAGATACAAATGCAGTAATTTGTGGTATTAGTGCAGGTAGTATGAATAGTGCAGAAAGAGTTTACGCTATACCAGAAGAAGAAGGCGAAGCTATAGATCCTAATTACAATAGATTTATAGAAGGTTTAGGTTTAACGGATATTAATGTATTCCCTCATTTTAACGACATAAGGTATGCTATGTTGGACGGTCAAAGAGTAGTAGAAGATATTGTATCTCCGGATTCATATAATGCTAACATTGTATGCTTGATGGATGGTAGTTATATTTTACAAAAAGGGGACGTTAAAGAAATATTTGGAGAAGCATATACCTTTGTAAATGGCAATATAGTTCAAATTTGTGAAAATGGTTCAAGTATAATTTATGAAAATGAGCGAGAATTGTAATTAAGAGTAAATTGTAACGTAGAAATATCATATATTAATTGAGGAGGAATTATGAAAGACATAATTGATGTAATAGTAAGTAGAAGAAGTGTTAGAAAATTTAAACCCGACATGCTAGACAAAACAACGCTAGATAAAATAATTAAAGCGGGTACTTATGCACCAACTGGTCGAAACAAACAATCTCCTGTAATTATTGCGATTACAAACAAAGATGTAATTGCTAAATTTTCAGAGATTTGTGGTGAAATAAAAAATTATGAAAAGGGTGTTGATCCATTCTTTGGTGCACCGGTTTTAATTAGCGTATTAGCTAATAAAGAAGTGAGAACTTTTGTTAATGATGGAAGTTTGGTCATGGCTAACATGTTGCTAGAAGCGCATTCTTTAGGAATTGGTGCTTGTTGGATACATGATGCAAAAGGCATGTTTGAACATCCTTATGGTAAA
Source organism: Clostridia bacterium (assembly GCA_017399265.1). Classification (GTDB taxonomy): domain Bacteria; phylum Bacillota; class Clostridia; order Christensenellales; family UBA1242; genus UBA11490. Next base: position 18,081 of record JAFQDL010000007.1, read on the forward strand.
GAATTGTTAAACAAACTAGGCATTGTTGGAGATTACGAGGGTATAGGTAACTGCATACTAGGATATGCGGAAGAATATCCCGACAAACCTCTTCCAAGAAAAGACAATTGGGTATATTTTGTAGAATAATAAAAAAACATATATATTATAAGAATCCATAAGATTTTGCAATATATATGTTTTTTATTATTTTTCTCGTTCTTGTGTTTTATTTGTAGATGTTTTATCGTTATGATTTGACAATTTTGTTCTTATTCTATTTTCCATTATCTCACTGAATGAAATTTTAGAAGATTTGATAGATTTGCTATATTTAGCTTGCTCTGATAACGCAGTTGTTAATTCTGTCGCCGTATCAATGTCTAAAGTTTTTTCTGTTGTGGTTTGTTTTTTAAAACCATGGGTTTTAATTCGTATATCATCGCTCGCTGTAAAATATTTATCATGATAATACAAATCGAAATATTCAAATATAGACAATGGTGTTGTTGTTGATTTGCCAACGTCGAGAATATGTTTTCTTCTAGACAACTTATTGTTTTGTTTTAATTCTATAAAATCTTGAACATTATGTGTAATAAGAGGAATTCCGAAATAATTTGAAAATGCGGCCAAATAAGAATCTGCAGGCATATCTAAAGAATTAAGATCTTTTTTCATAGGAGTAGCAAGTTTGTCGTCGCCAGATAAAGCTTTAATTTTTTGTTTAGAAGGATTTGAAATTGATTGCCTGAAATCCTTTGATAAGCTTAAAATCTCTTTGTTTTGAGTTGGGGTACAAGATAATATTTTAAAAGATTTGAAAAAATCTTGTATTTGTTTAGTTGTAAATTTCCCTTTGTATTGAGTATTTATGAGATTTATAAATTCTAAAGAGCTCACTTCTGGAATGCAGAGTTCACATGTTCCTTCAATCATCTCTTCAAGTAATATTCCGCTTAATTCCAATTGCCTATTTTCTTTATATTTTTCTACAATAGAACAAAATTTGTAGCCTAATTTATTTGGTATTGATTGATTATTGTTTCCATATCTAATGTTTGTAGTAGCTGGATATCGGTGGGTGTATATACTATCTTGGAATTTTTTAAAATCTATTTCTCCATTATTTATGAGTTGAAGAAACCTATTAAATATTGAGGACGAAGTTGTGATTTTACCATCTATGAGTTTACAATTACCATAAAAATTTCTTAGTAGATTATTCTTGCCATTATTTACATCGTTTGAAATATAGTCATCTAAAACTTCCATAAATGTTTTATTAAAAATCTTAGTTTTGTCAGCGTTCTTTGGCATTTTCATTTTTGAAGTTTTTGTGTAAGCGTCTTCATATATATTAAATAGATTTACCAAACTATTTTTTTGTAAATTAAAATCTGGCATAAATTCAATATAATTTTTATCAAAGTTGGCCTCATCAATGAATAGAGAGAGTGGTGAGTCGTAAGATAAAAGTAATTTTTCCGGTAGTACCATTTGACTATAAAAAAACATGTCTAGTAACACGCAAGTATCAAGTAAATATTGTTTTTTCGTTGCCATGATGTTTCTCCTTTAACAAATTGATTAAACATTAGTTAATTTTATATTGTATTTAGTATACTTTTTTTGACTATATTTGGCAAGTCATACGACAAAAAACTTTTAATTAGCTCACTAATATTTTATTTAAGATAACACATTCAAAAAAACACTTGAAAAAATTTTTTTATTTTGGTATACTACCAATGTTCTATTGTGAATGTACCATAATTTGTAGGCACAATATATTAAATTTAATAGCGCATAATCATATTACGCTGATGTGGCACAGTCGGTAGCGCACTGCCTTGGTAAGGCAGAGGTCACGGGTTCAAGTCCCGTCATCAGCTCCATAAATCAAACCCTTGAAAAACCTTAAAAATAAGAACCTGCAAATTTGCCAAGTATCTTATTTTAAGCCTTTTCGTTGCAGAACCATGGCGTTCGCTTCGCTCGGCTAAGGCACTTTCAAGGTTTTTCTTTTTCTAAACTAAAAATTCTTTCCACAAAAAAATAAAACATGCATATAATCAAATTCGTCGTCAGTTATATTTTTTACAAGTTTTCCTTTGCTTTATTCAATGAACTCTTCTTTTTAAAAATTCGATTTAATATTTTAAGTACGTGAGATTAATTGAAAAAAGTTAAAAAATATACTATACTTAAATAGTAATATAGTTGTACAAAGGGGGAAAGTTATGAAATTTATTAAATGGTTTATAAAGTTTATGTTTGGTTTTAGGGAAAAGTATAAAAAGAGGGAAGAAGAGTATCATAGAAGAAGCAAAAGGTTTGGAACTTCTGGTGAACTTATTGGAATAATAATTTACGCGGCTGTGCCATTATTATCATTATGGGGTGTTATTGCATTAGAATGGGGAGTGTTAAAGTTTTTTGCATGGCTTGGTGTGTTAACGATTTTCTTATCTCCAAAAGAATTAATGATTACAGGAATTGTTGCACTTAGACATAGAGTTAGAATGAAAGTGCAAAATAAAGTAGAAGGAGCTGCGATAACCGGTTTGGCAGAAGCTATAAAAGGAGATGTTACTGCTGAGGAGAAAGCAGAATTAGAGAAAGAAAAGAAAGAATATAAGGCAAGAGGAACAGCATACACATATGATTTAGTTGTTGGAATACTAGGTATAACAATGGCAGTTGTAGTAGTGATTGCATTCTCAACAGTTAGTATAATAGCAATAAGAAATGCTATATTAGCATTAGAATAATAAATAGTAAATAAAAAAAGCAACTAGTAATTTAGTTGCTTTTTTATGTTTAATTAAATTTTGTATCAGTGTAGTGGAATAGCTTATGAATTAATTCATGATCATTGTGTAGTAAGTCTTCATAGATTTTCTTAACACCAGCATTATCGTCAGTATTTTTGAATTTCATATCTCCATCTGCTTTATAAATTGCAGCACTTCTTTTCTTAATTACTTCTTCTACATCAATTTTGCTATAATCCACAAAACTTTGACCACCGCCGTTTACACAACCACCAGGGCACGCCATTACTTCAATGAAATCATAATGTTTCTTTCCGGCCTTGATATCTTCCATAACCTGTGGTGCATTCGCAAGACCATGAATAATCGCAAGCTTAAGCTTTTTATCGCCAATAGATACTGTCACTTCTTTTACTCCATCAGAGTATCTAACGTCTTCTATGATGTCTTGTTTTTTGCCAGTTAGTTTGTATACAGCATATCTTAAGGCAGCTTCTGTTACACCGCCTGTAACGCCAAATATAAGACCAGCACCTGTATATTCACCAAATGGATCATCGAATTTGCTATCTTCTAGTTTTGAGAAATTGATACCTTTCAACTTGATTAATTCTCCAAGTTCTCTAGTAGTCATGCTTGCATCAATTGTACCTCTAGCAAGTATCTCTCTCTTTTTTGCTGTGCAAGGCATAACTGATACTATCTCTACCTTTTTGCCTTGGCTTTCGAAATAATACTTTACTAAGCTTCCAAGCATTTCGTTAGGAGACTTGGTTGAAGATAAATTCTTCTCAAATTCTGGATAATTCTTTTGTACATAATTAAACCAAGCAGGGCAGCAACTAGTAAATAAAGGTAAGTTTTCATTTTTAGTTACTTTTTCTATTAGTTCATTTGCTTCTTCAATTACTGTAAAGTCAGCACCCATATTAACATCAAATACGTAATCAAAACCACATTCTTTTAAAGCGCTTACCATTCTGCCTTCTGCGAATGTACCAATCTCTTCACCAAACTCTTCAGCTATTGATACTCTTACAGCAGGGGCTACTTGAGCTACTTTAATGACATCATCTTTGCCAAGTATTGATAATACTCTAGATAGATCGTTCTTTTGTGTTAATGCTCCAGTAGGGCAAACTAACACGCATTGTCCACAGCCTACACAACTTGACTCATTTAGTGGCTTATCAAATGCTGTACCAATCTTTGTCTCAAATCCACGATTAATTTTGCTAATAGCAGCACAGCCTTGTTTTTTGGCACAAACTGCTACACATTTTCCACAAAGTATACACTTGCTCACATCTCTGACGATTGCAAAATTACTATCGTCAACCTCGGAAGCTATACATTCTCCTGCAAATTTCTCTGTATCACAGTGATATTGTTCACAAAGTTTTTGCAATGAGCATTTTAAATTTTTGCTACAATTCAAACAATTTTTATTATGGTTAGAAACAAGTAATTCTATAGCAGTTTTTCTTGCTTCCAATACTTTAGAAGAGTTGGTTTTGATATTCATACCTTCTCTTACTTTTGTAGAACAAGAAGTTACAAGATTCCTCATTCCTTCTACTTCTACCACACATACTCTACAGCTTGCTGGTTCGTTAACATCTTTTAAAAAGCAAAGTGTAGGTATTTCTATTCCATTATCTTTTGCTGCTTTAAGTATAGTGTCGCCACTGTTAGCAACATATTTTTTTCCATCTATTATAATATTTACTTCCATAGCCTACCCCTTAACAATTGCACCAAATCTGCAAGTTTCAAAACATTTTCCACATTTAATGCACTTTTCATCATTGATATCGAATTTCTTTCTTACTTCACCTGTTATAGCGCCAACAGGGCATTGTCTACTACATGCACTACAACCAATACATTTGTCTGTAATTCTGTATGATGTCAAAGCCTTACATACACCAGCACGACATTTGTGGTCTTTGATATGTTCAATATATTCGTGTCTAAAATATTTCAATGTGCTAAGCACTGGGTTTGGACTAGTTTGACCAAGACCACATAGAGAATTATTCTTTACATAATGACATAGATCTTCTAATTTGTCTAGATCCTCCATAGTTGCTTTGCCATCGGTTATTTTGTCTAAGATTTCCAAAATTCTCTTGTTACCGATACGGCAAGGAGTACATTTCCCACAGCTTTCGTCACGAGTAAATTGCAAGAAGAATTTTGCAAGGTTAACCATACAAGTATCTTCGTCAACAACAATCATACCGCCGCTACCCATCATTGAGCCTAAATCATTAAGGCTTTTGTAGTCAATAGGGGTGTCTAAGTATTCTTCTGGGATACAGCCACCACTAGGACCGCCCATTTGAACAGCTTTAAATTTCTTTCCATTAGGAATACCACCACCGATATCATAAATAATTTCTCTGATAGTAGTGCCCATAGGAAGTTCGATCAGACCTGAATTTTTAATTTTACCAGTTAATGCAAATACTTTTGTACCTTTTGAGTCGTTTGTGCCAATGCTATTAAACCATGCCGCGCCATTGTTAATAATTTGTGCAATGTTTGCCAATGTCTCTACATTGTTAATTACAGAAGGACAACCATATAGACCTTTTTCTGCTGGATATGGTGGTTTAAGTGTTGGTTCACCACGTTTTCCTTCTATACTTCTCATTAATGCAGTTTCTTCTCCGCAAACGAATGCTCCAGCACCATACTTGATTTGCAAATCAAAACTAAAGTTGGTTCCAAATATATTTTCACCAAGTAAACCCATTTTGTTGGCTTCGTCAATTGCAGATTGCAATCTTTCACCAGCAAGAGGGTATTCTGCTCTTAAGTATACAAAGCCTTTGCTAGCACCTATTGCGTAACCGCAAATAGCCATTGCCTCTATTATTGCGTGAGGATTACTCTCAATAATGCTTCTGTCCATAAATGCACCCGGATCACCCTCGTCAGCATTACAAATTACATATTTTTGAGGGGCTTCAACAACTCTTGTGAATTCCCATTTATTACCAGTAGGGAAGCCTGCACCGCCTCTACCTCTTAAGCCACTATCTTTAATAGTCTTAATTACATCTTCTTGAGACATAGTTGTTACTACTTTATGTAGAGCGGCATATCCATCTAGTGCAATATAGTCGCCTAGGATATTTTCTAGACTCATGTATTCGGCATTGTTTCTAGCGATATATTTTTGTTTTTTACAGAAATCTATTTCGTCTTTTTTCTCAACAGCTTTTCCATTTTCGTGGTGAAGCAATCTTTCAACAAGTTTTCCTTCTTGAAGATTTGTAATTATTTCTTCACAATCATCAACAGATACTTTTTCGTACATTGCGTCTTGTGGATATACAAGTACTATTGGCCCATTTACGCAAAGCCCAAAACAGCCTACGCCATTTACCATGATTTCTTTTTCCAAATTATGAGCTTTGATAACTTCTTCTAATTTCTCTTGAACTTTTTTACTCTTACAACTTCTGCAGCCTGTACCACCACAAACCATTATGTTATATTTGTAGTCTACTCCAGAAGTATCGCCTTTTCTTCTAAATTCGACTTCTGCAAGATATTTTTTCTTTAAACTTTCTAAACTTTCTAAATTCATAAGTAACACCTCTTTAATCAGCGAAACCGTCGATAATCTTATCAACATCTTCTACTTTTAATTTGCCATAAACTTCGCCGTTAATAGTTATTGCAGGTGCTAGACCACAACAACCCAAGCATCTACAACTTGTAACAATCCACTTGCCGTCTTTAGTCATTTCTCCTACTTTTACGCCTAGTTTTGCAAGGATTTTGTCTAAAATATCTTGTGCTCCTAGTACGAAGCAAGCTGTACCTAAGCAAATATCTAGATTATATTTTGCTTTAGGGGTTAGCGTAAATTGGCTATAGAAAGTGATGATACCATAGATTTCACTTTCTGCAATTTTTAATGCTTCAGCAATCATTTTTACACTCATTTCTGGAATATATCCAAAAATACCTTGTGTCTTTTGAAGAACGATCATGATATTGTCTTTTTGACCTTTGTACTCATCAAGAAGAGCATTAAATTCTGATACTTGTTCTTCTGTGCCCAATCTAATACAATTACACATATTCTTTTCCTTTTTTATTAGTAATTTAGGTACATTATGGAATAATTTGTACTACCTTTAGTATCTTATTCACAACACCCGTGAGAATATTATATCATAGTTTTTTTTAAGTTGTATTCTATATTTAGCCATATTTTTATAAAAAGTTAAAAAAAAAGTGCAATATAAACTTGCACTTTAAATTTTAATTGTCTTCGCAAACATTGCCAAATTGTTTGATAAAAATATTTTTCATGGCATCTTTTAATTCTGGTTCACATTCTACCAAAGTCCAAATAATATTCTTTATTCATGAATCCGTCTTGTATATCAATTATCATTAGAATTTTCATAGTATTTTCCTTTTAGTTTATCATATTTATTTATTAAAAAAGTTGATGGTATCTGAATGAAAGAAAATAGTATCAATATAAATGTTATCGCTGTACTATTGTTAATTAAGTTATAGATAATAAATGATATCATGCTAGAGATTAAAATTGCAAAGTGATTGAAGAAATTGTAAGTATAGAAATTCTCTATTTTATATGTTTGCAAGCTTGTTCCATTTAGCATAGTTAATATACTTTCATTTACTCCATTTTGTAAAATTTTTATTGTTATTTTCCTAATAAAATAATAAATAAAGAAAACCATCATTGATTTGAAACAAATTATCGCGAAAGCTGAAAGAACTTGTGCTATCGTGTTTATCCATAAAGCCAAAGGCTTATTTTTGTTATAATAACAATATATTACTAAAACAATACCTGCTATTAAACTCGCTAAGCCTGAGTAAATTCCAACACTAAAATTAGTTTGTGTCTTGGTAAATAATAGTAATGGTAAAAAAATACTAATTAGTGAACCATTTGCTAGGTGATATAAGAAATAAGATTTTATACACAATCTCATAGGAGGATTTTTTAAAGTTGTTTTTAAAAAATTTTTAATGCCATATAGTTTGTATGATGTTCTAACAAAATCTGTTTTTAAAGATAATATAAAGCAAATAATAGATAACATTGCCAACAGAGTAAATATAATAGTATAAGACCAAGTATCAATTATATAACCAGATAACAGAGGGCTTAGAAAACCAACAAATAAAGATAATGCAGAACTTAACCCTAAAAATTTTTTCATTTTAGATGTTTCGTTTGTGTTCATAGTGGCAACTTCGTGTGGTAGATAATAACAAACATAAGATAAATATAAAATAATTTGTGCCACAAATATCATAAAAATTCTTGTTTTATCAATAGTAAAAGATGCTAAAATGGCGATCAAGCTTAACAAAAAACTTGATTTGTATAAAATATTTAAAATTTTATTGTTTAAAAATTTATAAATTATTAACATAAAAACAACAAAAGTTATAGAACCAAGTAAGTTGTAAGTTATAATTATGTTTAAATTTTGTGTTAATTCGTAAGTAAATATTCCGAAGAAAAGTTCAAAAAATAAATATATAGTTTGCATAAGCACAGATATTGCAATCAATTTTTTTTGTTTTTTATTCATTATTATCCTCTATTACCGCAATTAAGTCTTCTATAATCTGATTAGTTTCATTCACATGGGTAATATGTCTTGCTTGCATATTCATATTGATGGCGGGTACAATATCTGCACTATAACTATCACCTACCACTAGTACTTCATTAGGGGATAAGTGATAGGTATCTAATACTTTTTTGTAGCAACCAGTCTTGGTTAAATCGTTGATATCAAATGGATTGGTTAGACGGAGTTTGAACATATCTTTATCTATCTTAAATAAATCCAAATAGTAGTCTAGGTAGTTAGGTGAACTATTAGACACTAAGAATACATCATATAATTCACTTAATCTTCGTAATCTTTCGATATTGACATACACAAAATCACTTAAGTCATGTTGGAAAATATTGTTATTCTGATATTCATAAAATGGTTTGGTTGAACCTAACTCTTTGTGTGTAATTGTCGCTATTACAAAACCAGTAGAGGTGTCTTTGATATCGTATTTCTTCATCAACTCGTCTGCATTATTTCGGAATGTCTCGTGAAAATACTTGTTAATATATTTTCCCCATTCTCCCCAGACACAGCCAGAATATAGCGTGCTATCAAAATCAAAAATAATGCCTTTTACTTTTTTGCACTTAGCGTTAATAACAAATTGTCGAACCTTTTCTGCATCTTTCTTACCATTAACTTTACAGCCAGAATTTACGTCTACCCCATAAGGTTGAACTATTTTTATTGCATCAGAAACATTTTCAGGAGTTAATCCGCCTGCAAGGAAGGTTGGTTTGTTAAGTCTCTTAATAAGTTCCGCACTTTTTTTCCAATCATGCGTTAGCCCAGTTCCACCTACTTGATTAGTCTTTAGATTAAAACTATCTAGCAAATAGAAATCTGCAAACTTTATTTTGTTTAAATCAGTTATAATATTTCCATCTGTGGAAATGTGGATAAGCCTTACCAATTTAATATCTGGTAGTGCATTTACTATCTTTTCTACTTCTTCTTCGCTAATACTTGAGTGTAATTGTATAATGTTGTTTCCGATATATTTAGAAAGAGCGATTATTTCATCTGCATCTGTCAAGTGAGTTACTAGCGAAACGTCACATCTATGGTTTATAAAATTACATATACTTCTTGCAGTATCTTTATTAACGAAGTCTGTACTAGCATGCTCTTGCCCGACTAGTATTCCAATAATATCAGCTCCGGCATCGAGGCAAAACTTTGCCTCGTTAATAGATTTGTTTGCACATATTTTTACAATCATGTCGTGTTCCTTTTATTTGTATGTTTGATAGTAATAGTGTAACACTTTAAGAAAATATTACAAAAGAAAACTTTAGTAAAAAAAACAATAAGCAAACATAAAGTTTTGCTTATTGTTAAGTCATTATACTAATTTAAATTCTAATATTGCAGGATTATGATCCGAGTATTCAAAGTCTGTGTCTATATTATTAATGTTAATTGTTTCAATATTGTCTGAGCAAATAAATCCATCAAGAACGACAAGATAACTCTCGCCCTTTACATAAGGACCATCAGTTGATCTGCATGTAGGGGCGTTATTGCTTGATACAAATCTATATCCTTCTGATAATTGAGAATTGTCTAATTGATATACCCATTCTGGAGTCTTTCTGTTAGTTGGCCATATACCAATAGAAGATGCAATATCGTGATTAAAATCCCCACCAGCTATTACATAATTGCCGGCTGCATATTCAGTAGATAATATTTCGTTAAGTAGTGTTAGTTGTTGTTGTCTAATCACTCCACCTTCGTCATAGGCACTAAGATGAACATTGATGATAACTAATTCTTTTTCACTATTATCAATTGGTAATCTGGTTACTTGAATGCAACGATCCAAATCAAAAAATTTAGTCGGGAAACTCTCGTCTATTGGTAGACTTCTTCTAGTTGCAGAAGATATATTATATCTAGACAATGTTACTATTCCAGCGTCTGTTTTTCCATGTGCATTAAATAGCGGATAACAAAGATATGCACTGTGGAAATTCATTGATATACTAGCAGAATAATCATTAAAGCTATCCTTTATAGCCTGAAATTGGTTGTATTTGTGGCTTCGTGTTGCTTTTACATCTACTTCTTGAAACAATGCAAAATCTACATTATATTGTTTAATTGTGTCAATAGAGCCTCTTGTATTGTCAATAACTGTATTTTTATCTTTTGCAATACTTCCAGTGCCTGTAAGGTATTGCCCATCTAATGTCTCTCCAGTATCCATAAAGAACGAGAAGTCCTTAGTATATGCTCCAAAACCTATATTGTACGTAGATATTGAGTAAATTGTATCTTTTTGTACTTTGGTGGACTGGTTGTTGTTTATCTGTATTTCTTGATTGTCTTCTATTCGATAATATTGTGCAGAGATATATATTACATATACTCCAACAACTAGAATAACTAGAGTTATAATTCCAGCAATTATTGCAAGTGTGGTTTGCCACCATTTTAATTTTTTCTTCATATGTACTCCTTATTTTAACTTAATCTTCTTTCCATATCTATATTAGCATATATTATGCTTTTTTCAAATTGTTTTGTTTTGAATTTTGATAAGACATATTTTGCAAAGATTTGTTATTGTTGATTATTTCTGTATACAGATATTCCACATTTTTTACAATTTCACTCCATGATCTGAATAGATCCGAGTATGCCGCTTCACTTACTTTTTGCAAGGTGTCTGGGTTATTTAAAATATTAAAGATTGTGTTTGCGTATCCTTCTATCGAGTGAGGTGCTATATACCCATTTACATTATTTGTAACAGTGCTACTTGTAGCTGAGCCTTCTACAAAAACAGTAGGTGTTTTTTGTGAGGCAGCTTCAATTTGAACAAGAGAGTTCGCGTCATATAGTGATGGGAACAAAAACAATGTAGCACGCCTAAAGATATAAGAAAGATAAGTTCTATCAGTTATTCTGCCTGTAAAAATAACATCTTGAAAAATGCCTAAGTCTTGTAATAGACTTTTTAGTTTGTCTTCATCATTGCCAGTACCTACAAATATCATTTTAAAATTAGTGCCAAGATTTTTAAGTTCTTTTAATGATCTGGCTAAGAAAAAAATATTCTTCAAATTAGTTAGTCGACCTACAAATAGTAGGACAGGTATGTCTTTATCTATTCCATATTTTTCATAAATAGTTGACGCTGCAAGATTAAAATCTTGTACAAGCTCAAGCTCCGTTCCATTAGGTAAAACGTCAGGCAAAAAGTTGGCTCCATATTCTTTGTAGTACAATTTCGCAATATTTTCGTTTACTGCAAAACACCTGTCACATGAGTTAAATACTTTCATGACTTTTTTTAGTAATATATTGGATAGCCACTTGCATTTAGTTACGTGTAGAAAATCTTTTTTAAACTGAGAGTGCATTGTGGCAATCACAGGGATATTGTGTTTCTTAGCATATTTAATTCCTGATTTTCCAATAGCGAAAGGTGAGTGGATATGTACTATGTCTAGATTGGATTTCTTTAATTCTTTTTTAAAATTTCTACTTAGTCTTGGTATAGGTAGGTCATAATCTAGAAATGGAAGAGGAAAGACTTTGCTTTTGACTACTTTGTATGGATATTCTCTATTATCTTTTTTTCTCGAGCCTACCGTAAATACTATTACTTCACAAGTCTCATTCAAGTATGTAGCATATTTATCAACTACTTCTATTACACCATCAACCATTGGGTAAAAAGAGTCTACGAATAGGCCAATCTTAATTTTATTATCCATTTACAATTACTCCACATAATTTATATTATATTGTATTGGATAATTCATTAAATTGTATTTGAGATAATTGTCTCAATATGATGATTTAGTTCTTATTGTGTAGTATCTACTTAATAAAAAAACTATTTAAATTATTAGCCTTAAATATTAGCGATAATTTAAATAGTTTATTTTTGTTATATTTTGATTATTTTATTGATTATTTGCAATTTCTCTTGCTACAAGGATACCACTTGCTGATGCGTGTGATAAGGAGTGGGTTATGCCACTTCCGTCTCCTATAATGTACAAGCCTTTATGACAAGTCTCAAGGTTACTGTCTACTTCTACTTCCATATTGTAGAACTTAACTTCCACACCATATAGTAGTGTATCATCATTGGCCGTACCTGGAGCAATTTTATCAAGAGCATAGATCATTTCGATGATACCATCTAGTATTCTTTTTGGTAGTACTAGGCTTAGGTCTCCAGGAGTCGCTTGTAGGGTAGGTGTAATAAATGCCTCTTGAATACGAGTCGGATTAGATCTTCTGCCACGAATTAAGTCTCCAAACCTTTGAACCAATACCCCGCCTCCAAGCATGTTACTTAGTCTTGCGATTGATTCGCCATATTCGTTAGAGTTTTTAAATGGCTCAGAGAAATGTTTTGCAACAAGTAGAGCAAAGTTCGTATTTTTTGTCTGTTTATTAGGGTCATGATAACTATGTCCGTTTACTGTAATAATTCCATTAGTATTTTCATTTACAACACAACCTTTTGGATTCATACAGAAGGTCCTAACACGGTCGTTGTATTTTTGCGTACAATATACGATTTTGCTCTCATATAATTCATCTGTAATATGAGAAAATACTTCTGCAGGAAGTTCTACACGTACACCAATATCTACACGATTTGACTTGGTAGAAATATTTAAGTCTTTACATACTGTCTCCATCCACTTGCTACCACTTCTGCCAACAGAGATAATGCATTTTTTACACTTATATGTGTTATTATGTGTTTTAATTACATATCCATTGTTGTCTAATTCTACTTTCTCGACAGGAGTCTCAAAAAAGAAATCCACTCTATCCTTTAAATAATTATACAAATTATTTAAAACTACTAAGTTAATATCTGTTCCTAAATGTCTAACTGATGCGTCTAGTAGATGTAAATCATGTTTTATACATTCCCTTTTTAGATGGGTATTGGCGGTTGAATACAACTTTGTTTCCGATCCGCCATAATTCATATTTATTTGGTCAACATATCTCATAAGCTCTAGTGCTTTTTCTTTGCCAATATATTCGTGCAAAGTCCCACCAAAATCATTTGTTATATTGTATTTGCCATCTGAAAAAGCGCCAGCTCCTCCAAATCCACTCATAATAGAGCAACTCTTACAATTAATGCATGTCTTTACTTTATCTCCAATAGGGCATTTCCTATTATTTAAAGCTTTACCGCTTTCAAATATAGCAATCTTTAGATCAGGTTTAAGGGAAGTTAATTCGTAAGCAGAAAATATTCCACCAGGACCTGCTCCAATTATTATTATATCATACATATCGATTACCTCCGATGAATAAAAAACATCTTTTATGAGGTTAGCATTCTTTCATTTTTTTGTCAAACACATAAGCCGAAAAAACACACAAAAGTCAACAAAAAGATTATAAAACTATTATTTTATAATATAAATAAAAAAATTGGGTATTTACAAATCATAATTCCTGTGTTACAATATCTTTAGATATTAACTATAACAAAGGGGAAAAGGGAAATGAAATATAGTGATTTGTTAGTTAAGAAAAAAGTCGACAATGGAGACTATCCAGCAACTAAAGACTATATTAGTTTAGAAAGTGTAGACGATTATAAAGACAGAGGCTTGAATTATTCTAGAACAAAGGCAACAGATTTTGCTATTTTTAACGGCGCAGATGTTAAATTAAGTGATGATGGTAATTTATATGGGCCAGTTTATACCAGAACAGACGATGATCAAGTATTTTCTGGATGTAATATATTTTATATTAGTAATGAAGGTGTTAAGGAGTCTGGATTTACAATAGATGAACACATGGGAATAAGGCCACAAATTAGCATTGACATATCTAGATATTTAAAAGCTCGCGAAGTAGATAGTAGTAGAATGAATATTTATCAACGTGTTGGTGGTAAACCTACTATTAGCTTGGGGAAATATCCTAACCATGTGGCAGATGATCAAGAAGAAATAGATGATTTATTTAATCAAGGCAAGCTTAAGGCTCTAGGTAGGTCATATTTGAGTGAGTATGGTGATCACAATAGCTTATATTATCCAGAATACACTACAGAAGACGGTAGGAGATATGTTAGGTGCCCGATAGGGAATGCTAGACACAATGGTGATCCTTTTATGAGATTTAATAATGGTACCCATATTGAAGATTATAAAGATAGAGAAGATCTTTGGTTTGAAGTTGAGTATATACCTTGGGTTATTAAGAATTGGGACGAATTGCCAAAGTCAATTAATCCGGATGGTACAGGCAAAGCTAAGACAATGGACCTTTATTCTGTTAATATGATTAGAAGTGGATTGCCATTCTATCCAAGCATATTAGCTGCTTATGGTAATGTGTGGCAGAATAGTACAATTAGAGGATATCTTAACGGATATAATATGACATACCTAAATGGTGTAAAAGGCGGAAAGCCTTATCAAGAAACAGATGGCGGCGACTTTTTCCCTATGGGCGGCTTTTTGTGCGAGGCAATGATGCATAGCATAAGTCCAGAACTAGATAATCTACATTTTGCTGACGAGTCAGAAGATACTTCGCAAGATATCAAAGAATATATCACGAATAAAAAATCCCGTCTTGCTCAACTAAATCCAGACGACACAAAAGAAAAAGACAGACGTCAAATGACAGACAAAGAATTGATCCAATCATGGGTGGACGCAGGTAGATCAGTTCTACTTAGAGGCCCTAGTGGAATAGGTAAGACAGAGAAACTAAAAGAACTTTATCCCGATTTAATATACCTAAAGCTAACAAACAACATGTTCCCAGAAAAAGTTGTGGGAAGTATGAACTTACAAACTGGTCAATCCATTCCACCAGACTTTGCTAAGCAAGCAATTCTTGCTTGCGCTACTGACGAAGAAAAAGCATTGGTAGAAAAGAATGTCCAGAACCTATACAAAATTGCAGATGAGGTATACGAGAGAAGCAAGACTGCAGAAGGTAAATTAGTAATAATGCTAGACGAGTTACTTAACGTAAAGCCTGCAGTGCAATCTCTAGTATATACACTAGTACTAAACAAAATTGTAGAGAACGGTAATGGTATGAAACTACCAGCTAATACAGTAATTGTAGCCACTGGTAACCAAAAGAAATATTCCTCTGTTGCAGAAGATCTAGCAGAGCCACTAGAAAAGAGATTTGACCATATATATGACATGCAACCAAAAGTGGGAGAATGGATATATGAATATGCTATTCCAAATAATATCCACCCAAGTGTTGTAAGTTATGTATTAAATAAATATATGTGTCAAGACAAGTCAG
>JAFQDL010000008.1 GCA_017399265.1 Clostridia bacterium
ATTATTATTATTATTATTGTTTCCGTTATCATTAGGGTTTTTATTAAATATAAAAACTAAAGGGGTTGCAAGTAACACAATTATTAAAAGTATCAATGTTATTTTTAATGTTTTTTTCATAAACACACCCCATTTTCCATATAAATAATTTTTATAAATTATACAAGATAAACGGCAGTAGTGTCAACGGCAAAAGATGAAGTAGCAAAAACAAACTCATCAAAGTTTTCACAATTTATTGAAATATAAGAGAATTTGCCTTCAGTAGCTATTATATTTGGGTTTGAAACAACTTCAGTTAAAGATTTTTTATTAGTTAAATCAAAATAACAAAGTGCATTTTTTTGTTCTCCATTACGATCAATAGTTCTTGTAAGTTCAGCAGTTTCTAATTTAATTATAATTTCTTTTGCTAATGAAGTATCTATAATACCACTAAAGTACCAACCACTATTACTTTCTTTTGTGAATTGTTTAGTAGTCATATCAAAAGTTCCTTGCCCCATACAAGTATAAACATTTTCGCCACTTGTTACTCTCTCTAAAAATGACAACTGGTCTTTATTTACACTAATAGTTAATTGATTTGCATAACCACTTTTTTCATACCAACTAATTTTATCATCATCATTTGGAGTAATTAAAATACGAGCATAGGTAGCTAAAGATGGGGTAGTAGTTTCATCATAGTTTTCAGTTAAATCTCCAGTAGAACTTAAAAAGTTTTCATCATCATAAAAGAAAACTCTATATGAAACATTTGACTTAAAATCTAAATCAATATCTAAACCTTGACACTCAAAAGCTTCTTTTGTATAGATTGAGCCTTTACTTTCTAAATAAGTGCCATCTTCAGCTAAAGCACCAATTTCATAGGCAGGTTTAATTACTTTTGTAGTTTCTTCTTCTTTATCCAATAATGCACCAACACCCATTATTGCACCAATTCCAAGAACACCAGCAACAGCACCAATACCTATTTTTTTCCATAAACTTTTATTTTTAAATAATTTTTTCGCCATATAATCTCCTTACTTAACATTTGCAAATGATACATTTATCATTTTTGTGTATTTACCCATATTAAATATATTTAAAATGACATCTTCTCCATCTACTTGATTTGGAGTAATAACCACTCTAAAATATTCTGCATTTTCAGGTGTAGCAGTTGAAGTATAATCAGTTTCCAACATACCAGTTGCAGAAACAAATTTCTCATCTTCATCATAGAAAACAACTTTGTATGTAATATTGCTATTATCATCTAAAGTAATCTCTAAATCTTGAATAGTTGACATATCACTATAAATTGATTTTCTACTTTCTACAATTTTTCCACCATCATCAATAGTACCAATGTGGTAGTCCATAGAAGAAAAGTTTTTTGTATCAGCCATATTTCCGAAAGTAAACAACATACCAACCAATGTTGCTAATGAAAGTACGATTGATACAATAGTTAAAATCAATTTAAGTTTATTACTTTTTCTTTCACTTTTTGTCATATTTTCTCCTTATTTTCTTCTTTTTTCAATTCTAAACATTTCAGTTTTACCATTATTTTTAAAACCGAGAGTTATGGGAGCATAACCATTATGTCCATTTAACTTTCTACAATAAGCATTAAATTTCTTTTTATCAAAATCGTAAACATCACACCCAAAATTACCAAGAGAGTATGTTCGCTGTTTTGTTAAACTATGATTTTTTAAACTATTGTAAAAAGTTGTTTTTTTAACTTGCTTATTATTCAAATAATAAGTTCTCTTAACATTATTAGCCATATCATCTCCAATTTTTAATTTTTCTTATGCGAATAAAATTAGTTTCGCAATAGTTCTTTTAATATCTTCAAAAGTTTCTTTTGTGTAAAAACCAGTACTTTCGCCTTTTTTATCTACTCCAGTTTCAATGAAAGCTGTACCATCATCATTACTAACAATAGATTTTATATTTTTTACTGGCATTAAAACTTTAAAAGTATTATCTCTTTCAGTTAGTTCAATTATTTCGTTCATTTTCCGTACCTTTACCTTTGTTTTCGTTTTCTTCAATATCAAATAATCTTTCTTGAATTTCTTTTTTTGCAACAATAATAAATCGTTTGCAATTTTCTATTGACCTTTTTAGAGTGTCATATCTCTTTTGTTCTTCTAAAAATCGTTTTGTTACATAGGGTAGATTTTGTTCCAGTTGTATCAATCTTTTTTCGGCATAATAAATACAATCGTTTAAATCTCCAGTATATTCAAAACCTTTTTTAGTTTTCTTAAAACCTACTTTCATATATCTATCTCACTTTGCCTACTTAACACCCCCTAATGAATTTAATAGCATTTTTAGTAATGCTTTATCACTATCACGAGATGGCTTTACACCACACTCATAAGGGGAGTTATCTTCATCATAAGCAATAGCTTTATAAGTTGTGTATTTAGTTTTCTTTCCATCTTGACTTGTCATAGTTTCTTCAGCAATTACTAATTCGACAGCACCAACTTCAAATACGATATCTAAAACTTCATATCCACCTTTGTCTTTTGGTGCAAAATCGACTTTAATATCTCTGCCACGAACTTTACCTTTAAGCAAATATGAATAATACTCTTTGCCATCATTTCCAGTAAATAGTTCTCTTTGTAAGTACAACTTGTCTTTTGTTTTTAATTCCTTTACTTCAATTTCGTTTTCGATTACTTCCTTTTCGTTCCTTGCTGTAACCTTGTTTTCTTTTTCCATTATTTTTTCTCCTTAAAATTAAATTCCAAGCATTGAGTAGAACAAAAAGAAAAAAGTTCTATTCAAATATCTTGTTGATATAAGAATAAAACTTTACAATACAACGATAGTTACAATAAATCATATATTATACTTGACAAGTAAAAAAAAATAGAATAGAATAAAGTGTTAAAAAATTTTTAATTAAAAGAGAGAAAATAATAATGGTAGACGTAAATAGTATTAAAAACGGAATGACATTACTAATCGAAGGTAATATTTATCAAGTAGTAGAATTTCTTCATGTTAAACCAGGTAAGGGTTCTGCTTTTATGAAGACGAAAATGAAAAATTTGAGAACTGGCGCTAACTTAGAGAGAACTTTCAATACTAACGTAAAGTTTGAAGAAGCTAGAATAGATAGAAAAGCAGTTTCTTATCTTTATGAAGCAGGTGGTACATATTATTTCATGGATAACAATACTTATGAACAATATGAACTAAACGAAGAGCAAATTGAAGAAAGCAAGCTATACTTGATCGAAGGCATGAATGTAGACTTAACATTCTATGGATCAGAGCTTCTAGGAATTAAATTACCTGAAAAAGTAGAGTACACAATCGTTGAATGTGAACCAGGTATCAAAGATAGTACTGCTACTGCTGCTACAAAGGTAGCTAAGACAGAAACTGGCTTGGTTGTAAGAGTGCCAATGTTCATTAACGAAGGTGAAAAAATCATCATCACAACTGTTGATGGCAAGTATTACTCAAGAGCGTAAAAAATGGCGAGATTTGGGAGTTTTTCTCAAATCTTTTTTTTGTTTATAAAATTAAAGAGAAAATATATACATCGCTTACTTTGTGTTTTTATGTGCATCTTACGTTAAATCTTTTGACTCATTACTACTTTTTGTATTATACTCTAAGTATATTTGAATTAGGAGAGTGAAAAAATGACAAAGAAAGCAAAAGTAATAGTAGCAGTGGTGGCAGCATTCTTAGTGCTAGTGATTGCAGGGCTAGCAGTGGGACTAGTGTTAGTTGCACAACAGGTACAAATGACTAACTCAGTATCTGTAACATATGTTGCAAACAACGTAGATTGCAATATCCAATCATATGCAATACATCATATAGCAGAAGTGGAAAATTCTTGGAATAAAACAATAAATCTAAATAGTATTGATACCGCTAAAATGGAGATTGTACAAGTAAAAGATGGAGAGATTTTTGTAAATTCTGTAACAGATGAAATTCGTGCTTATAATACAAACACAGACGGTAAAGATTATTTAGAAAAGACTCGTACTTTTAATGAAGTAACACTAAGACCTGTTGCAGCTAGTGATACATCAACAACATCGTCAGTAGTAATGTATTATTTTGAGATTACTAATAATGCGCCAAGTGGTGGGAAAAATTTATATGTTGGATATACATGGAGTCCAGAAGCAACAACTGATGATAATGTATACATAACTTGTGATATGGCAAACGGTATTAGTGCAATTATTGTTCAACCTGGTGAAATGGGTATTGTGAGATTTAGTATTAAAATTGATGATATTTCTAAAAATGCAAACTGGTCAGGAAATCTTAAGTTAACAATAGAACAAACGGATTTATCTGGTTTTATGGGTACTAATTAACCATGTAACTAAATTAAAGTGATAGCATATAGCCATCACTTTTTTTTTGAAATATTATAAATATTTAGCTTTAAAAAAAGTCAAAACCCCCAAATCTTTTGACTAATCGCTAATATTTGTATTATACTCTAAGTATATTTGAATTAGGAGAGTGAAAAGATGACAAAGAAATACAAGATAATAACAGCTGTCATTGTTAGTACGCTTGTGTTAGTTGTTGCAGGACTTACTGTGGGGTTAGTGTTAGTTGCGCAACAAGTACAAATGACAAATTCTGTAACAGTAACTTACAATGCTACAAATGTGGATTGTGATATTACTATTTGGGCAGTGCATTATGTTGCACCTACTAGTTATGATATTATGTCGTATACTAATGTGCCACTAACCGAAGCGGATTTGTTGCCACCTGCTGCTAATACTGCAGAAAAAGAAATTGTTCGGATTGTGCCACAAGGGGAGACTGACGAGTCAAAATGGTTAAATTCCATCACGCACGAGATTCATGCTCACGAGAATGAAGGCACAGATATTTTATGGGACGAGTATGAAGTGACTACTACATCTAGAACGTTATCTTTTGAAGATGTGACATTACAACCAGTGGAGAAATTAGGTGTGACAGAACCAGCGTCAATATCCTCATATGTCGTATTTTTCTTTCAGATTACTAATACATCAGGTGAGTCTATTTCAGGTGGTGTTGAGGTAATTAGTGAAGAAATAAGTAATATTGCATATGCTCAAGGTCGCATTAGCGAGAGTGATGATCAAGGCTATGAATTAGATACATCATCTGATAGGATTAGCTTATCAAATAATGAAACCAGATTATATGGAGTTGTTTTTCAGGTAGAGGATATCAGTAGTGATGCTGACCTTAACGCTAATATATCTTTGACATTATTACATGATTATGCAATTGAAGTATAATTAATAGCAAATCAAAAAAATAAATTTCAAAAAAATATTATGACAAAAAAAGGGATTATTTTATATTTTTTGGAATATCCAATTTTAATCATTTGACAAAGTATGGGTATCTAAGCTATACTTTAAATATAGCAAAAATAGGAGAAAGAAAAATGACAAAGAAGGCAAAAATAATAGTAGCTGCAGTTGCTGCATTCCTAGTGTTAGTAATAGCAGGACTAGCAGTGGGGCTAGTGCTAGTTGCACAACAAGTACAAATGACTAATTCTGTGTCTGTTACATATAATGCAAATAACGTAGATTGTGAGATTACAACATATGGTATACATTATCTAAAAATGGAAGACCATTATTTCGATGCATGTACTATTAGAGAACCATTAGCAGAAGGCGCTCAAGAAGAGGTTGATGGTGATATGATGGCGGTTTTGATAGAAGAAAAAGATGCTCAGGGTAATGTTACTAAATTAAGAAGCGCTACTGATACAATCCGTGCTTACGAAAATGCAGGATCTGGCGATGCCACAACTATTGCAACAAGGACTCGTACATTTGAAGATGTAGTTCTAAAACCAGTAGAAAATGAAGACGATGGTGAATCAGAATCTTCAGTTGTTGGATATTATTTCAAGATAAAAAACAATTGTGCTGTAAATATTATTGTAACAGTTGCTATTGGCGAAAATCCAACTAAGGATAATAATATAACAAAACATTTATTAGGACAAGAGACAGAAACTGATATTACAACTACCGGTCTTCCTGTAATAATAGAACCAAATGCGGAAGGATATGTTGGAGTAGCTATGTTTATTACGACACTTTCAGAAAGTGCTGATTTCCAAGGAAATATTATAGTTTCAATACAACAAGTGTAGTAATTATTAATGAAAAAGTGATAGCGTAAAAAACTATCACTTTTTTTATCCATATTTTTTTATTTTATATATTCATATATTAAATAATCTATGCTAACATCAAAATATTTTGCAATTGCAATTATTGAATTCATTGCGGGTTTATTATTGCCTCGTTGCCATCTGTAAAAATTAGTTTCACCCATATTAAGAGAAGTCATGAGTTTTTCTATAGATATATTTTTTTCTTTTACTAACTTTTTTATCGTATCGCAAAATGAAAGATTATTTATATCTTGATTATTAAATTCGTCGGTTAATCCCATTAAATAATTTATCGAACATTTGAAATATTTTGAAATTCTTGCTGCACAAGAAATCTCAGGATAAAGATCTTTGTTGAAATAACCATTTAGTGTCTCAAAAGATATTCCTATGTTCTTAGATAATTGCAATCTACTAAGGCTGTATTCATCTAAAAGTTCTTGTAATCTTTCCTGAAATTCGTTCATAAAACCTCCAAATCTTACTGCTCGACATAATAAGACAAAAATCCTATCATTTCTCTGTATATTTTCTCAAATTTTATGTAAAAAAATCTTGCATTACAGACATTTGTCAGGTATAATTACTGAGTCTTAATTAAGCAAAAACTAAAAATAAGAGGAGGTTGAGTATTGAATGGTTGATGAATTTGTTATCGACGTATTAGAAAATTTGTTTAACGATGAAATATCTAATAATATAAGTTGTACAGACAATTGCATTGTTGTAATTTTAAAAAACGATGAAAAAGCAATAATAAAAGCAAAAAATGTAGTCTAATTACTACATTATTATAATTTAAAGAGGTTTAAAGGTGTATGAATAGTAATGATTATGTATTAAATCATGATTTTGGTTATGGTAGAGTACCAGAAGTTTTAAAGTTAAATAAATTAGAATTAAGGAATGTTGAAGATTTAAAATTCTATGTAAATTGGTCTATAAGAGAATTGTTTTCTGCAGTTGTTGATGACAAAAATATAATAAATTTTGTTGAAGACGGCTCAAAAGTCCAAATAATAATAGAAGAATTTATCGGTGATTGGTTATAAAATATTTATATTAAAAAGAGTTAAATTTTTATCTTTACTAATCTGATAGGTTTGTGATATACTCATAATAGATTTTATTAAAGAAAGGAAAATGTATAATGAAAAAAGTTGCATTAGTGACAGGTGGTGCTAGAGGTATAGGCAGGGCTGTTGTGGAGAGGCTTTTGAAAGACGGATTTAGGGTGGTGTGTAATTACAACACATCTTTTATGGCAGCGAATGAATTAATCAACAAGTATGGTACTGATAATATACTTGTGCTAAAGGCTGATGTCTCTAATGAGGCAGAGGTTAAAAGAATGGTAGAAGAGGCAATCAATACTTTTGGGCAAATTGATGTGCTTGTCAATAATGCTGCAGTATCGTTAGACTCTTTATTCCAAGACAAGAGTGTAGAGAGTTTTAGAAAGACGTTTGATGTCAACGTGATAGGTACATATCTAGTTAGCAAATATGTAGGTGAGCATATGTATAATAGAAAATCTGGAAAAATCATTAATTTGTCTTCTACAAACGGAATTAATACATACTATCCAATGTGTATGGAGTATGACGCGTCCAAAAGTGCGATTAATTCCCTTACTCACAATCTTGCAATACAATTTGCTCCATATATTACAGTTAATGCAGTGGCTCCAGGATTTATTAAGACAGAGAGTGAAATAAAAGACATGGACGAGGAGTTTATCCGAGAGGAAGAAAATAAAATATTAGTAAACCGAGCAGGAGAGGAGGAAGATGTAGCAGATCTCATATCTTTCCTTGCAAGCAACCAGTCGGATTATATCAATAACCAAATCATTCGTATAGATGGCGGAATGTATGGTGGATAAAATAACAGGTAAGTAATTTACCTGTTATTTTGTTTTAGGAATATGTCTTTTAGTACTATTTTGAGTTGTTTTCATGTGTTAAAAAATGGAGTTGTGATATGTTTTGTAAGGCGATAATTTTCTAGAGTCGCCTTTTTTATTTAGCTAAAATTTTATAAATATTTCCTAGTTCGCAATATTTTGTCAGTAAAATTTGAAATAGTGGATTTTTGATAATACAATAGTTGCAAATCAAATAAGTCGTTGAATGTAGGCAATGTCTTATTTTTTTGTTACAAATATTTAATATTTGAGGGATAGTAAAAAACTGCAAAATTGTGAAAAGTTAGGGAGGTTTTGCACTTTTGCACAATATACAGAGGGGAAGGAGTGATTTTTTTTTGAGAAACTATATATTTGCGTTCACGCAAGAAATGCTAATAAGGAATAATATAAACCTAGAAGAGGCACTGATACTGGATTATATAATGAAATTTACCGAGTATCCTGATATCAAATTCATTCGAATAGATGGGGAAAAGTATTATTGGATAAGTTATGCCAAAATCCTAGCCGATTTGCCGATTTTGAATATTAAGAAAAGAAGACTGTATATGCTGATTAATCAATTAATAGACAAAGGTATTTTAAAAAAATGGACAAATAGTAGGGGTGTTTATTTTAAAATAATAGAAGAAAAATTTCAAGATTTTCAAGAGGTTGAACAAGTTGAAAAATGCTGGGAAGAATGTAGCGATTATTCAAAGTTTTTACAAAAATACGATATTTTAAGAATTGGAAATATTGGTAAAAATTATCCCAAAGACTATTTATCCAGTTATGAGGAATATGGTTTTTTATCCAAAAGTGAGTGTAAGAAAATGCACCCTCTTGACACAATAAGTGCAAAAAAATGCACAGACCAGTGCAAAAAATTTCCACCAATAGTTAGATATTATAATAATAAAATATTAATTATAACTGATAGCGGAGAGCAAAAAATAGATTTTTTGTCTTTTTATTCTATTTTAAAACAAGAGTTAAAATATAGACTCTCTAGAGTTACATATTCTATGTGTTTTGAAGATAGCGTGTTCCAAGTGATTGACGATAACATGGCTACTATTTCGTTCAAGTTTGCTAATATCGTCTTTGACAGAATGGAGGTGATAGACGAGGCGGTAGAAGAAGCTGAGAGGATTGTGCGAAAGAAAGAGAAAAAAGCGGTGTAATTTACTTTTTAGTAATTGTAGTTATTTAATAGTTTTTTTTCTAAAATTTTGTTAAACTAAAAGTATATTAGATTATGAGGAAATTATATATGGAAGAAAAAAGAAAAATAAGTGTGGTAATGGTGTTATATTATTTGCTTACATTATTAATGCTTGCGGGGGGAGTGTTGCTTGCTGTGTTGCAGTTAAGTTTAGTTGCGGGTATTATTATTGCTGCTATAGGCTTGATTGGATTATTGTTTGCAATAACTATATACAATCAATACGTTAGCTGTAGCAACAAGGTAAAAGAGTCTTTGGGACTTGTGGATATTCAATTAAAGCAAAGGTTTGACCTTGTTCCAAATCTAGTAAACACTGTAAAAGGTTATGCAAAGCACGAAAAAGAGTTGTTTGAAGAGGTTACAAGGCTTAGAAATGAGGCAAATAACGCCGTTAATGAAAAAGACAAGTTAGACCTTGCAAACAAGACTTTGGGCAAAATGAAGGGCATTATTGCGGTCGCAGAGGATTATCCTGAATTAAAAGCAGATAGATTATTCCAAGAACTTATGGACGAAATGGTGTTGATAGAGGATAAGTTGGTTGCTGCACGTAGATTTTATGATAGTAATGTAACTATATACAATACAATGCTACAAGTTTTTCCAAAAAATCTTATTGCCAAAGGTCATGGATTTAAGACTAAGGAGTTATTTAGAATAGACTCTGCAGAAAGACTTAATATAAAAGTAGAGTTGTAGGGCTAAAAGTATTGATTTGTGGGTAGTTTGAATACTAGTCAATCTGGTGAGACCTAAGTGATTTTTTTGTATGAAAAATATTTAAGGAATACATTGTAATATAAACTACAAAATATTTTAGAAAAAAGAGTTTGATATGATATCTAGAGAAGAGTTTAGAGGTTATGTAGATAATTTAATAAATGACAAAGATAGGTCCAATCTAAAGAGTAGAAGAAAGATTTTTAGTGTAATGGGCATTGTTTTGATCCTTGCAGCAGTGGCTTGCTTGGTTGTGGGGTTGGTTAAAACTTTTACAGACAGTTCTGGTGTAATGGGTGGGATAAATGCATTCTTTTGGTATTTTCTTGCTTTTGGTTTCTTTGTGATAGGTTTTGTTCTAATCATGATGAAAAGTAGCGGCTTATCTAAGTTGGCTGCAAAGTACAAATCCGATGTTATTGAAAAATTGCTAGAAGGATATGATTTTTCTTTTGATGAGACAGCATGCATGCCAATGAATAAATTTGTAGATGGCAAAATTGTAACTATTTTTGACGAATACGAAGGGGAAGATTTGTTAGTTGTAAATATTCCTAGCCTTGATGGTAACGCTACAGATGTGAACTTTGCAATATCTGATGTCAAAGTGCAAGAGGTTGGTCACGATAGCAATGGGGGAGAGACGAGAAGAACTCTATATAATGGTAGTTATGGATATATTACATTCCCTAAGAGATTTAAGTGCCAATTAACACTAAATAGAGATAATTATCGAAATGGCGGATATCTAGACAGGGTATCTTTGGAAGATATTATGTTTAGCAGAGAGTTCTCTGTAAGGACGTCTGATCAGGTGGAGGCAAGATATATTCTAACTCCCGACCTTATGCTAAGACTGCTAGAACTAAAGAAACGTGCTAAAAAATTAGGAATTGTGCTAGATGGTAGACGTATGTATATTAGTATGCCACAAAGAACTCTATTCGAGGCAAAACATGTAAAAGATACGGATTTAAGTAGCTTATATATGAGGTATTATGACGATGTAGAGATACTTTTATCCATAATCAACGAAATCCAACAAAACGACAAAGTGTTTACTTTGGAGTAATTGATATAAAAAAAGTTGTCAAGGGCTAATATGACAACTTTTTTTGCATATAATAAATATAATCTTACAAAAAGTTACAAATTACTTGATAAAGCCATTTTTATTGACAATAATTTTTTATAGGAATAAAATTACATTGTAAACAGTCTAAAAAATGTTTGCAAAAAAGACAAAAGGAGGAAAAAATGGATATAAAGGGTTGGTTATATAGTTCATGGGATAATCCGTCGAAAAAAGGACAATGGGGGCTTTTGCATATTCTGACTATTGTAGCTGTGGTTGCAATAATCGTGGCATTGGCTTTTATATTTAGAAAAAGAAGCCAAAAAGCCAGAAATATAGTTATTTATGTGCTAGCAGGCTTAATTTTTACCCTAGAAATGACTAGAAGAATAGTTAACTTTACAAGAGGTGACAATGTTACACTAGATGATTGGCTTTGGGATATTTTGCCTAGACCATGGTGTGCTATTTCTTGTTGGTTAATGATATTGTCTCCATTTATTAGAAAAAGATTTTGGTATACATTTACATCTATCTCTGGACTAATCTGTGCGCTTATATTCTTTGCGTATCCAGAAGCAGGATTTAATAATGTATATATAGAATTTGAGAATTTTTATTCTATTGCGTCTCACGCATTGATACTTATCTCAGCTATTACACTTATAACACTAAAATATACCGAAACAAACCCAAAACACATCTGGAAAAGTTTTGTTTTCTGGGGAGTGGTTATTGTGTACGCAATGATAGAGTCATTTGTGCTAAAAGTAGAAGATGATCCTCTATATATGTTGCCAGGCAATGACGCTATGGAGATAATAGGTGTAGGCTATGGTGTATATTTGGTGCTATGGATATTATTTATTAGTATTATTATAACTAGTTATTATATGATCCCATATTGGGTAAATAAAAGAAAAGCAAAAAAACAATTAAAAGCAGCATAATATAAATAAAAAAGGTTTGGAATATAAAGGTCCAAACTTTTTTTAATATTGTAATTTTGTCATTAAATGAATTATTATTGCCCGTGTTTCAGGAGATAGTTTGTAATATTGTTTCATAAAACTTTTAAATTCTATATATTCTTCTAAATTATCGCTAAAGAATTCTTCTAAAGTTGTTTTGCAATAATGTATTGCTTTAACTAATATGTCAAATGGTATGCGATATTGTCCACTTTCGGCATATTGAATGTATTTTGGGTTTTTACCTATTTTTATTGATAATTCTTCAGCGCTTACTTTAGCGATATTTCTGATGCTTTGTAGTCTATTTATAATAAATACGTCTAGGTCAGATAAGTCTTTTCTCATAATGTTTCCTTTAACTTTTTTTATATTTTATTACACAATTTGTGTAATGTCAAGTATTTATACACAATTTGTGTTAAATATAAGGTATGGGTGATAAATTAAAATTATTAAGAAAAGAAAAAGGTGTATCTCAAAGAGATGTTGCCAAAGCAATAGGAGTGACTACTAGTGCATATTCTAATTATGAGCAGGGTACTAGAGAGCCATCTGTAGAATTAATAAAAAGTTTGTGTCTGTACTTTAGAGTAAGTGCAGATTATTTAATAGGTTTAGAAGATTAATAAAAGATAATTGTTAAAATACTAATTTTCCAATTGACAAATATGGAAAAGTGGTGTACAATTATCTTGTTTTTTAATAAATGCGACAAAGACGCATGATAGTAGGAGTAACTTCACTAACAAGAGAGAGTAGGTCACTGGGCTGAGAGCCTGCTTTAGAAAAAGGTTATATCTGAATTTCGACATGCGAGCAGACGTGTTAAGTCTAATATAGATGAATAGCGTACGAGTAGCCTCTCGTAATAAAGGGTAGTTGAGGCTGATTATGTAATCAGCGAAGTTGGGTGGTACCACGATATTAACAATTCGTCCCAATGGCTAAGGAGATTTTCCTTTGCCATTGTTTTTTTAATAATTATGCGAAAGTTAGTAATATCCGTATATAAAGCCGTTTTTAATGGTTTTGCAGATATTGCTTAGCATGATTGAAATATATATTTATTTAGGAGATAAAATATGTTAGAAAAGATTTTAAAAGAGTTTGATTTAGATTATTTGGCGTGTCAAGACAAGACTGCTTACAATGATTTGAGAGTAAAGTACTTAGGCAAGAGCGGAAAAGTAACCGATGCGTTAAAAGAAATTAAGAATGTTCCCAATGAGAACAAAAAAGCATATGGCGAAAGCGTTAACAACCTAAAAGTGCTTATTGAGAAGCGTTTAGGAGAACTTAGCGAAAAATTAGAGGCTATGGAATTTGAAAAACTTATGGCAGATATGGAGAGGGTGGACTTGACTGTACCTAATGCTGAAAGTGTAGGTAGTCTTCACCCAATCACTATTACCCAAAACAAAATTGTAGAGATTTTCAAATCTATGGGTTTTGCTGTAGAAGATGGTAATGAGGTAGAGACTGATTACAACAATTTCGAAGCGGTTAATATTCCAAAAAATCACCCAGCACGTGATATGCAAGATACCTTTTATCTAGAAAACGGACAGGTTTTAAAGACTCATACATCTGCTAGTCAGAATAGAATTATGCGAAAGTATGGAGCGCCATTAAAGGCGATATTCCCTGGACGTTGCTTCAGAAATGAGGAACTTGACGCTAGTCATGAGAACACATTCTTCCAACTAGAAGGCATGATGATAGATAAAGATATATCTATTTCCAACCTTATATACTTTATGAAGACAATGCTTTCTCAAGTATTTGGCAAAGAAGTAAATGTAAGACTACGTCCTGGCTTCTTCCCATTCGTTGAACCAGGCTTTGAGCTAGATTGCAGCTGCCCATACTGCGGTGGAGAAGGCTGTAGTGTATGTAAGAAAAGCGGTTGGATAGAGCTTTGCCCATGTGGAATGATACACCCAAGAGTGTTAGAGATGGGTGGAATTGATCCAGAAGAGTATCAAGGTTTTGCGTTCGGGTTAGGTCTATCAAGGCTTGCTATGATGAATTTTGAAATCAATGATATTCGTGTGCTTAATGGTGGCAAATTAAAACAACTAAAGCAGATAAAGACGAAGTAAGGAGGATATTATGTATATATCACTTAATTGGATAAAAGATTACGTAGATCTAGAAGGTGTAGATTTAAAGAAATTAATCAATCAATTCACATTATCTTGTGCAGAGGTAGAAGGTTATGAGGTAAAAGGTGAGAATGTAAAAGGGGTAATCACTGCAAAAATTACTTCTGTAGAAAATCACCCAAACTCTAAAAAGTTACATTTACTTAAACTAGACACAGGTAGTGAAATATTAGATATCGTATGTGGAGCTCCTAATGTAAGAGAGGGTATGATTGTACCTCTTGCTGTTATTGGAAGCGAAGTTAGTGGCATTACTATTGGCAAAGCGACTCTAGGTGGTTGTGATAGTTATGGTATGTGTTGTAGTGCTAAAGAATTGGGTTTCTCTGACGATAATAGTGGACTATTTGAGTTTGAAGAAAACACTCCTCTAGGTGTGGATATCAAGACTATCTTGGATATCGATGATGTGGTGTTTGAGGTAGACAACAAGAGTCTAACCAATAGACCAGATATGTGGGGACACTATGGTATGGCAAGAGAGATTGCTGCTATCTTGGGTAGAAATTTGCGTCCACTTTCTGTTTGGGAAGGTGAAGGAGAAGGCGATAAGTTAGATATAACAGTAAATGCCGATACTTGCTATAGATATACTTCTGCTACTATGAGAAATATTACTAAAAAGACAAGTCCTATCAATATGCAAATCAGGCTATATTACGCAGGAATGCGTGGTATCAACTTCTTAGCAGATATCACCAACTACGTTATGTTAGAGTTAGGTCAACCAATGCATGCTTTTGATAATGCTATAGTAAAGAGTATATCAGTCGACAAGGTAGAAGAAGATACTAAGTTCATGACACTAGACAATCAAGAAAGGACTCTACCTACTGGTACAATGGTTATCAAATCCAATAATACTCCAGTGGCTGTTGCTGGTGTAATGGGTGGCCTAGATAGTGAGATTACTGATAATACCAATAGTGTATTGATTGAGAGTGCCTGTTTTGATGGTGCTGATGTAAGAAAGACTGCTATAAAGCTTGGACTTCGTACAGAGGCAAGTGCTAGATATGAAAAAATGCTAGACACTAATCTAACAATGACAGCACTTCGTAGATATATCAAGCTTATCTTAGATAATGATGCAAACGCAGAGGTTTCTTCCCAAATCACAGATATAGTAAAATACACTTATCCAGAGGTAATTATTGATATCACAAAAGACTATATCGATAGATATATCGGTAATGTTATACCTGAGGAAAAAGTACTAGAAATCTTAAAGAATTTAGAGTTTATCGTAGATAAAAAAGGTGAGGGTGAGTATCTTGTAAAAGCTCCATCTTTTAGAACAACTAAAGATATCAAAGGCAAGGCTGACTTGGTAGAGGAGATTACAAGAGTATACGGCTATGACAACATTGTGGCATCTTCTACAAAACAAGAAGTTGTGCCTGTAAAACAAGACAAATTAGTAGACCTTGAGTACGATGTAAAATATACTCTAGCAGATAGATACAACTTGTCAGAAGTCCATACATATATTTGGAATGATTTTGAATTCTGTAACATGCTAGGCATTAATCCAGAGAGTCATATCAGGATAATCAATTCTCTACAAAAAGACAATGATAAGATTAGAAGCAGTATGCTTCCAAGCCTACTAAAAGTAGTGTATGACAATAAAAATGATTATGCTGGCGAACTAGGAGTATTTGAAATAGGCAGGGTGGTAACAGGTATCAAAGAAGATGGATTGGTAGACGAAAGCAAATCTCTTTGCGTTGTAAAATCTACAAGAGGTAGTATTACAGATACTCTTCTTTCCCTAAAACAAAGCGTGGATTACCTATTTAGTAATGTTATCAAATCTAATGTTGAATTCGTGAAGACAGATATTAGCAGTGAACTAATCTGTCCAGTAAACTATTACAACATTGTATCACAAAATACTTATCTAGGTTGTATTGGCATTGTAAATCCAAAAGTAGCTAAGAAACTAGACGGCAAGTTAAATATAGCTTTCTTTGAGATAAATTTCTCAAAATTAAGAGATCTTGACGAGTTGTCTTACAAATTTGAAAAAGTATCTAAGCATATGGGAACGGAATTGGATTTCAACTTCGAAATTCCACAAAATATGCAATATAGTGATGTTGAGAAAATAGCTTATAGTATAGACACAGATTTGGTATACAAAGTAAGCCTAACTAATATATTCCAATCTGTTGGTGCAGAATACAAAAATTATACAATGCACTATAGCGTACATGCTCTAGACCATACTATTACAGGTGAGGAGATTGAGTCTTTCCACAAATTAGTAATAGATACTTACAAAGCAAATGGTATCAATTTGAAGATGTAACTAGTTGTATGCAACTATGCAAAACACCGCTTTATTAAGCGGTGTTTTTTGTTTCTGCATAGTTGGAATAAGTTGTGGTTTTGGGGTGGTAATATAGGCAAAATTGGTCAATCGACTGCTTTCAAGTACATAAATACACATAGATTTTCACATACTAATAAAAAAAATTATATTAGGAGCTAGTATGAAAAAATCTCATCAAATATTCGTAATTACATCAGTTATTTTGCTATTTGTGGCTATTGCGTTGGTGGTTGTATTCTATAATGGGACAAAGATGTTAAATTCCCATTTTGTGAGAATTGAGGTCAATCCAAAGATAGAGTTTTTGTCGGGTGAAGATGGTAAGGTAGAGAGCGTCTTTGCGGTAAATGAAGAAGCGGAAGAATTGATAATAGGCGAAGAGTTTGTTGGGTTGTCGATGGAAGAAGCGGTGGAGAAATTTTTGGATTTGTGTCTGCAGGCCAATTATTTGGATTTTGAGAAAGATACCAATGCGATAGGTCTTTCTGTGTCTAGCGGTTTTACACAAGAATTTGAGGGGGATATGTATGGGGTTTGTAACAAATTTCTCATAGATAACGAAATCTTAGGTGTAATTGCAGAAAAAGATGTGGATTTGGCACTATTTAGAGAGAAAAAAGAGAAGAAAGTCTTTAGCGTGGAAAAGTTGGTATTGATTAATTCTATCTTAGAAAAAACTTCTGAGTATTCTTTCGATGATTTAAATGATATGAGTGAGAGTGATTTGATAGATGTTTTGGAAGACTTACACGAAGCAAATTCTCAAAAAGAATACACTAAAGAGCAGTTGGCTAATAAGAATAAACTAATAGATTTCAATAGAACAAGGCTTAATGAGCACAGAGCAAATATTACTAACCAGTCGCAAAGAGAGTTTGCAAGCAGATATGATAAATTTAAAAAATCTAAAACCAAAGAGTATGAGATGGGGTTTGAAGACAAGTATTTGCAGTATATTAAGTCTTAGAAACTAATAAATACTTAAAGTCCTGATTATTTACTTGACAAATTTTCCATTATTAAGTATTATTGCTAAAGATAAAGTAAATATTAAGGATAATCATGGATAAAAACAAAAAAGTTACAATTAGTTTAATAGCGATAATGTCTTTGGTTGTAATTGCTCTGGGTTTGGCAGTTGGGTTAGTCTTGGTTGCAAATCAGGCTAGAATGGCTACAAATGTTACAGTTAGTTACAAGGCAAACGGTGTAAGGTGTGATGTGTCTGCAGATTATGTTATAGAGACATATTCTACTGATGGCTCTGTAGAGCAAAGTTCTGCTAAAGGGAAAATGTTCAAAGCATACACCGACGAAGAAGGTATAGAGGTGTTGGATACATCAGTCACAACTCTAGAGTTGGGTACTAGACAAGGTGTAGCTATGCAAATGTTAGAGTCTGGTGTGTTGCAACCAGTGGGCGAGATAACTCTACCATTTGTAGATCCTACAGAGAATTTGTCTTCGCAAGTGACATTTAACTTTCATTTTACCAATCCAGAGGGTTCAGGAAAGGTGTTGAATATTATTGGCTCTACTCCTGCTATTCCAACTAATGACAATGGGGACGAACTACTAAATGTCTATTATGTATTGTCTACTCAACCAAACAATCTGTTGACATCTTTTCCTATAATTACATTAAATGATGGTGCGTCTGTTACGCTATCTATTATATATTCAATGACTACCCAAGTAGAAGATTTTACAATGCAAGGTAATTTTGCATTTGAGATTACCGAGGTGGAGTAAGATAAAAAAAGACCTATGTTTAGGTCTTTTTCTTTTGTTTGAATATGTCTATACTTCTGGTCTGCCGGTAAGTTCGCCTTTGTCTTGCAAGCCGACAAATGCGTGCTGCCTAAGGATTTCGTACGTAACTATCGCAACAGAATTGGATAAGTTTAGGCTTCTGGCGCCTTCTATCATAGGTATCCTAATACAGTTGTCATAATGCTCTTTTAGGATAGTTTCTTTTATGCCGTAACTTTCTTTTCCAAATACGATAAAGCAGTCTTTGGGATATTGGATATCTGCATACGTCTTTTTGGATTTGGTAGAGGCAAAATAAAAGGGGATACCTTTGTTTTTTTCTAACAATTCGTCGAATGTATCCAGTACTTCTACTTGGCTTAGGTCAAAATAATCTAGTCCTGCACGTTTGTAATATTTATCGCTTAGTTCAAATCCAAGCGGCTTAATCATATATAGCTTGCTACCAGTTGCGGCACAAGTTCTGACGATGTTGCCGGCATTTTGTGGGATTTCTGGCTCTATTAATACTATGTTTATCATTGTGTGTTCCTTTTGTTTTTTTTAGATATTGTAGTTTAATTTTGTGTATTTTGCAAACTAATTTGGCAGGTTTTTTGTTGTTTTTTTGTGAATAACTTATCCACAATTTACGCGTTTGGTTTTGTATATTTTGCAAAAGTTTAAAAAAGTGCTAAAAGTAGCCTTTTTTTATTGCAAAAAATACATTTTGCAGAATAATTATCCTTTATATATTTATACTAAATATATAAAAAATAAATATATATATTATTTATTTTGTCGGTTTTTGTAAGTGTGCTAAAATGTTATAGTAAAGATTTTTGGGTTTATCTAAACTCAAATAATATCTGGTAGGTGAAAAATGAAAACATGGATAAAAATATTGATAGCAATGTTATTAATTGCGGTAACAGGTCTTTCAGCTGGACTTGTTATATCTTGTAATGCAAAGAGGAAGGGCAGAGAAGATGTAGAAGAGATACAGATTGCGCCTGTTGGTACAGAACTGACGCAAGTGACTGACTCTGACTATTTGCGGCCAACCTATGTACTGGATTTGAATAAGAACAATTCATTTAGTATAGAGTATGTAATGGCTCCTACAGATTTGAAAGAGTACTACATGTACATCAGTCTAAGTAATGACAAAGTGGCTATCACGTCGGGGAATTATTTCGAGACATCTCAAACAGGTGTAGTAGAATTTGGCGTGCGTCCTAATATTGAGCTTACTGGAAGTGATACAGTTACTATTACATTCTCTGTTATGAATAAGAAATCTGGCGGAGATGCGATTGTAAAATCTGCAATAGATGTAGTACTTACTAAGCCGTCAAGTTTACAGGTTCCACAAAATATTAGATATGATGGAAGTAAGATAGTTTGGGACAAGGTAGAAAAAGATATAGAGGGTAACTATATTGCAAGTGAGAGTGTAAAGTATGCTGTAGAGTTGATTTATGAGATTGGTGACCAAAATAAAATTCATACATGTGTCACTGATGCAGGGGTGACGTATTATGATGGTGTGGATTTTACAGCAGGGGTGGTAAATAGTGTAACTGTAACTGCTCTTGGAGATGGTACACATACTAGCAATTCTGGCATTAGTGAAGAGTACAAGTTCTATATCCTAAAGACACCAAAGCTTTCATTTACAAACAATAGATTTTCTGTGACAGAAGTTGATGACAAGGCCGCGGCTAATGTAATGGTGAGAGAGAATATCTTGCAAAACGGCTCAGTCAATAAAATAAATTCATTTAATCCTACCATTATCACATTGAATGCAATGTCAGAAGGATTGAAAGAATATACTATTCATGTATTATCTACTATGGTTGCTGACGAAAATACTTTTGAGATAAGAGATAATAATAATGATTTGAACATGTATCACGATGAAGAAAACAATATTTATTATTTCGATAGTGTTAGGAGTGAAAAAGTTACGGTAAAATATTTAACTGCTCCTAATATACAACTAACTAACGAAGATACTATGACATTTGCTAACGAGTGCGATGGCATTACATCGTTTGGATTGTCTAAGATTTATTGGGAAAATACAATAGATAATGCATTGATGACTCAAGCAAAGTACTCTGTAACTATTGATGGATTAGATAATCCATATTTAGTTTCACCAAATACACCATACCTAGTTCTTAATCCAAATGAGTTAGGTGGTGCTACTGGTAGAAAGAATACATATTCTATAACAATTAACACTATTGACACAAGGGCAGGCCGAGACAAAAGTGTTGAAGGTGACCAAATAGTTGATGGTTTGCTACTAGTTAATACAAATAGCAATCAAAAATTAATGGTTGATCAATATTTACCAGCTAGTGTGGATAATATTGTTGCAGATGCAGTGGATAGCAACGGAGTGTTGCATTATACTGTGCCAAAGACATCTGATGGTAAGAGATATTACGAAAAGATGGACTTTGTGTTTGTGTCGGGAGCGGATAAATACCAAGTTGCATTAGATGTGTCACAAATAAATCAAGGTGAAATCAACTTGCTAGATGTTATTCAAGAAGATGGGGATTATGATCTATATATTGGATTAAAGGGTAATAGCAAATCTTTGAATTGCCCACTAGCGATAGATAATAGCTTTGTGTATGTAAAAGAAAATGTATATCAGACTATAGGCGGGGTAAAGAACCTAAAAATAGATAAAGATGGCAAGGTCACTTTCGAACCTGTATCAGAATTGACTAACAATTATCAGATCACAATAGACTTAGGAAATAATGAGACATATACATTTACTCAAAGTGAAAAAACATTTAATATAATTGACAAATTAAATAACGACTATGATGGCAGATACGATAGCTTAGAAGCAGACAAAACGTACAAGATCACTGTTTTGACGAAATCAAATACAAATGGTTGTTTTGGTGCTAAGGAAGATATATCTTTCAAGAAATTTGCTGCGCCTACTGCATATGCTAATGGTAACTATATCGCATATGATAGAGCGACTGGCAAAATCTCTTGGAATGGCCCAACTGAAGAATTCTATTTGGTTGCATCTGATGTGATAAGTGATGGAAGTGAATTAGTTGGCTCTAATAGTTATAGTATAGACGGAACCGAACTTGCTGCAGGCAAACATACATTTAAAATCAACGTTGCTGGTAGGGCAGAAGATGGAGAAATAGCAATTCTACGTTCTGACTTAGTAGAAGGATATGTGGAGAAATTAGCCACACCAGTTGTTACTAAAGTAGTAGATGGAAAACTTTATTGGGAAGACGAAGATCTAGAATATATCATTTGTGTTTATTCTGGTGACACTCTTGCTACAACCATGCCTCATGATAGAGATATAAGTGCAGATACAGTAGTTGATTTGAATACAATTACAGGTGGCAACAAAGTCTCTATCAAAGCATACAAAGATGGATATATAGATAGTGACGAGTGTGATAAGTTCGCTTTTGAAAAAATCTCACAGCCAGAATTTAAAGTGAGTGAGGGTGAAGAATATATTCTTGTAGCAAACGATGACAAAGCTACAACATTGGTATTGAATGGTTTGGAGTATGAATTAAATACTCTAGAAGAAACTATAGTAGCAGATGTTAAATACAAGCAAATACCAATTGCAGATTTAACAGAAAATGGTTCTACTGGGTTAAAAGCAGCAGGTCTATATACATTCAAAGGTTATTTTGTAAATAATGCGGAGATTGTATCTAGTCCAGCATATCTAAAGAGCAGTGTTACTACATATAGTATTCGTAGATTAGCAGATACTACCTTAGTAGTAAATGGTGCAAGTGTTACATTAAATCAAACTAATGATTTTAGTAAGATCAGTATAGAGATAGTAAACAATTCTAATGTAGTATACGAGAATTCAGCTATCACAAGCAATTCATTTACAATCCAAGAAAGTGATTTTTCTAGTAATGAAGCAGGAGAGTACACTGCAACAATTACAACTACAGGTGATGTCAATGCAAGTATTCCTACATTGAGTCCTATTAATTCTAACGAAGTGAAATTTGTTAAATTATCTCCTACATCATTGGGTATAACTACCGAGAATGGTGTGCACAAGATAAAAATAAACAATGCAAACGAAGATTATGGATACATACTATATAGAAGAAATGCGGATGGTGTGACATATAATGTCGTTGAGTCAAGCAAGTATACTATAGCCAACAATGTTATCACTCTAAAAGAAACAGTACATAATGTATACTACTCTGTTGCATTAAAACAAACCGGTTGTCTAAATAGTGATATTAGTAGTAACGAAATTAATATCAAATACAGCGATTTTAATGGCAGTAAGTTAGTATTTAGCGAAGAGAATACTGTATCATTTGCAAAGAGTAGTGATGCTAGTAGTTATATTATTGATATTAAGAATGATCAAGACGTAGTAGGAACTTATGTAATTACAGGTAACGACGTTAATATATCTACTGCAGATTATACCGAGAATGGAACAATTTCTGCTACAACTCCAAGTGTTTGTGGGGTAAGTG
The DNA here is from genome assembly GCA_017399265.1 of Clostridia bacterium. Taxonomy (GTDB): domain Bacteria; phylum Bacillota; class Clostridia; order Christensenellales; family UBA1242; genus UBA11490. Next base: position 22,914 of record JAFQDL010000008.1, read on the forward strand.
CAGATGAGGGTAATTATTATATAGATTTGACTTATTTATATGACAACAAGGATATCATAGAGAAAGATAAATCTTATAAATTAGTTATCACGTTTGTAGGCGACACAGATAATAGTACATATGCTGTAAACAATACAGGTAGCCATGACTTAGATTTCCATTATATAGATATGGTAGGAACATCAAGGATTGATGATGTATTTATAATAGATATTACAAAACTTGTATCCAAAGGCTATACAGATATAGATGTGGTTGTGACTACAAGTGGTAGCTTCAAAGAGATTGGAGTAGAAGATTACAAGCGAATTGCTTATTATACAATTGATTTAGAAGATAATGAGCTTTGGAATGATGCATTTGGACAAGCTGAAAGTTATAAAAAAGAATTGTATTATGATAGCGAACTTGTAGATGATTATTGGCCTGACGTTCTTCAATTCCACAAAAAGACTATTGGGGGCAATCCTTGTCTAATTATAGATGGTCTACTTGATGATAGTGATATATATTCTCACAATTATGGTCAATTAAAAACTTCGATAGAGTATCATGCTAATGCAGAAGGTGAGCTTGGCTTGGTTACTACTACTGAAAAACATGAGGACTTTATCAAAATGGAGACTTTTGGTAAAGACGGCTCTAGTTACTACTTGCCAGATGGAGTTTATAGTACAAGTAATCGAGGTGTATGGCAAATTAATGATCCAGAAACCCTATATATGGATGATGGTGAATTAAAGGCGGAAAACTTATTCGAAGATTTTACATACATTGTATATCTAGAAGACGTGAATGGTAATAAAATAGAGGAGATATCTGACGAGGACTTTAGGGAATGTAAATTCTTTGATGGTTTGCCTGCTGGCTTATATACAATGTATATCCAAAAGTCTAAGACAGGTGCGTTGATTTCTGAAGTGTTTGAGTTAGAGTTTATTAAGCCAAATGCGTTGACTAATGTGACTAGTGCTCTAACGTATGACAATACATATGCTCTAACTAATTATTCATTTACGTGGATATCTACTAATCAGACTTATGAAAATATAATAACATACTTAGTAACCCTTACAGATGGTGAGACGACTAAGGAATTAAGTATTCCAGGAGCCCTATCATCTAGTATAACAACCATAGATGGAGTAACATACTATGTTACATACGATGCTACGCAATCTACATACTTGCTAAATATATCCGCAGATAGCAATTTCCGTATCTCGAAAGTTAGCGTGTCTATACTTGGTGAAAGTGTAGATAATTGCGAAAGGTATAGCGATTCTGGAAACCCTACTACTAATGTTTTACGTAATACTTCTAGTGTGTCTACAGATATTACTCATATAAATAAACCTGCAAGGGATAGTATCAAGGTTACAGAGGAAGGTCTGTTAGAGATAACTAAAGATGCCAATGCTACAGAAATGAGTTATATGGTTTATCCATGTTATAGTAATGGAATTGTTAAAGGGGAGTGTATAATTAACCAAACGCTATATGAAACTACTTCATTTAACTATGAGAATAGTGAAGAATTGGATTCTGGGTATTATCTAGTAGTAATTAGATATATCGGAAATGAAACAGACGTTGTAACAAGCGCGGAGTCCTCTAAAGTAATAGAGAAATTAGATCAAGTATCTGCTGGCGTGGTAGAAGGCAAACTAACTATCACAGATTTTGATGATAAATATATTTATCGTTACATGGAAGAGGGTGGTAGTGCTTATGAGACAGTAAACTCAGATGGCGTTATACCATCAGATGCATGGGCTGATGGCAACAAAGGTGTTACCCTATATAGATTGCTAAAAGAAGCAAACGATAATGGAGAATATGCATTGCGTTCTACTCTTAATAATATGTCTTTCTACAAGTCAAAGGTTGTAACAAAAGGATTGACTGACGGCAAAGAATTATGGCTAGACAAAGATGATAGCGGTAATGACGTAATAAATCTAAAGTTTGTCTCCGACAACGTAGATGGTAATGTAGATAGAGTAGGGCAATATATAATCTATCTAAATGGCAAGAAATATGCTTCCTTCTCTCCAACAGAGCCTGCATTAACTATTCAAGGTGTGGCTGTTTGCGCTGATTCGATAGAGAGAAGCCTAGAAGATAACCAATATGTATATACAGTGACTATTCCAAATAATATTTTGCAAAGTTTACTAGAAGACGAAGTAAATGTAGAGTATAGAAGAGTAGAGAAGGGTGTTATTTATCTGGATTTTACTATACAGATTGCTGGAGATGACAAATATATAGAGAATTTAGAGGATAGTAAAGTATTCACCATTGGAAGAATTGAAGCTATCAAATATGGTACTAATGCAGGCGATGTAAAGATGTTTAAGTTGCAAGATGATATGTTTATTTATGCATATTCCAATACTTTGCAAGATATTCGCTTGACCTTCTTGAGTGGAGATACTCCAAAATATATCTATACAGTTCCTGCAGATAGTCTTAGTGCTACTGGATATGAGGACGAATTGGCATATGTGGCACAAATAGACTTTACAAAAGTAAAAGTAGCAGAAGTTACAATAGGTGCTGATAATACTATTACTCCAACTGGAGATTATGTGATTTTACCAGCGGGTCAATACAAGATGGAGTTGTGCTATGTATCAAATTCTGACAATATTCTAGATAGTCTATCTTTGAAATTTACAGACATCAACAAGGCTCAATCGGTAGATTATAATTCTATCAAGGCAAATGGTACTAATATTATATGGCAAGGTCTTGGTAATCCAGATGACGAAAACGCTTATTATTATACCTTTGTTGGTAATATTAGCGACAAGGGTGGAGAGGATTATGTAAATAGTATCATAAATACTACTGCCTATGAGTCTGGTAAATATGAGTTTAGTATTACTTCTCACAAGCCATCTTGGTTAAAGAGCGATGCTACTAAAACTTATTCTTTCCAAAAATTGCATAAGACTAACGAAATTACTGCTAATTTTGTTAAGTTAGATACTGAGTATTATATTGAGGCTAAGTTTAAGACTAATGCCAACAATACATTGATAGATGGTGACAAACAATATGATTTGGCTAGGGCTTATAATATAGAAATCAATCAAGTTACAAGCAAAGAAGATGGTGGAAAACAAAATAATGTTATGTCTTACACCATTCCTAGTCATTTAGACTATACTTCACCTCAGTCTATCAATTCTACTGGAGGCGCTAATCCTATAAAAGTTACAAGAGCCTATAACGGAGCAGAGCTTAATAACTTTACTTATACAATATACATTCCTATCCAAATCACTAGCGCGATGATGGAGGTGGATAGCAACTTTGCATTCCTTAGTGATTCCTTAGTATCTATTAACGGAATGAATAATTCTGAAAGTATTACAATATCTATCATTGACGTACTTGGCAGTGATGTTGTATTTGGTGATGGTAACGATGTCTACGAAGACGACAACTTGACACACCTAAGACACAAAACATCAGTAGCAGATAGTTGTTCAGTAACTTTAAATAAAACAATTAACTCATCAATATTTGATTTAACCAAAGGTGTTTTGACTATTAGTGGACTTGTCCCTGAGAAAAAAGAGAATGTAAGATTGTTCAGATATATTGAAAATAAACAGATCACGATAGGTGATGATACAATTGATAAAGAAATATTCGAAGAAATAACTACGTTAGGTGACAAATCTATTAATGAATTATTTGCTAACTTCAAATCATTCGGTGGGGTAAACTTGGTTGGTGCTGGTTCGTCTATGATGGAACTTGATGCTGGCAAATACTTTATTACAGTGCAATACATTGACCAAGACGATATGTCTAATATTTATTCTAATATGACTCATACAATGTTCACAGTATCGCAAACTCCTAAGTTGTATACTAATAATGGTGAACTAAGTTGGGATAGTATAGGAGACAATGCTACATATTTATTAGCAAAGAGTGGTCACGATGATCTTGAGATTGCTGGTAGTAACTTTACAAATGGTGACCCAGAGGTAGAAGTATATAATACAGATTGTGACGAGTCAGGTGAGTATACATATAGCATACGTGGTTATATAGAGGGCGAGGTCGCAAGTGCTATAAGTCCTACATTTACCGCCATCAAGCTAGATAATCCAACACTAACATTTAGCAATGTCAATGGCAGCTTAAAGCTTAGTTGGAATTTAATAACTAATTCTACCGGATATGCTATAGCTGAACATACAGAAAGTGGTGTAGATGATTATACTACAGTAGAGCCAACAATAAATTATTTGATTATAAATGATAGAAGAAAGGAAGAGATTTGCGATGTATTCTACTTTATATATGCACTAGGAGATACTTCCAAATCAGAAGACGGCGAAACTTACAAAGATTCTGGTTATCTATCTAGCTTCTACAATCCTACAACTATAGATAGTCCTAACGAGATTAGTTTTACTTATATTACGAATACTATTGATGCGGATTCTATACGTCTAGAGAATGGCGCGTTTACATGGGATCATGCGGAGATAGCTGGCGCAGATGATTTGACCAAGTATTATAAGGTATATTTGTATTATATGGACAAAGATACAGAAACTTATATAACATATACAACTACTACTCTTAATAACTACATACGTATCTCAGATATACCAGATGATAATATTCAAAAGGGTAACAATAATTACATTCATGTGTTTATAGAATTGGTTACTAATAGTAACGAATATGTAACGATTATGAGTAAGCTAGATTTTGCAAATCCTAATGATCCGGCTTTGTGCAACCTTGCGAATAAAGAAGTATTTAAGCATAATCAAGACTCTGTGTACTTAAACCCTGCAATTGACAATGGCATGATAAGATACCAAATCGAGAAAGATGGCTATTTTAAATCTTTTGCTGATAGCATGCATGAAAGTTTGAATAATAGATATGCAAGTGATCTTTACTTAAATGATTTAACCAACAATGTTCTAAAATCCTTCGTTACTCCTACTATTATAGTAGACGAGATGGCTACTAAATGCGTGCTTGGCACAGGAGTATTCGATACTTATTACTATCAGGTGGTAAATGGTACCGAGAGTATATATATCAAAAATACCGATACTGCGAATTTGGAAAATATTAAGATTATGGAACAAGACGCTGTATATGTATGTATACCTCTTCCAGAGAGTTATCTAGCCGGTAAATATACTATATCTCTAGCGTATGGTGGTGCTACAACACGTGTAGGTGGAGAGCCAACAGGTGAGGTGTTTATAACATCGTCAGTTCCATCAGATAAATTCGTTGGTTACAAGTTGCCAGAGGTATATAGTAAAGAAGTGAATGATAATATCCACAATTACAATGGCATCATGCAGTTTGGAGTATCTCAATCAAAAGAAGATACTACATATGTATCAAAGTACTTATTCACGTTTACTAAGACTTCGGATAGTACTATCCAACAATGTGAAATAACTATTGCAACTTCTCCTGATAAATATGACTCATCTATCCATCAAGGATATATTGGAGAAAACAATACCGCATACGTGGATCTATATGCGTTGTTTGTAGATCCTAGTAACTTTGTAGATGGTGCAGGATTTGCTGGTATCAAACTAGAGACAGATACCGACTACAATTTACACATCAGAGCTTTAGGTCGTAGTGTGGTGAATAGAGATACTGGAGCGGATTCAGAATTGCAATACTACAATTCCAGCAATTCGTCAGTATTTACCTCATTTAATATTATTGGAGCATTAAATGTGTATATCAAGGACGAGCAACTTGCTTGGGACGGAGTGGTAAATGCTCAAGAATACAAAGTGTATTTAGAAAGAATATATGATACATATAATGGTGAGATTAGAGAAATTATTAATGAAGAAAACGAAGTAATAACAGTAGAAGAAATGTATACAGTATCTGCAAATGCAGAGAGCGAAACAATACATTACTTTACACAGTTTAGAAACAATGATAAATTACCTGCTGGTATATACCTAGTGTATGTGGTGGCAGTAGGTAATGGAAATAATATATTCTCGTCTAGAAAGCTTGCAAGCATTGCAGTGGAGAAATTAGAAGCTGTAAAGGTAAGCGTGGAAGATGGTAGATATATGTGGACCAACCCAAGAGTGCATTTGAATAGCAATGAGATATTAGTAAGAGATGAGAATGGTAATGTATTAGGAATAAATATAAAGGATAGTGATAGTAGATATAGCTATTATGATTATCATATTTCTGTACTAAAAGATGGCGGAGAGTTGCTATACAATACAGACTACGTTGGACAAGATTTGTATAAATACGGAAGGTCTAACGAAATATATATGTATACTTACTTTGACTTGGCTCTATACACACAAGTAGCCATGAAAGGTGAGTATGAGTTAGATACTAACAAAATCAATGTGTACACCAATACTTCAGATGAGATTAGTGCAGATAGGTTCAAAGGGGAAAAGATATTCTTGCTTCCTAGCGACGATGCTATATTTGTAGAAGATGATGCTGAGGTGAGTCTAGCGGACTCTAAATATTATCAAATAACCTCGGTTAGTGGTATAGAGGGCCTTAAGTTAGATACTAACGGCAAGTTGACATTTGTAGACAAGGAGGGCTCGACTAGCAAATATACATTATATGCGTACAACAATTCAGATAATTTCGCAATTGGTGGAAATTATGAAGATTATCTAAAATACTACTTTATGTCTGCGAATTTAGATCAAAGAGAAAATATCGATTTGTATAAGTTAGCTAAGTACAATGGCGATAGTCAATATTTCGATCCATACAAAACAGATGCCACAGGTAAAAAGACTGCCAATAGATACTTGTTTGCAGTTCAAGCATTAGAAAGCGGGTTTTTAAGGAGTGCTCAGACTACACCATTTGCGCTTCAATTCATATTGCAGCCATATCTAAACTTAAAACAAGAAGGCATCTCATGTACTTGGGATACTGATTGTGGTGCAAATAATATCGCTTCACAATTGACTATTACAGGTGCTATCAGTGTAGAGGGAGATGGTTTAGTCGATGGTGATAAAGACGTGAATTTGCCAACTATATTCAATTATTCAGGTGGAGAGGACAGATCGTTTAACTTTATTGAAAAACAAAATATGTTTGCCAATCAAAACGAAAGTTCTGGCATTTTAGAAACAGTATCCTATACTCAAGACGTTGACAAAGGTTCATATGTTATTAATTATAAGACTGGCGGAACGTATGATATATCAGTTAAGTTTATGGGCCATAATGGAGAATTGCGTGAGATTGAGAATACTACATTTGTTGTATCGTCATTGCCATCAGAAATAGAAGGTTTGCATGCACTAGTTAATCCAGGAAGACCTATCAATCCAGTGCAATCACCTGATCCTTTGATAGTAAATGGTCTTCCTACAGAGACTACTAGACATAACAACTATATCTATATCCCTTATCAAGATATATATGACAAAGACGGATCAGACGCAGACAATAAGAATTATGATCTAGATCTACATTTGATAAAAGTGATTAAAAGTATAGATCCGGATACAGAAGAAGAAAAAGTAGAAGAAGTGTATGATGGTATCAAATACACATACAATATCCGTGTTAACGGCGAAACCCCTTATGTAAAGATTACTGACTTTAACAACAAAACGGGTGAAAGCGTATATGACGAGACTTCTGAAGCTAATAGTAGATATGTAAGCTATGTTTCTAAGGTAGTTGGTGTCGATGGATATTATATCTCTCTAGATTGGGTATTAGCAGATTTGGCAGCAGAGAATACTGGCAAGTATATACTAAAAGTTCATGCTAGATCCGTTGCTAATGATGCAAATTATTTGGATACCGACAAGGGCTTTAATGTATCTATTTACGAAAAACTTGTAGACGACAATCCAGTTACTACTGATGTAAACGAAAGTAATTATCTAAAAATTACTCTTCCAGATACACCACAAGCATCATATGACAAGGGTATAATTTCTTGGGAGTCTTCAGATACCTTGCGTACAGAAATAGCAGTGGCTTATAAAGTGTCAGATGGCACAACTGAATACGTTCCAAATTATGCTAATATTTATACAAGTTATAAGTATTATAACGGTAAATGGCATCTTTACGACCATGAGACTAAAGAGTACAAAGAATTAGTAGATGGTCATGAAGTTATTAGGACATTGCTTGATATTAGTGAAGGCGATTATTATAATGCAGATGGTTCATGTAAGTTCTTTGAAAATGGTACGACTTATCGTGTAGATGTGGTAGATACTGCAGTAGGAATAGAGGAATACAAACTAAAATATGTCACAGACCAAATCTTAAGAATAGTGCTTCGTGCAATAGGTCCTATCTCTGGGCCGGTGAGCAACTCTTTCGTTTCTGCTCCATTTGTGATTACTGAGCAAAACGATACAGATGATACAAATCTTGAATTTAATATATTTACAAGCGGTACTGGTAGAATGGAAGATCCATTTGAGATTTCAGATATTAAACAATTGTTTAATATATCCCATTACTTCGATGAGTTCTTGTATTATGAATATACTGGAAGTGGTGTAACAGTAAATGACTCTATAACCCCTCTAGGTGCAGAAGATAAACAACCATTTAATGGTGTGTTTGACTTTGGCAACAAACAATTAACTATATATCTTGGCTTACATGAGGATAATGACGATAATAATCATATAGCGGGATTATTCTATGGTATTGCAAAAAGTTCTGTTGTTATGAACTTAAAATTAGAACTTGTAAACAAAGAAGATAATAGTTTAACAGGTGTGTACGACAATAGTAGAATTGGTGGCGTTGCTGTATATAACCATGGATTGATTGCTAATGTTACATTATCAGGTGATATAAACGTTACTTTAGGTTCTACTGGAGATCCAGGTGTAAGTAATAGAACACTAGTAGGTGGTGTAACTAGTGAGAACTACGGTACAATCTCATATGTTGATTCTAGCTTGAATATTACATGTTATGGATACGCTGAAGTAGGTGGTGTTGCTGCTACAAATGAAGGAAACATCAATGTAGTACATGTCAGCGGTAGTATTACTGGCTTTAATGTAGGTGGTATTGTATATCGAATGAATAATGGCGGTATCTCATATACTACATTCACTGGCAATATCTATAATGATGCAAATCGTGGTACAGAAAATGGTTATGCAACTATAAGTTCATTTATTGGTTTCTGGTCGGGAACTGCAATTAAAATAGAACATTGCTTGATAAATCCAGATAAGGTAGAGTTTAGCATAGTTGAATCAATTACTCAATCCATTAAGTTCGGTGGATTAATAGCAGAATTCGTGTCAGGTAATGGTAGTGATAAGTGCATAGTGTCGAATTCTCATATTTATATTGAATCTTATACTAATGACGCAACATCTAATGGCGCGGCTATTATTGGTCATTATGGATTAGGTAGGTTTACTTTTACAGCTTCCACTTATCAGTCCACTACAGGATTGAGTCTATCTGGTGGTAATGACAATGGAGGTTTAATACAAAGTGATACTATACCAGAAAATGATTTCTACAATAGTGCTTCTTCCGATAAAACAACTTATAAATATCAAGACGCTAGTATGATTTCTGACTATAATAGAGAGGAGGATACTAAAGATGATAAATACACATATTCTGCTGTGGAATTTAATGTGATTAAAGAAAACAACACTTATAAGATCAAGTATACTACTCCAGCGCCTCCAGCAGAATAATAAGTATTGTGTAAGAATTTTGTTAAATATATGAGATTGTCGTAAATAAAATCATGTATTTGATTGGAAATTCTAAAAAAATAGTGTAAAATAGGAAATAGACTGAATATGTTTTGGTCTATTTCTTATTTTTTTGTTAAAGGGAATAAATTTATGAAATTGTTTAAAAAATTATTTGCATCAGACAACTCTAGGAATATTGCAAAATTAGAAAAGATTGCAATAAAGGTAGAGGCTTTGTCTGATAAATATAAATCAATGAGTGAGGAAGAGTTAAAAAACACTACTGTTGTACTTAAAGAGAGACTTGCTAATGGTGAGACATTGCAAGATATTTTGCCAGATGCGTATGCTTGCGTTAGAGAGGCTAGTACAAGGGTAATGGGACTAAGACACTTCCATGTCCAAATTCTAGGCGGCATTGCATTATTCCAAGGTAGAATTGCAGAAATGAGAACGGGTGAAGGTAAGACTTTGGTTGAGACACTTCCTGCTTATCTTTGTGCACTGGAAGGCAAAGGTGTGCATATCGTTACAGTCAATGAGTATTTGACAGCCCGTGACGCAGAATGGATGGGTAAGATATTCAAGTACTTAGGCTTAACAGTTGGTATATCTTTGCACAATATGAACCCTCAAGAAAAGAGAGCTGCGTATGACTGCGATATCACATATTCTACAAATAACGAACTTGGTTTTGATTACTTGAGAGATAATATGGTGACTCGTGCCCAAGATAGAGTTGTGGCTAGAGGTTACAACTTTGCTATCGTCGATGAGGTAGATAGTATCTTGATAGACGAAGCAAGAACTCCACTTATCATATCTGGTCGTGGTGGCAAGAGTAACGAGACATACAAGAGTGCTGCAAGATTTGCTAAGAATTTGAAAATTGACGATTACGAAATAGACGAAGAGTCTAAAGCTATTCGTTTGACAGAAAGCGGTGTTGCCAAAGCAGAGAGGTTCTTTGGCGTAGAGAACTTAAGTGATATTGAACATATTGAATTGAACCACCATATCAACAACGCAATTCGTGCACAATTTATCATGAAAAAAGATGTTAACTACATTGTTCGTGATGGCGAAATCTTGATTGTAGACGAATTTACTGGTCGTCTAATGGAAGGTAGAAAATATTCTAACGGGCTTCACCAAGCAATAGAGGCGAAAGAGGGCGTGGAGATCAGAGACGAGAACAAGACTCTTGCAACTATTACATTCCAGAATTTCTTTAGAATATATAAGAAACTTAGCGGAATGACTGGTACTGCAAAGACTGAAGAAATAGAGTTTAACAAGATCTATGGTCTAGACGTTGTTACTATCCCAACTAATCTACCTATTAGACGTAAAGATTATGCGGATATAGTATTCCAAACAGACAAAGCAAAACTTGACGCAATTGTCCAAGAGGTAAAGAAAATTCACGCAGAAGGCCGTCCAATTCTAGTTGGTACTGCTACAATTGAAAAGAGTGAAGAGATTTCCAAACTATTAAAATTAGAGAAAATCCCACACAATGTGCTAAATGCTAAAAATCACCAAAGAGAGAGTGAGATCGTAGCTCAAGCAGGTAAAAAAGATGCTGTAACAATAGCAACCAATATGGCTGGTCGTGGTACAGATATTATGCTAGGTGGTAACCCAGAATTCTTAGCAAAAGCAAAACTAAGACAAGAGGGTGCTACTGACGAGGAATTGGAGTTCTGTACATCATATATTACAACAACTGATGAGAATTTGGAGAATTGGCGTAACAAATATAGAGAATATTACAACGCTTTCAAAGAAGAGACAGATAAAGAAAAAGCAGAGGTTATTACTCTAGGCGGTCTTCATATTATTGGTTCAGAAAGACATGAAAGCAGAAGAATAGACAATCAGCTTCGTGGTCGTGCCGGCCGTCAAGGCGATCCGGGTAGTTCTGTATTCTACGTAAGTATGGAAGATGAACTAATGAAGAGATTTGGTGGCGACAAGATGAAAGGTATCTTGGGCTGGTTAAAGGTAGAAGAAAGCTTCTCTTTCCAAGTAGGTATGATTTCTAAACAAATTGAGAGAGCTCAAAAGAAAGTAGAAGGTATCAACTTTGGAGCACGTCATCAAGTCTTGAGATTTGACGATGTCAATAACAAACAAAGAGAAGTTATATACAAAGAAAGAAATAGAGTATTAGATGGAGCAGATATCCACTCAGAAGTAACAGATATGATTGCTCAACTTGCTAAAGAGACTATTTATCAAGAGATTGATGAAAACAAGACTTTTGATGAATGGGATTTGGACAAAATCAACGAAGCACTAAACAATCGTATTTTCCCAGGCGATTACAACTATATCACTACTCAACTTGTAGAAGACTTAGATTTAGACGACTTGGCTGAAAAAGTTGCTCATGAAGCAGTAAGAATATATGAGATGAAATGCGAGGCGGTTAAAGCTCTTAACCTTAACCCATCTAAGATAGAAGGTGATATACTACTTAGAGTAGTAGATACTCTATGGATGGATCATATCGACTTTATGGAGATATTGAGAAACGAAATTGGTCTAAAAGCTTATGGTAACCAAGATCCAATCGTAGCATACAAGAAAGAAAGTTCTGAGATGTTCGAGAAATTAATTATGAATATCCGTAAAGAAACAGCAATGTTCCTACTTAACTACAAGATTAATGTTAAGACAAAGGTTAATCCTAATGCAAGAAAACCTCAAGACTTGCAAACAAATGCCCCAGAAGGCAATACTCCAACTAAGTCAAAAGGTAGAGTGATTGGCCGTAACGAACTTTGCCCATGCGGAAGCGGTAAGAAATACAAATCTTGTTGCGGAAAGGAAAATTAAAAAAACTTGAAAATGCCGTGTTTTGCGGCATTTTTTAATGTCTTTTAAACACCCTAAAATTACGCCGCAAAACAGCAAAAAATGTCCACGTGTCCACCATACACCCATTTTAATTTCGGTGGACATTTTTTAACAGTTAATAGATATTACTTTGTGTAAAAAGTACCAGAAACGAGACAAAATGTTTCAAAATGCGAACAATTTGTTGCATTTTTAAGATTTTTTAGTTATATTATTATTGTATTAAATTTTGAGGTGTTAAGAATGAGTATTTCATATAACAAACTATGGAAACAACTAATTGATAAAAACATGACAAAAACTGATTTAAGAATGAAAGCAGATATTGGAACTTCTACTCTTGCTAAACTCGGGAAAAATGAACAGGTTAGTTTAGATGTTCTTTTAAGAATATGTAAAGTGCTTAATTGCGATATTTCTGAAATCATGGAAATTATTAAGGAGAGTCAAAATGTGTAAAGGAATTGCAAAACCTTTCTTAAAATGGGCTGGTGGGAAAGGACAACTTTTAAACAAGTTTGAAGAGTTGTATCCACAAGAACTAATTGAAGGAAAAATCGAAACATATATTGAACCATTTGTTGGTGGTGGGGCTGTTCTTTTTAATGTTTTACAAAACTATAAAATTAAGAAAGCATATATAAACGATATTAACAAAGAACTTATTAATTGCTATCGTTGTATTAAGGCAGATGTTGAAGATGTAATAAAACAATTAGATGTTTTAGAAAAAGAATATTTAACAAGCGAAGATAGAACTAATTATTTTTACAAAGTCCGAGATAGGTATAATGAAATTCACTTAAATGGACATTATGACTTTGAAAAATGTGCAGATTTCATATTCTTAAACAAAACTTGCTTCAATGGGCTTTACAGAGTTAATAAAGATGGAAAGTTTAATGTGCCACATGGCAAATATAAAAATCCACTAATTTGCGATAAGGATAATTTGACGTTGTGTTCTAACCTATTGCAAAAAGTTGAAATAAGTTTTGGTAGTTATGAACAAGTTTTAGAAAAAGCAAATAATAATACATTTGTATATTTTGACCCACCATATAGACCACTTATAGAGAAGAATTCATTTGTGAGTTATGATAAATCTGGATTTGATGATAATGATCAAATAAAACTTGCAGAAAATTATAAAACTTTAGATAACAAAAATTGTTTGCTAATGCTTTCTAACTCTGACCCTAAAAATACTAATGAAGATGATAATTTCTTTGATGATTTATATAATGGTTTTGAAATTAAAAGAGTTTTTGCAAAAAGAATGATAAATTGTCAAGCAAGCAAGCGTGGAGATATAACTGAAATTGTTGTAATAAACTACAAAAGGAGAAAATAGTATGAGTAATATAATTGAATTAACAGATGTTGAGTTAAAAGAAAGTATAGAAAAATTATACAATTCTTTTGATAACGGTTATGAATTTGAAGAGTTTTTAAAGTACTTTTTAGAAAAAATAGGGTTAGAAGAAGTTGCAGTAACTCAAAGGTCAAGAGATGGTGGAATTGACTTAACTTGTGTTAAGTCTGGAATTAATGGATTGTCTAATTTAGATGAAGTAAAATACTATATTCAGGCAAAATGCTATAAACCTTCCTCTACTATATCTATTAAGGATTTAAGAGAATTGCGAGGAGTAATGCCATTAAACTATAAAGGAATATTTATTACAACTGCTAAATTCCCTTCAGGTGCAAAGGAGTTTGCTGAAGAAGATAAATCTAGACAAATTATTTTAATAGACGGAAAGTCTTTGGTTCAACAATGTATTTCTATTGGTTTGGGATTCAATTTAAAACCTGTATTTGATGCAAAAACATTGGAATCCTTAACATTACACAAGGAAATAAAAGAAGAAGTTAAAAAAGAATCCGTTTCTTATGATTTAGTTATCCGTAAACAAATTAGCTTAAATGATATAAGGGCAAGAATATTAAGAATGCCTTCTGAAATTGAAAAAGAAATTCCTAAAGATATTACAAACTTAAAATTAAACATTAATGGTAAAGACTACGAACTTAATATTAATGCAGAAAGAACTTACTTAGGTGGGGTTACAAAACTTTTTAAAGATGAAGGATTAATATTAGAAAACAATCTTTTCAAACCTAAAATGGCTATATGGAACTACTCGAAAGACAAAATATTAGTGGAAATAAAAGGAGAAAATAATTAATGAAAAGAACATTTAATGAATGGTTTGCAAATTTTACTGATAGCATTGCTACATATGAATATTACACTGACTTTAGTATTGTTTATAAGAATATAGATAAAATTAAAGTTGAGTTAAATATTATGAACTCTTTAATAGGTTCAAAAAATATTGAATCTGACTTTGATTTATTGTTTAAGAAATATCCTGAAATAAGAAAATGTTTACCACTACTTATTGCTGTAAGAGAAAAAGAAATCAAAGTGATAGATGATGGCGAAAAATTAAAATATAACTTTACTAATATTGATGATATTGAATTGTTAAAAAGGTTTATGAGAAAAACTGGATTATTTGACTTAATTTCAAATCATTTAGTAAACAATTTAGTAGATTATGCAACTGGTGTTGAAGTTGGGCTTGGTTCAAATGGAAGAAAAAATCGTGGTGGTCATCTTATGGAAGATGTATTGCAAGGTTTTATTCAACAAGCTGGCTTTACAAAGAATAAAAACTATTTCAAAGAAATGTATTTGAAAGACATTGAAGAAAAATGGAATATTGACTTGTCTGCACTTTCAAATCTTGGTAAAGTTGCTAAAAGATTTGATTATGTAGTTAAAACTAATAATTGTATTTATGCTTTTGAAACAAATTTTTATTCAAGCAATGGCTCTAAATTAAATGAAACTGCTAGAAGTTATAAAATGCTAGCAGAAGAATCTAAAAATATTAAGGGATTTACGTTTGTTTGGATTACTGATGGTTTAGGTTGGCAAGGAGCAAAAAATAATTTAGAAGAAACTTTTGATGTAATGGAAAACGTTTACAACATCAAAGAACTTGAACAAGGCAAATTAAAGGAAATTTTAAAATAAATGGTAGAAGAAAAATTTGAGTTAGAAACAAACACGGTTTGGAGTTTTCCGAATCGTGGTAAATGGGCAACTCACGATGCAAAATATCGTGGCAATTTTTCGCCATACATAGCAAAAAACATCATATTAAGATATTCAAAAGAAAAAGATGTTGTATTAGACCAGTTTGTTGGTGGGGGTACTACTCTAATAGAATGCAAATTAAATAATCGAAATGCAATTGGTATTGATATAAATCCTAATGCAGTTGAAATAACAAAAAATAAACTCATCTTTAATTGTGATAATGAAGTTGATGTTGATGTTAAATTAGGGAATGCTTGTTTACTTGAGTTAGAAGATGAAAGCATAGATTTGATTTGTACACATCCACCTTATGCAGATATTATTAAATACAGCGAAGGAATTAACGGAGATTTATCACAATTAAAATATAAAAATTTTCTTGTAGAAATTGAAAAAGTGGCAAGTGAGTGTTATAGAGTTTTAAAAAAAGATAAGTTTTGTGCTATTGTTATGGGAGATACCCGTAAAAATGGTATGGTTCAACCACTTGGTTTTGAAGTAATGCAAAGATTTATAAATGCAGGTTTCAAACAAAAAGAAATAATAATAAAAGAACAACATAATTGCAAAGCAACTGGCTTTTGGAAAACAAATAGTCAAAAATACAACTTTTTACTTTTAGCACATGAATATGTGTTTATATTTAAAAAATGAGGACATGCAAATGAGTAAGGACAAAAATAAAAAGAAAGTTTTAGGAATAATGATAAGCCACCCAGAGAATTTGATGTGGATAGTTTATCTATTATTAGCATCATTATCAGGTATTATTGGAATAATAAATCATGGCTTGGACTATTTTAATACTGGAGATATATATTTTATATCCATTTCGATAATTGCACCTTTATTAGCTGATTTTATTATTCAGAATCTAGAATATAAATTACAAAAAGAAGATAATAAATTTTTAACAAGAAAAACATTAACATTAGGTGTATGTATTATTGTTTTGGTTTTATGTATAATTGGATTAGTAACTAATTTAGTAAACTCAATAATTTTTCAACTTTTATGTTATATTGTTTCTATAGGAATTTCTTTATATATGTTTTGTTTGCAAAAACTTTATTTGTATGGAGGTGAATATAATCATCTTGACGATACTCCTTACCATGAAAACATAAAGCAAGAATCCGAACAAATAGAAGAAGAACAAAGAAATCTTACTAGTATTAAAAATGATGATAAGGAGATTAAATTATGATAAGCATAAAGTTAATGGAGATAGAACAACCAATAGGAACATTTTATTTTGGCAAAATAAAAATGTCACAACTTAAATTAATTGCTTTCACTAGAAAAAGAAAAAACAATATAGGAATACAAAGACAAATAAAAGATAAGAAAGTAAGTGATATTTCTTATTATTGTAAGGATCCTGATGCAATATTTCCAACACCTATTATATTAAATATAAATACGGAAAAAGAAATAAAGCAAATAGGCGAAGGACTTTTCTCTATAACATTAGATGAAAAAAATGAAAAAGATAAAGCCGAGATTATTGATGGTCAACATAGATTTGATGGTATAAATGATTCATCTTTAGAAGATATAATTTTACCGATAGTTGTAATGTTTAATTTAAACGAATCGGAAAAAGCTTATATTTTCTCAACTATAAATAATAATCAAACAAAAGTTGATAAATCTCTAATTTATGATTTGTTTGGTTTAGCTGAAAATAGAAGTCCCTATAAAACATGTCATGAAATAGCCCGTATGTTAAATACAACACCAGAGTCTCCATTTTGTGGAAAAATAAAAATGTTAGAGAAAAGACAAAGTAAAGAAGAATCTTTATCACAAGGAACATTTGTTTCACATTTATTAAAATTAATCTCTCAAAATGCAAACAACGATACAGTAGATAGTAAAAATAATGTAGAAATAAAAGACAATACAAATTTAGTTTTAAGAAAATATTATAAAAACAATAAAGACTCTGTAATAGCTAAAATACTAATGAACTATTTTAGTGCTGCAAGGGAAGTTTTCATTAAAGAATGGAATGATGACAAATATATATTAACAAAAACCACTGGTTATTCAGGAATGATAAAAGCCTTAAAAGTTTTAATCCCTCAAGGTGAAACAAATGGAGATTTGTCAAAAGAGTATTTTTTAAACATATTTAACAATCTTAAAGATGTTTTAAAACAGAAAAATGAAGAATTAACTTCAGAGTATTTTCCTTCAGGAGCTGTTGGAGAAACAAAACTATGTAATTATTTAATAAATTAAAAAGTTTGAAATTTAGGCGAGTGTTTATTATTTGCGAGCGGTGATAGTGTAGCACAATAATTTGAAATAAAAGCAGGTAAAAAGTGATGGACAAAATATGAAAATTTTTGTCCACCGATGTCCACATTTTGTCCACCGCTGTATAAATTTCGTTAAATATTTGTAAATGTTTCTAGATATCAAAAAATGATTGTAATTCCTTGAATCCCTTTATTTTTAAGAGGTTTAGGGTGATGATGGGTGATGGGAATGTTGATAAAAACTTGAATTACTAATTCTTGCGGAAGCGGTAAGAAATACAAATCTTGTTGCGGAAAGGAAAATTAAAAAAACTTGAAAATGCCGTGTTTTGCGGCATTTTTTAATGTCTTTTAAACACCCTAAAATTACGCCACAAAACAGCAAAAAATGTCCACGTGTCCACCAAATATCCATTTTAATTTCGGTGGACACGTTTAGTAAATATTTTTCACCAGACTTTACTGATAAAAACTTTGCTCAAAGATATAATGTTCAATAAAAAATACGCAGAAAAAACTGCGTATTTTTTAAATTTCTTTTTCTAAATTGGAATATAATTCATATTGTTTATCGGCTCTTTCTTTTTCAATGCATTTTAATTCGCCGTCAATAAACTTTTTAGGAATAGCACATATTATTCTCTAATAATAAAGAAAGATAAATAGTAATTTTTTATTTAGATTAATGTGATAGATTTTATATTAAATCTATTGTTTTTTTTATTATTATAAAGTATAATAAGTATGAAATGTATAACTATATGATTAAAAGAGGTGTATTAAGCAATGGAAAGAGATAAATATGTTGGAATTTGCAAAGTAGGAGCAAAAGGTCAAATAGTAATACCAGTTGAAGCAAGAAAAATGTTCAATATAAATTTAGGAGATTCAATAATAGTGTTATGTGATAAGAAAAAAGGTATAGCACTTGTAAAATCAGATGTTATAGAAGATATGGCAGATGACATATTAAAGAAATGAGGTATAAAATGAATTTAACAAACAAGCAATTTAGAACGAGTGATAATAATATAATTAACTATTATGAGATAGATAATGGTAATCCTATACTATTAATTATTCATGCACAAGGTACAAATGCTAGTAGTTATTCAAATGTGTTAAAAGATTTATCTAAAAAGTTTCATGTAATTATAGTAGATTGTTATGGTCATGGAAAAAGTTCTCATAACAGAGAAAAATATAATATAGTTAGTCAAGGTAATGATTTAATTCAATTTATAAAAGCAACTACTAATGGAGATATAACTGTATTAGGGCATTCTTCAGGAGGACTTATTGGTTGTTATATTGCCTCAAACTTGGATTGTTGTAGTAATTTAATATTAGAAGATGCACCATTGTTTTCAAGTAATGGAGAAAAGAGATTTAATTACTACAATTATAAAGATTTATCTACAGTGTGTCATAATTATATAAACCAAGATAAAGAAAGTGATTTTGTGTATTATTATTTTATGAACCAATATTGTTGGAATTTTTTTCCAGAAAAGTCAAGAGAAAAAATTAAATGCAAATTAGGAGAATTTGCATTAAAGTATAGAAAAGCACACCCAGATAAGACTTTAAAAGTTCCTTTTTGGCCTCAAAAATTTTTGGAAGCTTTTAAAGGATTAAATGAATATGATCCATATTTTGGAGAAGCTTTTTATAATGATTCATTTAATTGTGGTATAGATTATAATAAATTACTTTCAAATATAAAATGTAACACTTTATTTATGAAAGCCAAAACTACTATTGGAGAAGATGGACTTGTTCAAGGTGCTTTAACAGATGAAGATTTAAAACAAGTTACAAATTTAATTCAAAATATTAAAGTAGAATATTTTAATTGTGGACATGGAATACACAGCGAAAAACCAAAGGAATTTATACGAAGCGTAAATGAAACATTGACAAAACAAAAATTAGAACAAGTTAGTGAAAGATAAATTACAATTTATGGGTTATGTTTGGATAAGTTTTCAGATAATTGATTAATACAAAAAAAATAAGTGAACATTATTACAACAAATATAAAATTGATTGCAAAAAAGGTGAAAAAAATTTCCCTTGTGGAATTACTAAGAAATACAAAGCATGCTGCGGCAAAGAAGAGAAATAATCGTAAATCTAGCCGATTTGCAAATATTTGAATAGTACAAAAAACATATGCAAGGATCTTTGCATATAATTGATAGACAACTTATTTAGATATAAGTTGTCTTTTTTTGAGTATTTATTCCAAGGCTTTTTACTAATATTATTGTAATTTAATTATAATTATGTTATAGTATAATAAGAAATTTGTGTGAGGTGGAAAGATATGGCATTAAAATTAATCAAACGTAATCATGATATGGCAGACAAATATGAAAGATTTGATGCGGAGAAATTGGCTGGTCTTAAAGGCCCAATTGTTTTTTGCATGTCTGGAAACTTTGCTAGTGACGAAAAGAAAATTAATAACTACTTTCAAATGACAGAGGATCTATTGGGTATTACTGCTAAACAAAGTGGCAAAGGTGCAGATTTTAGTAAATTAGTTCATTTGGTAGGTACTATATATTCCGATAGAGGTAATCTAGAGTTTGGTGAATACAAAGAATTGATGAGTACTCTTCTAATGTCTCGTTGCGTTAGAGATGGTAGCAATTTACCAGTAGACGAGATTTGTAAGAATTTGTCTCAAATTACATTCTTTACATATTGTAGAGGTGCAACGGTAGCAACTAATTTAATGGAGAAATTTGGAGATGCTTTAAAAGATAGAGGTTTTAGCGAAGCGGAGATCGACAAAATTTATTCATCAATGCTTCATATTACATTTGCTCCAGAAATTGACGGAAAACACGATAGCACTCCCGATCCTACAGTAAAACCTCTTCCAAGATCTAGATATGAGAAGATGCCAAGTATTAGGATCAAAAGTTTTAACGACTTTATTATCAATTCTGATCGTAGTCATGGGTTGAAGGGTAGACTTCAGGCAGATTATGAGGAAATTTATGGAAAACTAGATGGCGTAGCTATTAAGTTTAATGATCCAGCAAATATGATAAAAAAGGATAATGTTACAATATTTACCTCCAATCTAATAGAGGGTAATACTGAAAAAGTTCCTCAAAACGAGCATTGTATAAGTATCCTAAAAAGACGTGCTATAGAGTCTCGTGATGCAAAAGGTGAGCCAAATGGTTGGAGACTATTTGGTAAGTTTGTACATGATAAGACTCAAGAGGTATTTACTGTAGACGACGTCCACAAAAACGCAGATAAGGTATCTCAAGGGCTTGCTTATGCGCTTGCAGAAAGCGTAGTGCATGGAATAAATAATCAGCATTCTGATCATTATATCCCAAGGGATATGAAAAGAGTATATACCAATCTACAGAGCGTATGTCAGGCACAAAATAAAGACTTTGTTATGTAAGTAGTATATTGATATTATAATTAAATAAGTTTGTTTTTTGCGAGTATGTAAGTATAATAAAAATATAATTTTATTTAAATGAGGAGAAAATGTAATGGAATTAACAAGTAATGAATTATACAACATGTTAGAACAAGGCAGATTGCCTAAAACAATTCTTAGTGTGGTTGGTGAGAACGCTTTTAAATCTATGTCAAAAGCTATAATTAAAGGATATGTAGGAAATTTACCACATGCTTCCTGGAATTTAAATTTAGAGTTTGAAAATGTAGAAGATGGTTATATAGTTGCAAAAGGTGTTGGTAATCATGAATCTTTGGTATTGAAATTCGGTAAAAATAGTATTGAATTCGGAGCGGTAAAGACTGGTGGTGGTAGTTTATGCAAAATTGAAGTGGGTAAAGATGGTAGTGTTACAAAAAGTGATATGAATGTTTTTATAGGTGCTAATGGGCCTCATGCGACTAAGTCAATTGTATGTAAAACACCACAAGGTCGTAATGACATATATCATACAATGACAGCTACTGGACTAAGAACTAAAGTTGATAAAAATATTGATTTGAAAAGTTCTTTTTCTGAGAATTGGGGTAGTCAAGATGTATGGGCTAATTTTGATTTCAGTATAGAAAACGGCGATTTTGCAAGCACTAGTGTTATGGGAATTGAACTTTTAACACATGGCAAAGGAAAGCAAGGTGAGGCTACGTGGAGATTACAACAAGGCGAAAAGAAAATAGAATTTGGTAATAATGATTTAAATAAAGTAATAGAAGCTCTTAAAATTGGAAAAGAGTTTATTCCAGCAGCTAGTCAAGTAGTAGACTCAAGCATTTCTAGAATTAATGAATCGATTAAGAGATATGAGAATGCTAAAGATTTCGTTAATAGTTCTGAATCGGGAGATGAATATGCTTTAGAAGATTTTATAAATGCTAACGAAATTGTAAAATTTAAGAGTGGTAAGTTAGGTAATCAATTGGATGCATTATTTTCTTCTGCAGAACATGTTAGAAGTTCAAAAGAGCAAGGTGAATAGATACCATTCTAGGAGTTTTTATGATTATTGAGAAAGAGTTTAAAGATAATGGTTTTGATAACATAGTTTGTTATTCAGGTCGGGATATAACAG
The DNA here is from genome assembly GCA_017399265.1 of Clostridia bacterium. GTDB lineage: Bacteria > Bacillota > Clostridia > Christensenellales > UBA1242 > UBA11490. The sequence goes on from JAFQDL010000008.1 coordinate 45,472, forward strand.
AAGATTTAATAAAAAGGTGTTTAAATTTAGATACGGCTTTTTATGAAAAAGAATTCTATTGGGATAATACTGATATTATAAATGTAGTTAAAGAAAACCCACAGATGTGTTTTATATTTGTTGATACTATTAGACAAAATATCATAGGATATAGTTATTGGTTTCCTATTAAATTAGATATAATTAATAAATTTATACATGATAAAGAACCATTACTTGATATCAAAAAAGAATATATTTCTGGATATAAAACTTCTCCTGTTCATTTGTTTTTAGGTGGTGAAGCATTTGTGCCAGGCTATGATCTAATGCTATTACACAAAGTTATAGAAGATATATTTCAATGGCATATTTTAGTTTTAGCTCAAAATGGTGTTAAAGTAGATAATATCTGTTTTGATGCTGTATGTGATTATGATAAATTTTTCCTAGTTAAAAATGTTGGTCTTAATAATTGCGTTATAAAAAAGAATTGTAGCTTTTATTATGGTAAGTATTCGCCAAATATCGTATATAATGAATCTAAATACTGTAAAGAACTAAAGAAGTATTATTAGTAAAAAAACTTTTTAAGAGTTTTCTTAGAATCATTTATATCTGTAGTATAAGGTAAGTATATGAAGACTTTTGAAGACAAAGACAATAATTTAATATGGCAAGGCTTTAATTTTGATGGTGATACGATGGAGCAAGGTGGCTCGGATAGGGAAAGATTAATGAGATTAAATAAATCTATCAATCACTGGAGGAATGATGATATTAGAGCTTTTATTGAAAAAAATTATAGCATAGGTGACTTTTTTAATGCAGTTGTGCTGCTAGAAGACAAAAGACATATGCTACAATTTTTTGCTTTTGAAGGTGAGGCGTGCGTGGCAACAATGCTCATTAGCACCAAACAATATCTATATGAAAAAATTGCGTTAGAACATTATGTACTAGATAATATAAAAAGAAGTGAAGCAGAAATATTTTTATCTCAAGAGTATGCAAGAAAATTGCTTATTAATAATGCCGATAACAATAATATTGAGCTTAGTTACTTTGTCGTTGATCCCGAAAAACAGGGGCAGGGTATTGGAAAACGTGCAGCTAGATCGGTTTTGTCGCATTTGGATTTCTTCTCAGATATAGAGAGTGGTCCAAATGCTGTGACTGGGTATATTCACAAGGACAATATTGCTAGCAGAAAAGTATTTGTAAAAAACAATTTCAAGCCGCTAAAACCTTGCAAAGAGTTTGATACTTGCGGGCATGTCTTATATTTCTTCTCTCCTAAAGATAAAGCGCACGATGTTGCGGCAGAGAGTGAGTTGATTGACTAAATTCGCTAAATAAAGGTTGTTTTGATAATTTTTCTTATGAGTGTTTTAGTAAAATATCATGCAAATAATGTAATATAATTATTTAAAAAGCCTGCAAATTTGATTTTATTATAATCGAAAATATATTATACTTTAGGCATACAGGTGTAAAATATGTTAATAATAAATAATGAAAGAGATAAATACAAGTCAATAGTCGGTAATTTTAGTTTAATTACCGACTGTCTTTGATGCAGAAAGCAAAAAAGAAAAGTTGAATGATATTGCTAAAGAGTTAGAAAATCCAGAAATTTTTAGTGATATTGCCAAAGTGCAAGAATTATCCAAATTGCAAAAATCACTAGAAGATGCACTAAGTGAGTATAATAGGCTAAATTCTAGTATAAACGATTTGAGTGATTATCTAGATATTGCTGAGATGGAAGATGACGAAAGTATCCTGATAGGACTTAACAAAGACTTGGATACATTGGAAGTAGATGTGAGGTCGCTATATCTAAAGACTCTTCTTAATGGGCCTTATGATATATCCAATGCCATTGTAAAGATACATAGCGGTGCAGGTGGTACAGAGTCTTGTGACTGGGTGTCTATGCTATACAAGATGTACTCTGCATATGCGTCAAAAAATGGCTTTAAATGCAGGTTATTGGATTATTTAGATGGAGATGGTGCTGGGTATAAAAGTGTTACATTTGAGGTAATCGGAGACAATGCTTATGGATATTTAAAAGGCGAAATGGGTGTGCACAGACTTGTTAGAATTTCGCCATTTGATGCTAATAAGCGAAGACATACATCATTTGCCAGTGTTGAGGTAATGCCAGAGATAGATAATAACGTAAATGTAAAAATCAATCCTGAAGATATTAGGATAGATACATATAGGTCTAGTGGTGCAGGTGGACAGCACGTAAATACCACAGATAGCGCTATCAGAATTACGCATTTCCCAAGTGGTGTAGTTGTAACTTGTCAAAATGAGAGATCGCAAACACAGAATAAGGAAATGGCAATGAAGATGCTTATTTCAAAACTTACTCAATTAGAAATTCAAAAACAAATGGAAGAGGCAAATCGCTTAAAAGGTGACGCTAAGAAGATTGAGTGGGGTAGCCAGATTAGAAGCTATGTGTTCTGCCCATATACTCTAGCCAAAGATACTAGAACGGGTTATGAGACCAGTGATATTGCTGGTGTAATGGCAGGAGAGTTAAATGGCTTTATAGAAGCTTATCTAAACTATTCACACAATTAAATAATGGCTAAATATATTCAGATTTTTAATATTTGCAAAATACTTGATCAAAAGGTAAAAATATGTATATAGATATTGCAACAGAAAAATTTAATAGATTAAGAACGCAAAAAGATATCATTGTCTTAGCATTTGAAAGTAGTTGTGACGATACTAGTGTCGCAGTGGTGAAAAATGGCAGAGAGGTGCTGTCTTTAGTTATTGCAAGCCAAATAGATATTCATGCTAGATTTGGTGGTGTTGTTCCAGAGGTGGCAAGCAGAAATCACTTGCTAAGCATTTCTAATATCACAGAAGAAGCCCTAAACAAAGCCAATTTAACATTATCAGATATTGACGCAATAGCAGTAACATATGGTGCAGGATTAGTTGGTTCATTAATGGTAGGTGTTAACTTTGCTAAATCTTTGGCTTTTGCTTTAGAATTGCCTTTAATCAAGGTAAATCATATAAGGGCGCACGTTGCTGCAAATTATTTGTCTAATAAAGATTTGACTCCACCATTTTTGGCACTAATTGTGTCAGGTGGGCATACAGCTTTAACCAAAGTAGAAGATTATGCAACGCAGACTCTGATAGGCACAACTCATGACGATGCTGTGGGTGAGGCTTATGACAAGGTTGCCAAAGTCTTAGGTCTTGGATATCCAGGTGGACCAGTAGTAGATAAATTATCCAAATCAGGCAACAACAATATCCAGTTTATCAAACCAAACTACAATAAGAAAGATTTCAATTTCTCATATTCTGGCTTAAAAACGAGTGTTATCAACTATTTGCATAAGACTAAGCAAAGAGGAGAAGATGCCTGTGTAGAAGACGTATGTGCTTCTTTCCAATGTCAAGCAGTAGAAGAATTAGTTACAAAAACTATCAATGCTAGCAAGAAATACAAGATTGATAAGATTGCTCTTGCTGGCGGTGTTGCATGCAATAGTCATCTTAGAGCTGAAATACAAAAAGCGTGCGAAAAAGAGAAAAAGAAACTTTATTATCCTACTCCTATCGAGTGTACAGACAACGCAGCTATGGTGGGAGCGGAAGCTTATTATCAAATACTAGCAGGGGCAAATCTTGCTGACCTAGATTTAGTACCAGATACAACGATTAATCTTAAATACTCTAACAAATAATTTATTAATTTGTTAAAAAAAGCGAAAGTGTTATGTAATATCCATACACTTTCGTTTTTTATTATGCTACTCGTTTTTTTATTTTATTAGAGTATCATTATCTCTGCCTAATAAATAATCTGTAGATACATCAAAATAGTCTGCAATAGATATCAACATATCTAAATTAGGTGATCTATCATTAGTTTCCCATTGAGCAATAGTCGATTGACGGACTCCTAGATCTTTAGCAAGTTGTTGTTGAGATAATTTATTTGATTTTCTAATATCTTTTAGCATTATATAAAATTTATTCATATTCATTCCTTTGCAAATCTTTTTATTAAAATATCACAAATTGTAATGTTTTACTTGATTTATCACAAAATGTGATATATAATACAATAATCACAAAATGTGATACAAGAGGGTTTTTATGATAGTTATAAACGCAGAAATAATAAATGATTTTATAAAAAATAATAATTTAACAAAGAAACAGTTTACTAAGGAATGTAATATATCTACGTACATGCTAAGAAAGATATATAATTACGAAAACAATATTAGAGTAGGGGTGCTCTATAAATTAGCTAAATATTTAAAAATAAGTGCAAATATTTTGTTAGTAGATAAATAAACCGACTAAAACAATTTATTTTGCTTATTCGTGTTTTTGATGTATAATGAAATTATTAAGTATTTAAGAGAGGTTTTGTAAATGAAAACTATTGTATTTGCATCGGGTAATAAGCATAAGATAGAAGAAGTCAAGAGTATTTTAAAGGATTATGATATAATTGCTATGAGTGAAGTGGGTTTTGATGAAGAAATTGATGAGAATGGTAAAGATTTCTTTGAGAACTCTTTTATCAAAGCAAAGGCTATTAGCGATTATTTGAAGAATAAAAATCTCGACTATATGGTGCTTGCGGACGATAGTGGATTGTGTGTAGATGAGTTAAATGGTGATCCAGGTATACATACAGCTAGATATGCTGGAGATCACGATAAAGAAGCTAATAGGCAAAAATTGCTTAAAGTTATGAAAGATATCACCAATCGCTCTGCTAATTATACCTGTCATATGATATTACTTAGACCTGATGGCAAATATATCTCTGCTGTTGGTAAATCATACGGCAAGATTACTCACGAATACAGAGGAGACACCTCTTTTACTTTCGACTGCTTATTTTTCTCTAATGACTTGAACAAAACTTTTGGCGAAGCTACGGCAGAAGAAAAGAACAGAGTATCACATAGATTTAGAGCAATAGAAGATCTTTTGGACAAAATCAATTCAGATGAATGGGAGGAATAATTATGACAGATATAGAGATAGCAAATAGTATAAAAGGTAAAAATATTCACAAGGTTGCTAAAGCATTTGGGCTAAAGAAAGGCGAATATTATACATATGGTGAGAATATTGCAAAAGTCAATGTTCCTTACAAAGATGATGTGAATAGCAAATTAATATTAGTTACTTCTATTAATCCTACCAGTGCAGGCAATGGCAAAACTACTGTAGCAATCGGTCTTGCAGATGCCATGAGATTGAGAAAGAAAAAAGTTGGCCTTGCTCTTAGAGAACCTTCTTTAGGTCCAGTGTTTGGTATGAAAGGGGGAGCAACTGGTGGTGGATATAGCCAAGTTATTCCTATGGAAGATATCAATCTGCATTTTACTGGTGATTTTCATGCAATTACATCGGCTAACAATTTGCTTTGTTCTGCAATTGATAATCATATTTTCCAAGGCAATGCTCTAAATATTGATAAAGACAAAGTATTATTCAATAGATGTCTAGATTTAAATGACAGAGCTCTTCGTGATGTAGAAGTAACTATTGATGCAAAAAATACTAGAAAAGATAAATTTAATATCACTGCAGCCAGTGAGATTATGGCAATATTGTCTATTTCAAAGAGTCTAGAAGATTTGAAAGAGAAACTAGGTAATATAATGGTCGCTCTTAATAAATCCGGAGAGGCGATATATGCAAGGGATCTCAAAGTTCAAGACGCAATGACAATACTTCTAAAAGACGCAATAAAGCCAAATTTGGTACAAACTCTTGCTGGAAATCCGACACTTGTTCATTGCGGGCCATTTGCAAATATTGCACATGGTTGCTCTTCGATTTTGGCTACAAATATCTCTATGCAAAGAAACGATTATACCATCACAGAAGCTGGATTTGGAGCAGATTTAGGAGCAGAGAAATTTATTGATTTCAAGTGTAGAATAGGCGGAATTAAGCCATCTTGCGTAGTAATTGTAGCGACTATTCCAGCGCTAAAATTACATGGCGGAGCAGAGAAAGACAAAATATATGAGCCAGATAGCAAAGCCTTATTCAATGGATTTGGCAATTTGAAAAAACATATAGAGAATATTAAAAATGTGTTCAATATTCCGGTTGTTGTGACTCTTAACAAATACGCTAGTGATATTATGGACGAAATTTGTCTTGTACAAGCAGAAGGTCTTCGTGTAGGCACTCCCGTCGTGGTAAATGATGCATGGGCACAAGGTGGAGTAGGTGTGATTAATCTAGCAGATGCAGTTATAGAAAAATGTGAAGAGAGTTATGAACTAAATTTTGCATACGATCTAGAAGATGATGTTAAGACAAAGATTGAGAAAATTGCAAAGAATATATATGGCGCATACGATGTAAAATATTCCAAAGATGCCGAGAATGCGATAAAACTTATAGACAAGTTAAATTATTCCAATCTTCCAATCATTATGGCAAAGACGCAATATTCACTTTCCGATGATAAGGATTTATTGGGTTGTCCTGTAGGTTTTGATATCAATGTGACAGATATAGAACTTAGAACAGGGGCGGGCTTTATAGTTGTAAAACTAGGCAAAATGCTACTTATGCCAGGCCTTAATAAAACTCCTGCATATGAGAGAATGACTATACACTCAAATGGCATGATAGAAGGATTGTACTAAGTATTAAAAAAGTTTTATTAAATGCTTGATAAAATCCAAAATCAAAAAATGTTATAAAAATTTATACATATTTGAATAAACAAAAAAGACCTATATTTAGGTCTTTTTGTGTTATTACATATCTTGTTCTTTTTCGTCGTCGTAAACGATTTCTTCTTCTGCTTTAATAGAGTCTTTTAGATTTCTTTTTGTGTCTATGTAGTCTATTACAGCACCGATAGTTTTATTGCCTAGTTGGTTAAATAGACTTGGAGCACTAATAGCGGTTCCAGCAAATCCTAACAATATTCCAGCCATACCCAAAAGTTTATTGGAGTTAGCGGATTTTATCTCATTGGCTGATTCTGGATACATCTGTTGTATTTCGGCTAAGGTTGTATCTCTAGATACGGAGTCTTGTAACTTTTCTATATATTCAGTACCAGATATATTACCTAAGTTATATTCTGTTGAAATTTCGTCTATTTTCTCATTAACTATTTCTGCATATCCTGCATCAAGTGCTATATTGTATGCGTTATCTTCTTTTTCATCAACTGCATTTCCTATATAACCAGCTGATGCAAAAGCAAGAGTCATGCTAAGAGCTAAAGATGCAAATAGTGCAGTTGCTTTTGTAGTTTCTTTAATCATTCTTGGCTTTATTGTTTCTTTATAAGCTTTTGCTTGTTTTTCTGCCCAAAAGGGAATTTTGTTGTAATCTATTTTCATAATTTTGATATGACCTCATTACATCTCTTGTTCTTTATTTTCAATTGCTGGCGCTGGCTTTGGTGAAGAACCGTTTGCTTCATCTAATAGTTGACGTAAAGTTGTTTTTTCCTCTTTTAATCTTTTTCTATTATATAGATAATCTGCAATACCAAATGACGACATAGTACCAGCACCAATTGCAGCAAGGCCCCAAAGAGGCATACATATCAATGCTTCTGTTTTGTTAGATTTTGCTTCGGCTTGTAGATTTTTTAAGGTAGATATTTCTTCAAATTTTTCTGGTTCATTTTCTTCTAAATAACTATCTATATGCTCACTACTTCCAACATTTTTAAAATTCGCTAAACATTCATTGATATAAGAATAGTCTACTTTACCTGTTTCAATCTCATCAGCGATTAAACGCAAACCATCAGTCATATCCTCTCTATATCCTTTAAAATCAGCGGCTTTTGCGTAAAAAGTTTCAACACTTTCTGATAAATTTTTGTACTCAATTGTATATTTGTCATAACCTTGATTTGCAAAAAATACTCCTGCTGCTGTTACAAGTGCTAGTGCACCGTAGAATAATGCACTATTACGACTTTGTTTTCTTCCTTTTGTGTTTTCTTCAATCTGTCTATGGCATCTGTCAATTTCTAATGCTAATTTGTTTTTGTTACTCATATTTTTTCTTCCTTTTTATTTGTATAAATAAATATATACAGATTGTAACATAGTTTTTTCATTTGTCAAGAGGGGATAAAAATTTTGTGTACAAACTTTAATGCTTTTCAACTTTGGCATTTTGTAAAAAAAATACTTAGAAAATGAATTCTAAGTATTTTTATAATCATGAACGATTTTTTACTTACATTAAGCCCAGTAAGTAATATCTTTTTGAGTAACCATTGTGATAAGATCAAGGATCCAGAACACAAAGTTAACTGCTGGGATTAAGTTAAGAACACCAGCAATAACATGACCTCTCAAAATTCTAGTCACGCCAGAAAGTACCCAGTGAGTAAATGGGATAATAGTAAGAATCAAAGATACAATATATGGTAGACCGAAATATGCTTTTTGTGATTTTGCCATTGTTTATTCTCCTTTTTTTATAATATATTAATATTATACTGGATTTTCAAAAAATTACTACTAAATTGACGAATAAAAATAAAAAAAATCAATTTTTGTCTAAACTATATGAGTTTAATGTTGGTTTTCAATTAATAATCAGAAAGATAATTTGTAAATTAAATTTTCGATAAAAACAATTTGTTTAATATTTGCGTATGATATATAATGAATTATATATAATAATTTAAAGGTTGGTGAATAATGATTAAATTTGGAACGAGTGGCTTTAGGGGAATTATTGCAGATAATTTTACTAAAGAAAATGTACAAAAAATAGCATATGCAGTGGCTAATATCTTAATCAAAGAAGGCAAAACAGACAAAACCATATCATTTGGCTATGACAATAGATTTATGGGTAAAGAATTTGCTGAGTGGATGAGTGAAGTATTGCTTGCACATGGGCTAAGGGTGGAGATGTATTCCAAGAGTGTTCCTTGTACACTTATTGCATACGAGGTAAAGCATAAACATTTAGGCTTATATATTACAGCTAGTCACAATCCATTCTATTATTCAGGTGTAAAGATTTTTGTAAATGGAGCCAAAGAGCCAGACAAAGAATTTACAGACAAGATAGAGAAGATTGCGAACAAGGTTAATGCTGCAAAGATACCGACTATGTCAATCGCAGATGCGGAGAAAAAGGGGCTAATTACATACACTGACAATATTAAAGGTTATTGTGATAATGTAGTGAAATTAGTAGGCACTAAGAACATCAAAGGCAGCGGTGTAAGAATATTATTCAATCCAATGCATGGTGCAACTAGTGAATGTACTAGATATATTTTTAAGAAATTAGGCTTAGAAGATGTAATAGTTATGAACGAAAATCCTGATCCATATTTTGGTGGCGGCATGCCTGCTCCATATAAGCATAATCTAGGTGAACAAGTCAAAATGCTAAAGGCTAAAAAATGCGACTTTGGTTTTGCCGTAGATGGTGACGGGGATAGGGTAACATTCATAGATAAGACTGGTGAAACATATGATTGTAACTATATCGCAGTAGTTATGTACTATTATCTTGTAAAATATAGAAAATTCAAAGGGGATTTTGTAAGAAATATAGCCTTTACATCACTTCTTGACAAAGTAGTAAAATCCCTTGGTGGTAATATCCATACAGCACTTGTTGGATTTAAGAATGTCGCTAAAGGTTTGCAAAATACCAATTCTTTCATAGGTGCAGAGACCAATGGAATAGCATTCAAAGACCACGTGCTTCATAAAGATGGCATACTTTGCGGCCTAATGCTTGTAGATATTATCTGTGCTATGAAAAAGCCTTTATCTAGCATTATCAAAGCAATCAAAGAAGAATACAACTATCCATGCGAAGAGGTGGAGTGTAATTACGAAACAACTGCAAGCCATAGAGATTACTTAAAGAAAAAAATCTATGATAAAAAAGAATTGCCAAAACTATCTCGTAAGATCTTAAAAGTAGATTACTCAGACGGCATGAAGATGTATTTTGAGAACGATTATTGGGCAATGGTGAGATTTTCTGGTACCGAGTGCGTAATGAGACTATTTGTAGAATTGGAGACTGCTGAAAAATCTTATGAGATGGTCAAAGAATTAGAAAAGTTTATAGAATTAACAGAAAGACAATAAATATAAATATCTGTATAACAATAAATATCCACCAGCTGAGCTAGTGGATATTTTTTCATAAAAAAAATACCCTCTTGACAAACGTAAAATCTGTGGTACAATATAATAGAAGAATTTGGGCTTTGATAGAATGAAAAATGAACGGATTTAGGAGGATTTTATGGAACAAAATATAAAACAAAAGGTTGCTGGTTTGCTAGTTAATGCAGCTGCATTAGCATCTTTATTGTCTACTGGAGTAGGTGCAGGGCAAATGATATACTATGGTATGGATGTTAGCAAATATGAGGCAATGGATAAAGAATTACATAACGAAAAAGTAGCAATCGTATCTAGTTATATTAGAAAAGATGCGTCCGCAGACCAAAATATAGACTCAAGACTAGATGTAATGTATCTACTTGCAGGGGATAGTTATAGAGAAAAAATAGTAGATGTAAGAGAAAGAGAAGTAGAAGTCTTGGAACATCTGATAGATGCATATGACCACTTGGGTGATGCTTCATTAATGTGTGGACTTAGTGCTGCTGCGGCTGTACCAACTCTATATGCTTGTACTGTGTTAGATGCGAAAGAAAGAAAGCAAAAAGAACTAGACCAAAATGAGCAAAATATGTAAATAATGTACTTTGCAAAAACAACAAAAACACTTGAAACATAGTGTTTTTTCTTTTTATAGTGTCAGTCAAATATTGACTATTACAATTCTAATGATACAATCATAATATAAAAATTTTACATATTTAAGGAGATGTGTTATTATATGAGTATAAAAAATAGTATTTTAAAGACTGGCTCTTGGATAATTGGTTGATTATAGAGGTATAAATGAAATTCTTGGACAAGGTTAAGCTTATTAAAGATAATGAAGGTTTGAATAGACAAGGTATATTTAAAGGAATGATTGGTAGAATTTGTGATGCGGAGATTAGAGATAATTGTTTTCATATCTGCTTTGAGGATCAAAGACTTTTTAATAAAAAATTTAATATAACAGAAAGTAATATGCGTAATTTGCAAGATGATATATTTGCAGTAATCAAAATTGAAGATGTCGAGCTGGTGGAAAGTTTTAACTTAACAGATGAAGAAATTTTACAAGCATTACCTAAAAATAATATTAATTGGTGGTGCAAGGTTGAAGATGGTTATATATTAAATTTAAAAGGCGATAAAAAAAATAAAACACCTTACAATTATAACTCTTAGCGTTATCTGCTTTTATTAAAAACAAAAAAAACACTTGAAATATAGTGTTTTTTTGATATTTTGCATAATATGGGTGATAAATATAAAAAAAGTGTATATAGGATAGACCTTTATACACTATTTTTATTAAACTGTTGGCACAATGATAGGAATGATTATTGGCTTTCTTTTTAAGTTCTTAAAGAATAAATTGCCAAGATTTTTCTTTATTGCGTCTTTGATTAGGCTCCAATCATTAGATTTGAAATCTGCATTGATAATGGTATTGATTACTAAATCTTTAGCTTCTTCGATTATATTGGCATTGTCGCCGCCATAAATAAAGCCTTTTGTTACAATATCTGGCTTAGATGTAAGAACAAACCTCTTAGAAGATATTGTAAGAACTACTACACATAGGCCTTCTGTTGCTAGTTGCATACGATCTCTTTGTACAGCGCCGTTTGCTGAACTTATGTCAAGTCCGTCTATCAATTTAATTCCGGCAGGTACTGGGTTAATTTTCTTGATGGAGTTTGTGCCTATTTGTATGCAGTCGCCAAGATCAGGGATAACAATGTTTCTTTCGTTCATACCAAGGTCGTTTGCGATATTGGCATGTGCTCTTAAATGTCTGAATTCGCCGTGTACAGGAACAAAGAATTTTGGCTTAACGATAGAGTGTATCATTTTTAATTCCTCTTGATAAGAGTGTCCAGATACGTGAACTTCCGCCAATGACTCATATATTACACCAGCACCTTTCTTATAAAGGTCGTTAATAACTTCGCCGATTTCTTTTTCGTTTCCAGGAATTGCAGAAGCAGAGAAGATAACATAGTCGTTATTTGTGATCTCTACTTTAGGGAATTCTCCTCTAGCCATTCTAGATAGGGCAGAGTTTGGCTCTCCTTGGCTACCTGTGCAAATGATACAGATTTTGTCATCATCATATTTGTTAAGTGAGCCAATATCTGTAATGTTTTCTCTATTGTATCTAAGCTCACCAATCTTGCTTGCTGTCTCACAAACATTTTGCATGCTACGACCAGAGAAAACTGTCTTTCTTCCGTACTTTTCACAAATATCTAGTATTTGTTGAATTCTGTGAACGTTACTTGCAAATGTTGCTATAATTATTCTTTTTTGCTTGTTTTGAGCAAATAATCCGTCTAGTGTTGCACCTACTTTTTTCTCACTCATACTAAATCCAGGACGTTCTGCATTAGTAGAGTCAGCAGTAAGTAACAATACTCCTTTCTTGCCTATTTCTGCTAGTCTTATTAGGTCCATAGGCTCGCCATCTATTGGAGTAAAGTCCATTTTGAAGTCTCCAGTATGGAACCATACACCACATGGAGTGGTAATAGCTAGAGCCATTGATCCAGAAATAGAGTGGGTAACCTTAACAAATTCAATAGTAAAGCAACCAGCTTTAACTACGCTTTTGTTCTTAACTACATTTGTTTTAAATTTCTTCTTATGTTCTCTTAGTTTGTTGTCGATAAGGGCAGCAGATAATCTAGATGCGTACACAGGTGCATTAAGTTCTTGCATTAGATAAGGCAATGATCCAATATGGTCTTCGTGACCGTGAGTGATTACTACTGCTTTTACTTTGTGTTTGTTTCTTAGCACGTAAGAGAAATCGGGGATAACAAGGTCGATACCTGGCATGTCATCATTGGGGAATGCAACACCAGAGTCGATTATTATCATGTCGTCGCCATACTCTAGGCACATCATATTCTTTCCGACTTCGCCAACTCCGCCTAAAAACGATAATTTTAGTTGTGAATTGTTTCTCATATATTTCTCCTTAAAATAAATTATTTATATTAATATTTTAGTTAACGCTTGCTATTGCAAAAATACACCTATATTTAGATGTTTTATAATGTTTTGCAAATTAATAAATTAGTATTTAAAATGCAAAAAAATAGCACAAAAAAATCCATTTCACAAATTTTTCATAACCCAAAAATCATGATATATTTAACTTATGTATCAGTTACGTCCAAATCCCGTTGACTTGTTCTACTTGCATACATAATTTATCGAAAGTATTTTAGTCGAATAATGATTAAATATATCTTAACTTTTGCAATTAATACATAAAGTTAAACCAAAACTAAATATATGATACACTAAAATTCTTACATTTGCAATAGTTTATTTAAGTTTTTTTTAAAAGAGATTGTAAATTTTTGTTAATGAGCCAAATTCTGAAAAAATAATTTGCTGTTTTTCATCGAATAATATATACTAATACATGAAATATTATAATTACACGATTAGGAGTCGAGTTTATGGCAAAGGTTGAGACAAGGTCTCTAGAAGCTATACAAAAAGATTTAAATGCTGTTGTGACTAGTATTATGGACGGAAGAAATCACGTCAGTGTTTGGGAAAGGTATATAAAGCTAGATGACGAACTTAGGACTTATTGTAAATTCACAAAGAATGTAGATAAGAAAAAAATGGGTGATGCGCTAAGAAAGAGTAATAGCGAATTTGTTTATTCTAAGATAAGACGTGATGTGAAATTCTCTGTGGAGTTTGACACACACCCATATATCTTAGCTCATGCGCATGTTAAAGCGGATTTGCAAGAAAAGAAAATACCAAATAATATAACCAATATCAAATCTTTTATGCATACTGTCAATATGCAAAAGATAGATAGGACTATAACCACTACAGTAGATAAATTAAAACAAGACCTTAATAATGCAATAGAAAAAGGCAGCCCATCTGATATAACGGCGGTTGTTTCTCAATTTAGGTCTATTCAAGACGAAATGGAAGGTAAGATTATTAATGCAGATGTTGCAAGCCTTGTAGATACTTTTTCTAGAGTAAAGGATATATTAGGAGTGGCTATTGCACAGGTTTTATCTGATCATATGCAAAGCGGCAAGTTGGATACGGAGACATGTGCCAATGTTATTAAGTCTGCTGTTAAGGGCAAAGATTATGTGGATATGTTAGTTTTCAATGCTATTAACGATGGTTTTTTGATTATTGGTAAAGAAGATTTGTGGAACAAGGTAGGAAACTATATTGTAGACGAAATTGAAAAAGATGCAACATCTTTTGAAATAGCAGATGAGTATACGAAACCGCTACAAGTGCTTGGAATGTATGATGATAAGTTTGGACCAAGCTATGAACCGCCATCTGCTGATGTTGTGAAAGGCAAATATGAGCCACCAACAGCAGTACTTGAAGAAGAGAAAAAAGAGTATGAGCCACCAACTGCAGAAAGTGTATCAGAAAAGAAACCAAAGGTACATGCAGCAAGGGGAGACTCTACTGTAGATAGAGTAGACTTGCTAGATAATATAAGGCATTTTAGAGCAGAGGGAAAGACGCTTATTGCTTCTACACCAAACAAAGATGATGTTACTAAAAAAGACCAGTTTCAAAGATATGTTGGCATAGACAGATTAGCAGAGAAGATTGGTGGGGCAAAACTTGTAACACAAGAAGATTTTTCAGAACTTGTGCAAGGATTGTTAAAAGGAGCTAAGACTGGATATAACGAAATAACAATTAAAGTCAAAGGACAAAGAACTGGACAAAAAGAAGGGGAAAACGTTATAGATATAGTTGTCAAGCGGGACTCCAAAGGTAATGCTATTGTTAACGAAGAATTAATGAGAAATCTTAACAAAGCGTTAGCCACACAGACATCTTTAGCAATTACGCAAGGTGAAAAAAGCTTCCATGATGTCACGATTGATGAAAAAGACGCTAAAGGGGAAACTTTGTCTATATCTTCTGCAAAAATCAATTTAGGAAGTGGAAAGAAAGAGGCTTTTATGCAACCGGATAAAGCAACTATTTATCATGCAATTCAGGGTTTTGAGATAGAGGGCTTAGATGGACCAAGAGAAATAGATCCGTTGCCAGAGTATACCACACCTTTGAAACGGCAAAAGTATGAACCTTGGAAAGTGAACAAGCCTCTGATGACAGGTGTTGCTGAACCTCCTGCGGATCCAGCAGAAGAGGAGAAAAAAGGAAAAACACCAAAAGCAAAACTTGACAAGATTCAAAATAAGAAATTTAGGAACGCTTTAATTTGTGGGGCGTTGGCTACAGCATCTGTAGGTTTAGGAATGTTTGCTCCAGAAATATTACCAGCAATTGCTTCCGCGCCACCTCTTGTGCAGACATTGGCAACACCTATTACACTTTGGACGCAAGTCATGGCTAATTCCTTGCAAGTAGGAGAGAGTGCGACATTTGGACATCTAGCAAAACAATTGATTGCTGGTGGAGCCGCTGTTGCTTTCGCTACATGGGCAGGCGGTAAGATAGATAAGGCAAAAGAAGAAAAACAAGATAGACGAAATAGGGAAATATTAGCTAGAAATAGGGGTATGGAACTAGGAGATTAATATTATAGGAGATAGAAAAAATGGAAGTTAATGAATTAATAAGAGTGGAAGGTAAGAAGATAATTTTGCTTGAGAGAGTGGTTTACAATAGGCACTATTACTATATAGCCGCTGAATTAAATGAAGAAAATGCTTTTGCAAACAAATACGCTATTTTGAAGGAACTAAGATCAGATGGCAAAAGATATCTAGAAAAGATCAAAGACCAAGCAGAGTTTAAGGCTGTATACGATATATTAGAAAAAGAATACGATACATTGACTCAAGAACTAGAAACCTTTATGAAAGTGGGTACTGTTGTGGAGATATTAGACAGAGAATATATACTTCTAGATTATATTGCTTATGCTGATGATATTTATATGGTATTCTCAACAACTATCAAACCATTGGATATTAGAGTTGCAAGACTGGAATATGATGAGAATGATGAGAGAAAATATGTAGATGTGACAGAAAGCGATATTACAATGAATATCCTAAAAATTCACGCTATTACCCATACAGACAAGCCAAAATTTGACACAATGAATATTAAATTTGAAGGATAAAGTCACATAGGCAAAGAATATTTGCCTATGAACTTTTGTCTTTAAGGGGATTTTGTATGAATATTACGGAGAAACTTAATATATTAGAAACTTACGCAAAAGAGAACAAAGTACCTATTGTAAGGCCAAAGACTGCTGCTAAATTAAGAGAAGTCGTTGAGTCTAACAAGCCTAAAAATGTCTTGGAGATAGGTACAGCTATTGGATACTCGGCAATGCTTATGGCAAGTGCAATGCAATGCGATGGTAAAATAACTACTATTGAAAAAGATGAAGAAAGATATAATTTAGCCCTTGAAAATATCAAAGATATAGATTATAATATAGACTGCGTATTGGGAGATGCTTTTGTAATATTGCAGCAATTTAAGGAAGAGGGAAGAAAGTTCGACTTTGTATTCCTTGATGGTCCTAAAGGGTTTTACTTTAGATATCTCAATATTATAGAAGATTTGCTAGAAGATGGCGGTTGTATATTTGCAGACAATATATCCTTTTTTGGTATGGTGCCAAGTGGTATTTATCCACATAGACACAAAACAATCGTAGTTAGTCTTCAGAATTATTTGAAAAAGGTCAGTCTTCCACCATACAAAACGACAATAGAGTACGATATCGAGGACGGATACGCTATTACGTATAAGGAGAAATAATGATAGAATTACTAGCCCCAGCGGGCAATATGGAAAAACTTAAAACAGCGCTAAATTATGGCGCAGATGCTTGTTATTTTGCAGGTACTAGATTTGGACTTAGAGCCATGAGTAGTAATTTTTCTAATGACGAACTAAGAGAGAGTGTCGAGTATGCTCATTCATTAAATAAGAAATGTTATATTACTGTCAATATTTTGGCACACAATGCAGATTTTGATGGATTAAAAGAGTATTTGGAGTTCTTGCAAGAAATCAAAGTGGACGGAGTTATAGTTAGTGACCTTGGGATTATGTCTTTTGTAAAAAATTATGCTCCTAATCTTGAACTACATGTGTCTACGCAAGCAAGTATTACCAACAAATATTCTGCTATGGAGTATGTAAAATTAGGTGCTAAGAGATTGGTGCTTGCTAGAGAATTAAGCTTAGCAGAGATAAAAGAAATCAGAGATTATATCCCTAAAGATATAGATTTAGAGTGCTTTGTACATGGGGCTATGTGTATTTCTTATTCTGGAAGATGCTTACTATCTAATTATATGACAGGTAGAGACTCTAATAGGGGTGCTTGCGTTCAAGCTTGTAGATTTCAATACACAATCAAAGAAACCACAAGAAAAGGTAGCGGAGAGTACGAAATACAAGAAGATGACAAGGGTACATATATATTAAATTCCAAAGATATGTGTTTGATAGAATATGTAGACAAATTAATTGAGGCGGGCATTACTAGTTTCAAGATAGAGGGACGTATGAAGAGCCCATATTATGTTGCAACAGTGGTCAATGCTTACAGACGTGCTATAGATTTATATTACTCCAATCCTAATAACTTTGAATGTCCTAAAGAATTGGTGGAAGAAGTAGAAAAAACCAGTCATAGAAGATTTACAACAGGTTTTTACTTTGGTGCTAAAGACAAAGAATACCTAGAGGACTCTATGCCAATTCAGACACACGAATTTATGGCGGTAATAACTAAAGACCAAGAAGACGATTGGGTGGAGATAGAACAAAGAAATAGGTTCAAAGTAGGTGATGAGTTAGAAATACTTTCGCCTACAACCAATCACAACAAGACTTTAATTGTATCTCAGATGCAAGACTTAGATGGCGGAGAGGTGGTAGATGCATTAAAAGTACAACAAATACTACGCCTTAACGTCAAAGGATTAAAAGGCTTGAAACAAGGCGATATACTTAGAAAGAAGATTTAAAAAAAAGACTATTGTGTTAAGATATCCAAAAAAGAGGTGTTAACACAATAGTTTTTTTGTTATCTATAAATATATATATACATATTATATAGACTTACATCTCGCACAAATTCGAAAATAATATAATAAAACTCTAATCTCTTTGCATAATTAGGAAAATAAGTGAATACATATAGTGTAAACCTAAAATGTAAAGGAGAAAAATTTTAATGGACTTTGATGTTTATAAAGACATAGCCTTGAGAACAAAAGGCGATATATATCTAGGTGTAGTTGGCCCAGTAAGAACGGGTAAAAGCACATTTATTACGAAGTTTTTGAACACTTTGGTTCTTCCAAATATAGCAGATACTTACGATTTAGAAAGAACTATTGACGAGATGCCTGTATCAGGAGATGGTAAAACGATTATGACTACTCAGCCAAAATTTTTACCAAACGAAGCAGTTCAAGTCAATCTGGATAACAATGTGTCATTTAATGTTAGATTAGTAGACTGCGTAGGGTATTTGGTAAATAGTGCTATTGGTCATATAGAGAATGACAAACCAAGAATGGTTAACACGCCTTGGAGCGAGGACCAAATGCCGTTTGAGAAAGCCGCAGAAATAGGCACTAATAAAGTCATTACCCAACATTCTACAATCGGTATAATGGTGACAACAGATGGTTCCATTACAGATATCCCTAGAGAGGATTACGTAGATGCAGAAGAAAGAGTGGTAAGTCAATTAAAACAAAGCGGCAAACCATACGTTATTATCTTAAATTCTACACACCCATTCAGCCCAGAAACAGTCAATTTGGCAAAGTCTTTAAAAGACAAATATGGCGTAGCTGTTATGCCATTAAACGTAAGTGAATTGGACGGGGATAATATAAATGCACTTTTTGCAAATATTTTAAATGAATTCCCTATTAACAAAATCTGTGTGAAACTACCTAACTGGATGAATGCTTTGCCTTATGACTCAGAATTTATTCAAGAAATTGTGCAAGAAGTGATGACAAAAACAGCAGATTTGGTAAAAATAGGTGAGGTGACAAGTGATCTGCAAATGTTTGAAAACAGCGAAAATATAGAGCAGATTACAGGTGTGAACGTTTCTCTAGGTGAGGGAAAGATTGTTATCGAGTTGCAGGCAAAACCAGAAGTGTTTTACAAGGTATTATCTAGCGAGTGCGGATTTGAGATCAAAGACGATTATCAACTTGTATCATATATCAAAGAGTTATCTGTTGCCAAAGTCCAATATGACAAATTCAAAGATGCTTTAGAACAAGTAAAAACTACCGGTTATGGAGTTGTGCAGCCAAGTCTAGATGAGATGACATTAGCCACTCCGCAGATTATTAAACAAGGCAGCAAGTATGGTGTAAAACTTAAGGCCAGCGCTCCTAGTTTGCACCTAATGCAAATAGATTTAGAAACAGAAGTTAACTCACTTGTAGGCAGTGAGCAACAATCAGAAGACTTAGTAAAATATATGCTTTCTGAGTTTGAGTCCAATCCGGAGGGTTTATGGGAGACTAAGATGTTCGGCACAAGCCTTCATCATTTAGTAAACGAAGGACTTCATAACAAACTAGTTGCTGTACCTCAAGAAGCAATGAAGAAAATGTGCAAGACTATGAAAAGAATTGTTAATGAAGGCAAAGGCGGAGTTATCTGTATCTTACTTTAATTACTTGTTGCAAATATTAGTAGGCTATCCTCCTACGAAAAAAAGACCTAAATTTAGGTCTTTTTGTGTTTTTTAGTCTATTTCCAAATTTTCTCTTTTAAACAGATCGTCGTCAAAAAACTCTTGTAAACTAATACCTAGTCCATCACAAATAAGTATGATTGTATCTAATTTTACAGATTTACATCGTTCTTCTAAAATTGAACGTAAAGTAGATTCGTTCATCGCTATTTTTTTATAAACGCTACTTTTAGTTAGGTTTTTATCTAGCATTATATTACATATCCTAAGTGCTACCGCTTTACAAGATGTCATATATTACTCCTTTTGACTAGGTTAACACTTTTTTTATGGAATTATACGCGAAGCTTCGCGTATTTGATTGTGTATTTCAATTAAATATATTGTAATACACTCAGATTAGATCATCTTATAATATAAATTTGAATTGGAGTACGATATGGAAAAAGAAATGATAGAATTGTATTGGAGAAATTTAAAAGAAGATAAAGAATTTGATTTAAAGAAGGCTATGAAGAATATACCAATCGAGTATATAGAAGAAGATATGAGAGAACTTTTTAAATTTATTATGGATATCAAAGATTGAAAAATTTAATAATATTTTTGTGCTGTTGTGTTAAACATTTGATTAAATGTGAAAAAAAATATATTATTATATTAAATATAATACACTGGAGAAAATATTATGCCAATAGATAACAACCATCAATCGTTAGATAATCAAGTAAAATTCAATAAATATTTAGAAGCTTTTAACAAGATAAAGGATAGAAGTGCGGGTAAAGAAGATTGGGAGAATTATATAAGATTAGAAGACGAGTTTAGATCTCTTGTAGCAGGTGAGAAAGATAAGAATTTTAGAACCCAGTACAATAATACTTTAGCAAAAAATCATAAAAGCATAGAAGAGATGATTGTTAATTATTCCAAAATTGGTAATGCTATAGACAATCACCCATATTTTTTGGCGCATGAAGAGTTAAAGGGGGATTTGACTCACCCAGCATTGCCAAAAAATCTTGTAAATATCAAATCAAATCCTCGTCAGGTTGCTGCTAAAGAAGAAATCTTAAAGAGAATGAACAAGTTCAAGATGGATTTTCGTTCAGCAGTAGAGACTTATGGAAAAGGCAGAGGAGAGAATTTGCCGCCATCTGTTAGTAATATAAACCTAAAAATATCCCGTATGGCAAAATTGATTGCAGAAAGCGAAGGTATTAGCAAAGACGCTGCTTTTAAACAAGCTCAAAAAATGTATGCAGCAGCAACAGCAGAGATCTTGGGTGATACTATAATGGTCGGCAAATGTGATACTAAGACTGCAGCAAAAGTTATAGAGGATCTAACTGTTACAAAGATTGAAGCAACAGGTATGAAGTCAACTGATGTGACCTTTGCAAGAGAAATTTCTACTCAACTTACAGCGACTGGATATCAGCACTTAAGAGATAATATAGAAAAAGAAGTGGCTAATACAGTAAAGACGACTGGAACTAATAAAGTGAACTTAAAAGATGCTCAATCTGTAAATCTTAAAGATGCTCAATCTGTAAATCTGAAAGATGCTATCGATTCCATTGTTGCTCCAGATGTCGCTATACTAAATACAATCAACAGTATGATTACAAAAAATCCAGATATCTCAGAGGAAATAACCAAACAAGTAACTCCACAACTTGTAAAATCATTTGCAACCATAATAGAAGATTACCAAGAGGAATTGGCAGAAACTGATCTTTCAAATTTCGCGGAGTACAATCGTGAATTAAAGAAGGTTGGCAAAGGTTTTACACCTGCTAGATATCTTACACCAGAAGATAAAGAAGCAGCAGAAAGAGGCGAAAAGCCTTCACACCAGTTTAAGATAGCAAGTGTTAAAATACAAACACAGGAAGAAGCAGAAAAGGAAGTAAAACAAAGAACGGAAAGGCTACAAAAAGCAAAAATGGAGCAAGTGTTAAAAGGTAGTCTGGTTGTGTCACCAGATATGAGTCCAGAAGAGGGTAAGCAACAAATCAGAGCATTGTCGGAAGTGTTGTTTGATAATATGGATACAGTTTTGGCAGTCGCAGAGACTACGATAGTTAAAGAAAAAGAAATGCAAGCAGAGGCTTCTTTAGAAAACAATACTCAAGAAAACACTCTAAATAATACATCAGAAATAACTGCAGAGGTCACTCAGCCTGCAGCACCTAATGTTAATATTGTAAGAAAACGTCCATTGCCTGCTAATTTGCATAGATCGAATCGACATATCGAGAAACAAGATCATGGTATGGAACATTAAACAAAAAAGACCTAGTCTATAGGTCTTTTTGTGCTTTTTTTAAATAGTGTTAAAGTAAATAGCAGGTTTTGGATTTTAAATGTGTGTGTTGCATTAGATCACAAAATTTCTTTTTTAAAATTTTGTCATAAAGTATTTACATTTACAAATATAAATGTTAGAATATGTGTTGCTTAAAATATATTTATATATTTTGTGGCAACTAGAAAGGTACAACTTAGATATGTTTTGGAGATAATTAAGATGATATTTTGAACACAAAACATGTTTAGTAAAATTGATAAATAAAAAAACTTTAGGAGGAGAAATTATGTCAAAAATTTGGGACAGTTTTAAAGGTACTAAATGGAAAAAGAGTATTGATGTAAGAGACTTTATTATGAAGAATTATACACAATATAGTGGTGATGCTAGTTTCTTACAAGGTCCAACGGAGAGAACTAAAAAACTACTTGCAAAGGTAGAAAAATTATTTGCTAAAGAACAAAAGAAAGGTGTTCTAGGTATTGATGTAAAGAGAACTGCAACTATCAATTCACACCCAGCTGGATACGTGGATAAGAAGAATGAGATAATAGTAGGTCTTCAGAGTGACAAGCCGCTTGTGAGACTTGTTAGTCCATTCTCTGGTTTAAAATGTGTTAAAGCTGCATGTAAAGCATATGGCTATAAGTTAACAGACAAGGTTCTTGGTCAATTCCAATTCAGAACAACTCATAACGATGGTGTTTTTAGGGTGTATAGTCCACTTATGAGAAAAGCAAGACATAGTGGTATTATCACTGGTCTTCCAGATGCTTATTCTCGTGGCAGAATAATAGGAGACTATCGTAGAATTGCACTATATGGTGTAGATTATTTGATAGAAGAAAAGAAAAAAGACAAATTAGCTTTATATAACAATGGTATTGAGACAGACAATTTAATGCAGCTAGAAGATGTCCAAAAGCAAATAGAAGGCCTAACTGCTTTAAAAGAAATGGCAAAGACATATGGCTACGATATCTCACAACCAGCAACCAGTGCTAAAGAGGCTGTTCAGTGGTTATATTTTGGCTATCTTGGAGCAGTTAAAGAACAGACAGGTGCTGCAAACTCAATTGGTAGAATTACAACATTCTTAGATATTTACTTTGAAAAAGATTTGAAAAAAGGTGTGTTAACAGAGAGTGAAGCACAAGAAATTATTGATGACTTTATCTTAAAATTAAGAATGGTTAGACACCTTAGAACTCCAGAATATAACGAGATATTCGCAGGAGATCCTACTTGGGTTACTTTATCTGAAGCAGGTGTTACAGAAGATGGCAGACATATGGTTACTAAGACTGCATTCAGAGTACTTAATACTCTATACAACTTAAAATCATCTGCTGAGCCAAATATCACTATTCTTTGGAGCAAATATTTGCCACAAAACTATAAAGATTTCTGTGCAAAAGTATCTATTGAGACAGACTCTATCCAATATGAGAACGATGATTTAATGCGTCAATCTTATGGTGACGACTATGGTATTGCTTGTTGTGTATCTGCAATGAAGATTGGTAAACAAATGCAATTCTTCGGTGCTAGATGTAATATTGCAAAAATGTTACTTATGGCTTTAAATGGCGGATATGACGAGGTTAAAGGCGATCTTGTGTTTGACAACCTTGGAAAAGTATTTGACGAAGGATTACTTGATTACGACAAGGTTCTTAGAGCGTACAAGAAATGTTCTAAGATGGTAGCAAAACTATATGTAGATACAATGAATTGTATACACTACATGCATGACAAATATGCATACGAAAGATTGATGATGGCTACTCATGATACAAAGGTGGGTAGATTAATGGCTTTTGGCGTATGCGGCTTATCAGTTCTAGCAGACTCACTTAGTGCTATTAAATATGCCAAAGTTTATGCAAAGAAAGATGATAGAGGTCTTATTACTTCATTTGAGGTAGAGGGAGATTATCCAAAATATGGTAATGATGATGACAGAGTAGACGATATAGCAAAATGGATTGTAGAAGATTTCTATAAGAATTTAAAATCTACTCCATGCTATCGTGGTGCTACTCACACATTGAGTGTTCTTACTATTACATCTAACGTTGCTTATGGTAAGAAGACTGGTGATACTCCAGATGGTCGTAAGAAAGGTGAACCATTTGCTCCAGGTGCAAATCCAATGCATGGTAGAGATTGTAATGGTGCTTTAGCTAGCCTTAATAGTGTAAGCAAACTAAATTATGCTTGTTGCCGTGACGGAATATCTAATACATTTAGTATCATTCCAAGCGCATTAGGTAGAAAGCAAAAAGACCAAATCAACAACTTGACACATCTTCTTGATGGATATTTTGGAAGAGATGCGCAACACTTGAATGTAAATGTACTTAATAGAGAAATGCTAATAGATGCAATGAATAATCCAAACAAATATCCAAACCTAACAATCAGAGTTAGTGGATATGCGGTTAACTTTAACAAATTAAGCAAAGAACAACAAAAAGAGGTTATTAGTAGAACATTCCATGAAAAAATGTAATGAGATTGGGTATATTAATAAGATTGATACTTATTCCACGCTAGATGGTGGCGGAATAAGAAGCGTTGTGTTCTTGCAAGGCTGTAATCTTAGATGTGTGTGTTGCCATAACCCAGAAACATGGGAAGGTGGTAATGTGCAACGTTTGACTGCTATTGAGCTTTATGACAAACTAAAAACTTATAAGTCTTACTACGGGGTAGATGGCGGAATTACTTTCAGTGGTGGAGAACCGCTTCTCCAAAAAGATTTCTTACTGGCAGCAGTAGAAGTGTTTAAAAAGAATGATATCAATAGTATAGTAGAGACTTCTGCTAATATAGAGATAGACGATACAATAATACAAATTGTTAAAAATCTAGATTATGTCATTTGTGATTTAAAATATCCAGATAATGATATGTATTGTAGATATACCTTAGGTAGTTTGGACAGAACTTTAGCTTTCTTAGATCTATGCAAAGGCTTAAAAAAGAAAGTATGGATAAGAACAGTGGTTATCCCAGATATCAATGATAATGAGAAAATACTAGCGAGATATCAGAAAATAATTCGCAAATATCCTAATATTTTCAAGTGGGAATTGCTTCCGTTTTCTAAACTTGGTTTTGGTAAATATGAAGAGTTAAAAATCAAGAACCCACTAAAAGGTATAGTAGATATAGATAACGAAAAGTTCGAAAAATTACAGGAAAAGTTTGAATTTGAAAAGGCAAAGTAAATATATACTTTGTCTTTTTTTTGTGGATAAGTATTATTTTGTTTTTAATAAATCTATACAACTCGAAAAAATCGCTATATTTAGGATTTTTTAAAAAACATTATTGATGGTGTGGTTTGGCTTTTAAAAGTCACTTTTTCAAATTTTTAAATTACATATCTTCGTTTGACAAAAAATATGTCACTTTATATAATTAATTATATAAAAATGATAAATAATATATATAAGTGTTTATGCTTTTATAATCAAATAGCTTAGGAGAAGAAAAATGGATAGGAAGTTCAAAAAACTAGCTAAAGCTGAGAATAAACCAGAGAAAAAGGAGAAGAAACCTCGCAGTATTAAGTGGGGCAAGGTTATCCTTATTGTATTTATATCTCTGGTGGTATTGATGGCTGCTGGTACAGGTATATATGCCTTAGCAGGTGGATTTAACGAAGTTGTAATAGGTATGACGAATATCTATTTCGATATAAATGATGTTACATCTACGTCACAGACCATCTTAATAGAAGACGATCATACACTGGTTATTCACTATCTACCGGAGAATGCAACTGATATTAAACTGAATGCGTCAGTCACCATGGGTAATTCTGTAATAGTAGATCCAGTGATTACAGCAGGACAGGAATTCACTATCAAGGTGGCTAAAGATGCTAATGGGCGTAATATAGGTGGATCTGCCGAGATTGAATTTACGAGTGCAGACGATGGTTCGTTAAGTAATCTGGTTACTACATGTACTCTTCGTGTAATTGTAGATGTGCCAGTTAACCACGATGACTTGGTGTTTAAGTCAGACTTGCAATATATCCCAAGCAGTACACTTGCTAATACATACATCATCTCAAAGAATATGGAGAGTACAACTTTCTACCTAGAGAGCGAAAAATCCAACATTTTTGAGACTAATATATTCAATTCAGACAACCAAAGAGATGTGTATTTCTATTATCAGTTAGAGGGTGAGAATAGACCAGAAGTACCGATTGTGCTTGGTCAAACCAATATATTAGCTCCTGTTACAGCTGTATTTAACGAAGAACTATTAAAGTATGAACTAACTTTCTGTCCTGGTGAGATTTTAGAAAATAGTATCAAGATTATTGCAAAAACTCACAGAAGCGTTACTATCCAAGATGAGTATTATGCTAAAGGCTTTGACAAATTAGAGTCTGAGTACCTAGGCAAAGATATAGACGAATTAAACGCGGATCAAGAATTCCTTAATTTAAAGAAAGAATTTGAAGACTTTTTGGTTAAATATGAATCATACTTTATACAAGACAATGCAGAAGCTATAAATTTCTTCAATGGGTTAAAAAGTACAGGTACATTATTTATCACAGTTAATAGCGAGTTTGACTCAAAAGTAAGACAAGCTCTATCATACGTATTTGTGTCTGAGTATGTCAATTTCTACATATCCGATGTCAAAGTAGATTCGTTTAGAGTTACTGACGAAGAGAGAGATTTTAATATTACATCTAGTGACAGACAAGAACAATATATCGTTTATTCAGATTCTAATACTTTTTCATTAATGGACAAGTTTGAGATAGATTTAGCTGCTACATCACTAACAGGTGGTTCTAGTCAAGAAATCCAAAGTGCTGCTATCAAAGAGTTGATGATGAATAACTTGGATATCAAGGTGTTGTTGTTTGACAAATCTGGTAGAAGCGAAGTGAGTGATGTTGCACTAAACGCAAACTCCAATAACTTTATAGATAATACACAAATCAACTTTGATAACGTGTCTTGGCAAAATGACTTTATAGAATTCTTAAGTGACGATGATGATCCTTATCCTGATTTGCAAAGTATGATTACTGGTATTCAAGAACATATTAGTGAAGGTAATTATTATTACTTTGACAAAGAAGAGAATGTATATAAGAGACTAGAAGGTCAAGAAGCTTCTACAAAGAGTAGTAGTGTAGATTCTATCTTAGACTATTTGCTATTTATCAACCAATACGCAATTAATGAAAATGGCGATAGATTATTCGGTACTAGTAATCAATACCTAACTGTAGAAAAGAATGTAGACAAAGACGGCAATTGGGTAGAAGGTCACGAAGGTGAATGGATATTTAATAAACTTATCCCATCTAAATCAGATGATTTCCAAATATATCTAATGTTTGAGTTAAAAGTAAATGACGAAGACGGAAATAAAGTATTCTATGACTTTGCCAAAGTAAATGTTATGGAAACTAGTGGGACAGCCACAGATGGTGTGGAAAGAAATGAAATACTATCCTATGAGCCAACAATGTTTGTAGACTCTAATAATAGCGAAGTGGAGGCTGCATATAATTCCAAAGTTCCAATCGGAACAGTATTCGGAAAACAAAATATTACATTCAAGTCTGACGTGGTTGTAAACCCAGAAAGTATTGCTTACAATTCCTTCAAATTGTTTGCATTTGTGGGATATGAAGCTGCAGCTGCAGATGGAAAAATAGACTTGGTGTATGATGAACGTTCTATTATGACCAAATCTCTAATGAGTAATACTGCAGGTTATGAAGACACTACTTCAGCATATTACTACAGAGCATTAAATACTGGTAGAACTGACGTATTATATAGGTTTGAGAACCTTAACCAAGAACCTTTCCAGATGGTAGTTGAGTATGAGGACGATACTAAGAAAAAGGTTATTTCTACAAGATATGATTTCGAAAATACTCCTGATTCTAGTGTTATTCCTGATAACAGAACTTATGGTGCTATATATGCATTTGAGATAACCAATGAGAATTGGGAGATAATAGCAGAATATGCCACAACTAATGAAATAGTTATATTTGGTTGCTACGTCTTAACAGATATAGACAACAATCCAGTTAATAGAGAAGGTAAGAGAATATATACCGACGAACTTGTTGAGATTGATGATAATACAACTAATTATTACAAAGTTGTAGAAGGTATGTATCAGACAACTGAAGATGTCTTGGAAAATTATGACGAAGATGAAAAGTATAGGTTAGATGATTATAATATTGTTACATATACAACTTTACACGAAATCAATCTTAACACTAATGCTATCACAACTGAAATAATCTTAGAAAACATCAATTTCTATTCCAAGTTTACAGAACCATTATTTGTAGAAGGTTTTGAAAGCGAATATGGTACACCATTATACTCTAAGATACCTGATACAGATAATTACAAATTTGCAGGTACATTGTTTGATAATGGTGATCTAATCAAGAGAAATACTACAACTCTTAACACAGAGCAATCTCTATATACTCTAAAGTTAATAGTAGATAATACATATAGGAACATAATATATGCCTCTCCATTCGAAGCAAATTCAGTGGAAAGATACTTAGAATTAAGGGGCAAGAAAGCGGAAGATATTACACCTGAAGAAATATTAGAGCGAAACGAATTAGAGAGAGAGTTGTCCAATCTATTATTTGCTTGGAAATATGCATTCAACTTTGATACCAACAATTCTGACAACCAATTGAATTTCATTATAGGTTATTTAGACAAAGACGGCAATTTCATAGAAGAAGACGAGTATGCAATAGCATCTAGTACTAAAGACACTTATTTGCAAGATTTCCTTAATAACAATATCCTAAAGATAGAAAAAGAAAATACTGCAAAAGAAATAATGGGTAACGACAATCCATTGATGTTTGCTCTACCTATTACTGTCCAGACACACAAGACCAACAGCTTAGAGACAGACAACAAGCGTAATCTGAAATTAAATATATCCGAAGCCTTTAAGTCAGCATTCCTTTATGCTCCAACAGGAGATGTGGAATTGGTGGTTAACGACATAAAAGTAAATGATGTAAATGCTATTTACAATGATAAGTATAGTATCTATGCTAACGAGACTGATGCTGCTGGAACGATACAGTATGCTAATAGACTATCTATGACAGCGCAAGCAGAAGGTGATGCTTGGGAGATTAAATGGGACGACTTTGTTTATGACAAGATTTATCACATGCTACGTATATTTACTATTAACGAAGTCGACAAATTATTAGATACTGATACAATAACAAATGATATAAAATCTAACATAGTTCATGAATTAAAGTTTGGATACAGTGTAGAAGATTTGTATGGTGAGGATAAAAAGCCTTGGACTGGTACTAAGACAGCAGCTTCTGTATCTATATCAGGAGATATCCCATATGAAGGAATATTAGATGTCATTACAGCTAATAATGTCAGTGCTAACAAATACTTGTTGTTATACTTATTTGATTTGGACGGCTATGATACAGTAAAGAAATCTGAAGACCTTATAACACTATATAATATAGTTAATAATGCAACATTAAACCTAAGTAGTAAATATGAAGATAATATAAAAGCATTGTACAAAGAGTTAGTAGATAATAGTGATCCAGATTTAAAAACTGATTATGACCGATTAATTACATACCTAAATATAATTAGCAAGTTATATATCAAGGTACAAGAATATAATGAGAATGTAATTGCAAAAGAGAGTGGCTATGAAGACAAGACTATAGAAATCTTTGATATATACAATTTCGCTAATTTCAAATATACAACGGATATAAAAGGACCCAACACTAACAAGATATCATACGTAGATGTATATGGAGTATATCAAAGTCGAGACTTGTACAACTTGATAGAAGCGATGGCTCGCCAAAGTGATAAATTTAGAAATGAATATTTTGCTGCAGGGGGAATATTTAACGAGAAAATTCCTACTGCCAATCCTGATATATTTTTAACTTATAATATTCCAAACAAACCTGATTTAGTAGGTGATAATTATGTGCATTATTATACACTTGCTGTATATATATATAATAAGATAAGTAATACTAACCACCTTACATATAGAGATATTCCAGAGGCACCTACAGTATTTGACATATTTGGTGGGGGGCGTTATGAGAAATATATATTCCAATTCCTAATAGAAAACTATTTCTCACATCATGACGTATTTGAGTTTTATAATGATAATATTGTTTGTGTTCAACCTGGTTCAGGTGATCCTGTATGGAACAAATATGCTCCAGGTTGCAAATCAATAACCGACTATATGCGTGAGTTTAAAGTTAAAGAATTCACAATATCTCCAACTGAGTTCTACAAATACTTTGATGGATATACTGCAGATAATAGTATTTTGAAAGATGACGTGCTAAAAGTAGCATTGACACATGATGGATTTCTGCCTATATCTAGTACAATAGACAAGATTATTGTTGATTACAAGATGTCTCTTAGTTTCGGTGATTTCACAATAACCGATACTACTAATCAAAATACTGTAATAGACTTCCATATGGAGGCAGTTGCAGAATATTCACAACCTTATTTCTATGATGTAAAAACAGCTACTCATACTAAACTTGCTGATGGCGCTACAGTCAAAAATGTGATAGACGAAAATTATGCTAATGTCAAAACGTTAGATAGTGTAAATGTTCGTTGTGTGAACTTATTAAAATTAATACAAGCAGGTTATACTGATGCAAGCCTATCACTATCCGAAGGTATTACATTTGAAATCACAGAAGGTGATGGATTGGCCGTATTTGTCAGAACTAAAGGAGGGGTATTAGAACAATTAACTAATATCAAGGGTTATACTTCGGGCTCGGCTTCGGACTCGAGTGGAGTTGTTGACTTATACATCTTTGATAGTTTTATAGCAGGTACTTCTACTATCAAGATTACAGCGACTATCGGCAAAAGGATTGCTTATATAGAGCTTGTAGTATCTCCTAACTTAACCTTAGTTAATAATATGACAGTAGATAATCAAAAAGCCTTGTTTGTCAGTGCTAGTACAGAGGACGAGAAAATATATGATTTGTCCAATTATTTCTCGATTTCTGGTAAAGAAGATGATATAACTCCTACATTCTATTTAAAATCGGTACAAGCACAAGGTTGGAATGGTGAATATAGTAATATAGGTACTATTAATGAAGAAGGTACCGAACTAGAAATTGTTGGAAATAATAAAATAATAATAGACGGACAAAAGTTAATAATCACGGGTAAGTATTTTACAGAAATGATTATAACTATAGATATAGAATCTATTAGCGGAATACTACTAGCAGGTGGGCAATCCGATTCTCAAATAGATGACCTTGTTATACATGTCTATCCAGAGAAAAAGATATTATTAAATAGCACTTATTATAGAGAACTTTCTAATACTAATTCAGCATACAAGATTACATCTTTCAATAGTTCTATTAGACCATTTGAGTCAGGAGACGATCTTTATGGTTCGGTATTTACATTCCTAGAATTAGATCCTAATTGCCATGAAGAAAAAACTATTAATGGTAAGTCTATAGCGTACTTAAAGTCAGGCAACCCTACATATAACAATTGCGAAACCAATCCTATTGATGATGATGTTTCCATAAAAGTTAATACAGAAGAATCAAATTTACAAGGCATAAATTGGTATACAGGTGACGAAGCATACGAGTATAGCTTAAGTGATGATGAAAAGTTGTCTATATACGATCAATACTACAAGACCGATGGCAATATGGTAGACCAGCCTACAGAACTTAATACATTTGTTTCTAGTGGTGTAAGTATAATAGAAGGTACTACTAAACTAGATGTTATTCCATACAATAGATCGTTTATATTGCCTTTGAGTATATCTATTGCTGATTCATATATGATAGCAGGCAACAAACTAAACGTATTTATACCTGTTGCTGGATACAATATTATAACGACTAGCAATGGAACAGATACACCTGCTGACTATAAAACTGAAAGTAATGAGTTCGATATGCCTACAGTTTATATTACAGCAGGAGCAATGCATACATTTACAGACTTTATTCATTTCGAATATGCAGATGGTACACTAGATTACTTTAAGACATTTACTAATAATTTCTCTGAGTTAACATCGCTAGAAGTTTTGGGTAAACTAAAAACTGATTCTATGATTAGTGACGGATCTGGTTGTCGAATCAACCCACTTATCCCAGATTATAATTTAGGAATTGACGCTAGTGACACTAGTCCACTTATAGGATTTGAAGTAAATAGATTAGTCTACAAAGGTGTAGACGAAAAAATATCTGTAGACTTTATTATTACAGAGTTTACGCCAGCAGGTAGAGGTACTGATGCCAAGATACCGCTAAGTAATCTATCTGTCAAGGTAGTTATTACACCTTCTGATAAGATAGATCTAGGCGAACATTTCGTAATAATCAAAAACGAATGTTTTGATGCTTTGGGTGTAGATGTCAAGAATGGTACTGATGTTAAGACTTTTGCAGGGGATCTAAATAGTTACTTTGTAGTTGGTAAAGTATTAAATAATTTGTGGAACACTGCAACATTTGATGGCAATGAGTTAGAATTCGATGAAGTTGATTCTGAGACTAATAAGATTATTTATAGAATAGGTGAATCAGGTATATACAAGATGAGTATTGAATTCTACCGAGATGGCACAAATGACGCAATAAACTGTGTAAGCCAAAATTTACAAAAAGTAGTATTCAATACTGAGATTATTCAAAATGACAAAGATAATATCCGTGCTAAAATAGTATTCCATACAACGACATCATCTATTGCATTAGGTGATACTATGAAGATTGTTATTAGTGATTTCGTACCTGATATATTATTTGACTTTGATTCTGTAATAGAGGTAGAAAACGGAACAACTATAGACTGGTTCTTGAAGTACAAATTATTTATTAAGGATAATTACGATCCAGATCTTGTTAATGTGTATTTTAATACAATAGACAATGTTTCTGTTATCACGTATGGTAGTGAAAGCGATTTAACGACTATTACATTTAACAAACTTTGTACTACAGTGAATGGAAGTACAGGGCAGAATGTATTTATATTTAATAACTTTGATGATCCTATTACCTACACTGTAAAAATAAACATTGGTGGTGATGACTTTGAAATCAAACCAATAAATGATGCTGGTGGTGAAACCGACTTAAAGATTATTCCTAAAGTGCCTAGTTCTAGAGAAGATATCACTTCTATCACTGTAGAGAATCTATCTTATGTATCAGACTTGTTTAGATATTTCTTCCATACTGATTTTGTACCAACTGATGCAGCAGACGAGAATGGCAATAAAGAGAAACTAAGCGTTGAGTTTTCTGTATCTGACGACAAAAAAATATTTACCTATGGTAATGAAACTTTGACGCTTAATGGTGATGTAGAACTAAATCCAGTAAAGGATGAGGCTGGAAATACTATTGATTATATGTTGGTATTTAAGAGTAGTAATAATGTAACAGCAGACTATAAAGTATATGGATACTCGATTCCAGATCTTACTTTTGATGAAGAACCATTTATTAATAAAACAATCACAATCATTCCACATGTTACATTAAAATCTGACGTGTTAAATGGAGCAAGTGAATACAGTGGAATGAAACTACAGACATTTGTCGAAAACTACTTTAATAATTCAGTTAGTTATGAAATAATAGATAGCACAACTTTAAGTATTAACAATGGCGACACAACAACCGCTACAGTATCCTTTACTAATGTAGAGATTGTAAAAAATAAAGACACATATATATTACTAATGAATAATGATGCTAAATTTACAACAGAGGTTGTCAATAGTGTGGTAGACTTTAGTAAGCCATTTGGTTGGTTTGGATTAATCACTCCAATTTCGGTTACTCCTACTATAACTAACTCTATTGTATATAAAGATGATGCCGATCCTAAGGTGCTATTGTCATTGGAAAATGGTGTCAGCGTAAGTACATTTATTCGTTACTTAAACGGCTTAGGTGATAATCCTCCGATAGTTAAAGTGGAAGATAATAAATACACCATTACGCAAGGTGATTTAGTATATACTCTTGAGTTTAATGGGGTTACATTTATAGGAGACACTAATAGCTTTACGTTCCAACCTGATGTGACTCATTCTGTAAGTATATCTTTAACTAAAACTGATGGTGATTCAATCATAGAAATCATAAAAGATATATACGTAGCACTTTCACCAGTCAATACACTTTCTAATGATGTACTAAATCTTAGCGAATCACAACTACAACTTGTAGAGAACGGCATAAGTGTAACTGACTTTGTAAAAATGTGGGTGTCTGATACAATAATTAGGGGCTATACACCTGTGGATACAGAAGGTGATAATGTAATTAAATACTCTAAAACTGGCCACAACACAATAACATTTATATTAAATGGTGCTAGCATAAAAAATAATAGAATAATATTTATTTCAGAAGCTGACGGACATAATGTAACTATCAAAATTACTGGTGATTATTATGGTGATGTGGAAAAGGTTATTAATCTTACTCCTAAATACACAGTAGATATGAATAATGCAATTACTATAGAGAATGGTCAAAAACTAGATGCGTTGATTGAGGCATTGATGGTAGAGGGTTATCAAGAGGGTTATAACATTGTATCAGGTACAGATACTACTACTATAACCAAATCAGTAGAGGGCGACAGAACAATTACTATTGAATTGACTAATATTGGCTTAATTGGCACAAACAATATAATAGCATTAGGTGATAATGTTGAGATCAAGGTAGTAGTTGTACATAATAGCGGTGAGACATTCACTCTTACTTTCAAAGAAAGCGAAAGTGAGATTACTACTCACATATTAATCAAAACTGATGCTGTTAAATTATTATTAAATACACCGCCAGATCATACTTCTCATACTACTATAGAAAATGGTTCAAGTCTAAATTATCTATTAGCTAAATTCTTTGATATAAAGATTGAAACCCTTGATGAAAAGTATAATAAAAATGTAGATCCGTCTACTAAAACTATCACATTGACATCATCAGGCACAGATGGATATGTACTAGTAGTGACATTCTCAAATAATATTACATTAACCTCATACAATATTCTATTTAATGAGACTGAGCCTGGTACAGACTATACTATAACTGTTGTAATTAAAAAAGGTGATTTAGACTTAGTTGATTTAAAATTCACTGTTACTCCAAACATGATAATATCTAATAGCGTATTTGACGCTACAGCCTTAACAATGCATAACGCTATGTCTATGGTAGAATTCTTAAACTCTCTTGGATTGCCAGAGATTGGAGATGGTAAATATACTCATAGTAATATAGAAACTAATGGAACTCGTGAATTGAAATTATCTAAAGATGGCTGTCCTACTATTACTTTGAAATTTACTAATATTAAGATAGTATCAGACGCTAAATCAAAGTATAATTTAATCACAACAGCTGATAGCGATTACAAAGTAACTATTGTTATCACTGATGTTGATAACACTGATGTTGATAATAAAGAGATTATAAGTATTGAGAAAGACATAGCAGTTACAACTATATTACAATCCAGTATTTATACTAATACAATTACTATCAACAATGCTAGTCCATTAAGTGATTTCTTAAATGCGTACTTTAATGATGTAAGCACAACTAACGAGCCTGCTAACTATACAATAACAGGTGATAACGAAATAGAAATCACAAACACAATTAATGGTGTAGTGGTAACTACAACTCTAACATTTACAAATGCTACTATTTCAAATGATCTAAGAATATTATTTACTGAGTCAGCAACAGATAGATCGGTTGGTATCAATATCGCTATAGGCGGAGTGAATGTTGTATCTACTACTGTCAAGCTTACTCCAAATATTATTATTAATTCTTCTGTTTTAGTGGCTAATCCTAGCATAGAAAATGGTATATATTTAGACGAGTTTGCTAAAATATTTATTAATTCTAGTAAATACGATAGAACAAAAACTACTCCTATAATATCTGAAAAGAAAATAGTCTTAAAAGACTTTGCTGGTAATATTGTAGCAACTCTTACATTAACAGATGATGATGCTACTATAATTGAATACGATAGTAAAAACATAATTACTTTCAGTGATGATACTTCATCAATCAAAATTGTTGCTGGAGGTGTTACGATAAATTCCATAAGTATCAATTGTATTATGACCATTAACAATTTTACAACAACTGAAAAACAGATAGAAGATGGTACATGTATTATTGATGTATTGCTAGGAAATTTTGCTACGATTAATAGGGCTGTTTACGAGGCAGATCCTATAATAGAAAATAATACTTCACCTAATTATATTAAATATACTGCTTCTGGTACTAAAACCTTAACTATTTCGTTTGAGACTGCGACGATAGAATATGTAGATGGTATTCCAGTTATTAGATTTAAGATAGAAAATGGCTCATATACTGAGAGTGATATAACTATTAAAATTACAGAAAATACTATACCACTTGTAAGCTATAGCGCTACATTAAAGCCAATAACTATTGTAGCGCCAGCTGCTTACAATACTCCTGTAGTAGAAAATAGGGTAAATATTGATAATTTCTTAAGGGGGTATATACCTGATTTAGGTGATTATACTAGGAGTGAGCCTGTAGTTGCAGCAGCAGCGGATAGCGAAAGCTACAACACTACTGTAGAATATAAGCACAATACTGATAGTAAGATACTAGTTGTGTCAGGCTTGGAATTCGATGGGAATTATGTAGTTTTCAATGGCAAGACTGACTATAATGTAACTGTAAAATATTATGAAGGGACAGAAAGTTCTGAAACAAAATTATTAGCAGCGACAAAATTCAAGATCGAAGCGAATTATACAATCAAAGCGGATAATTCTTGGAAAAATATTTATCCAGGCATGACACTAACGTCTTTGTTAAACGAACTGAATATAGATGCAGATAGTTATGATATCCCTACATTGACTACTGGCGATAGCGAGATTACTTTGACATCAAAAACTAATAGCAAAGAGTCTATTACTTTAACTCTAGTAGGATTTGTTGTAAATGTAGAAGAAACTACTACAATTGAATTAAAGACTACTGCTGTATTGCCTGTCACATGCAAAGTTAATGACGCATCAAGTGATCCTGTAGATATAACAATTAAAGAAGGCATGGCAATTAGAGATTTCTTAGCAGAGTTTGATGGCTTTGGTTTGGGAGGATTTAATGTTGACAATTATACGATCACTTGTGATAGTGATACAAATGAAATCACATTAACTGAAAATGTCGAAACAAATCCAAATACTATTACACTTTCATGGGAAGGTATTGCTGAGGTAATAGCTGGAGATACTTCTTCACTACATATTATTGACTACGATAGAACAATCAATGTCGCATACAAAGTATCTGGCAATGTCGACTCTAAGGCCACCTATACACCACTTAGAGACGGCATGAAACTAGAAGACTTTATAAAAGAAAGATTGAACTATGAGTATAACAATATATACGTATATGAGAGTGAACCAAATAAGATTACTATATCATATATCGTAGATGATGGAGCTCAATCAGCTATAAATATAACATTTGTTGGAGTTACAGTAAGTCAAATCACTGAAGATGAAGATAATGAAGTATATATACTAAATTTTGGTGATTCTGATACTTATTCTATTACAGCAACTTTCTACGATAGTAAGCAAAATGAAATAAGTATAACAAAGACATTGACTTTGTCTAATTAATCAAAAACAAGATATGCTAATTAAAAGTTTAGCATATCTTTTTTTTGAGGTTGATAGTACTAGATAACAAATTCTTTTTTTTGCATGATTTGAAAATTTATTGCTAAATATGTCTATAAGTAGTATAATGTAATCGTAATAATAAAATAAGGAGAAAAAGTATGAATACAAGTAAAAATTTAATCGAATTCTTTGCTAATACTCGTGCAAAATTCAAAGGAAAATTTGGCTATGCATTCTTAGGTACATTGATTTCTGTACTACCATTTGCAGCTATTTTAGCGGCTGCTGCTTGGCTATCTACATTAGTTAGTTGGTTGTTTGCTACAATCCTAGTATTTGCTCTAGCATTGGTAGGAATAATGCAAGTAGGTCATATCAGATTTATTAGAGAACTTGCAGAATCAGACAATGCACCTAGCTTAAAGGTGTTGTTTAGCGGATTTAAGAAAGAAACAGTTCTAAATTACCTATTCTTAGGTGCTGTTATGACTGTTATTTACTTATTTAGTGCAGCGCTATTTGTTATTCCTCTATTAGTTGTAGTTGCTTTATATTCTATGGTTTTCTATTTTGTAGAACACCACAAATATGACAATTACCTAGAAGCTTTGAGAATGACAAGAATACGTATGAGAAGACAAAAATCTCACATGTATGCTTATAAGTCAATTTTCTTTTTAGCATATTTTGTATTGATTGTATTATTTGTAGTGCCATTTATATTCTCTCTTCGTATTGAAAACATGGCTGTACAAGTATTGCTAATTGTATTAGAACATGGTTTATTGTATCTTGGATTCTCTTTCATTACTACATTCTATTCTTTTGCTAACAACAATTTCTTTGCAGAAGTATTAGATTATCATGAAAAGAAAGCTATAAAGACTGCTAAACCAGAAATAGAAGAAAAGAAAGAAGAAGTTGCAGAAGAAAAGATTGAAAAAGTAGAAAAGAAGCCAGCAGCAAAGAGAACTACTACTGCTACTAAAACTACTACAAAGACTACTGCAGCAAAGAAGACTACTGCTACTAAATCAACTACAAAAAAGACTACAAAATAATTAAAAAAAATACAGACTATTTTTACTAATAGTCTGTTTTTTTTATGTATGCAAACAATCTAAAACCTGTAATATTTAGGCTTTTTTGTCTACTACTATACAATCGGTAGTAAGTAGTGTGCCTGCGACACTGCCAGCATTAGTCAAAGCATATCTAGTGACCTTAGTTGGATCTATTACTCCGCTTTCAATAAAGTCCTCAAATGTGTCCGTGCTAGCATTGTAGCCAAAGTTCTTATTGCCATTAGCTAGTCTTTTGATTTCGTTGACTATTACATTCCCGTCAATGCCGGCATTGTGTAGAATGGTCTTTATCGGTTCTTCTAACGCCTCTTTTACAATCTGTATACCTGTACGTATATCGCCGATATATGTATCCAGTTCTGTATTTAAAATTTCTGCAGCATTTAGTAGGGCAATGCCTCCTCCTGCGACTATTCCCTCGTCTATTGCACTCTTGGTAGCACTTATGGCATCTTCTATCCTTAGTTTTAGTTCCATGCTCTCAATCTCACTAGCACAGCCCACAGATATTACAGCCACACCACCGCTGAATTTAGCAAGCCTTTGTTTTAGCATTTCTTTATCAAAGTCATTATCGCACAAGGCTATCTGGGATTTTATTTCACTCACTCTCTTGTTTATATCATCTGCTTTGCCTCTTCCTTTTGTGATTAGGGTGGTATCTTTAGACACTTTGATACTCTCTGCAAATCCCAGCATATCCATAGATATGTCCTTCATGCTTATTCCTACTTCTTTGGATATCACCACTCCGCCTGTAAGGGTTGCAATATCTTGCATGGTTGCTTTTCTTCTATCAGCAAAGTAAGGGGATTTGACAGCTACCACATTTATAGCACCACGTAATTTGTTTACAACTAATGCATTAAGTACATCATTGTCATAATCGTCAGCGATTATAAGTAGTGGTTGCAAAGACTTAGAAATGTTTTCTAGTATCGGCAATATCTCCTGAATATTCCCAATTTTGCCATCTACGAGTAGTATGTATGCGTTATCTAAGTTGGCAGTCATTTTCTCCATATCTGTGATCATATAAGAGGATAAGTATCCTTTATCGAACTCCAATCCTTTGACTATTTTTAGTTCGGTCTTTAATGTCTTGCCGTCCTCCACACTAATACTTCCATCTACGCCCACTTCTTCAAATGCTTGAGCAATAATCTTGCCTACTTCTTCATTCTCTGCACTAATCTTTGCAATATTATATATATCTTCGCTGCTACTTACTTTGCTAGATATTTCTTTCAAGTATTCTGATACTTTCTTTATTGCTATATCTATGCCTTTTTTCAAATATACTGGGTTGGCTCCAGCTGCTGTGTTTTTTACACCTTTGTTTACTATACTTTGAGCCAAAACACAAGCAGTGGTTGTTCCATCTCCCGCCAAATCATTAGTCTTTACACTGACTTCTTTTATAATATTGGCTCCAACGTTTTCAAATGGATCGTCTAACTCAATTTCTTTTGCAATGCTCACACCATCGTTGGTAATTAGGGTATTGCCTAATTTCCTTTCTAGCGCAACATTACGTCCCTTTGGCCCAAGTGTTAATTTTACCGCATCGGCTAATTTATTTACTCCTGTTTCTAGGCTTTTGATAGCGTCAAAACCAAATTTCATCTCTTTACTCATGTTATTTCTCCTTAATTATTCCTAATATGTCGTTTTGGCTAATGATTATATACGTTTTTCCATCAATACTTATCTCATGACCAGAGAACTTGTTGTATATGACTTTGTCTCCTATATCTACTTGGAATACAATTTTTTCTCCATCAATATTTCCTCCAGTGCCTATTTCTTTGACAATCGCAATTTGAGATTTTTCTAAATTGGCATCTGGTAGTATAATGGTAGAAGATTTGTTTTCTTCTTTAATACTCTCTAGCACAACTCTTTCAAATAATGGTTTTATTTTCATATTTTCTCCTTTTTGTATTTATATTTTTTTATAGTTGATTTTAGACGAATAACATTCAATCTATTCGAAAATATTCTATATTCGCTTTTTTGCAAAAATCAAGTTTTACTGACACTTTTTTCAGTAATTATTGATAATCTGTAAACATATGATTTAATATGGACAACAATTTAGATTATACAAAAGCATTTGTAATTAAGAAAAAAAACTTAATAAAGCCAGTTTTTATATTTGTCATAATTTTGATAATTGTGGTTAGTAGTATATTTTTGCTAATTAATTTTTTGCCAAATTCTACCAAATTTGATGTTACAATACCATCAAAAGACTTTTATGCAGTGTCGCTAATGAGTTCAACGCAAAAACTAGAATTAGACAAAGAATATAATAGAGTTATATCCCTTGGTGCATGTGGGTATATTATAAAAATTGGAGATATGTACAATATGTTAGCACTTATTTATCCTAGCGAGGATTTAGCAAGAAGTGTTGTTGCTAGCAATAGTCATATTAATTGGGATTTGCAAGTTGTAAAAATTAGTACCAAAGACAATTCTTTTGATCTAGACGGTTATGGTAGAGAAGATATAGCCAAAGTCAATGAGATAGC
Organism: Clostridia bacterium; assembly: GCA_017399265.1. GTDB lineage: Bacteria > Bacillota > Clostridia > Christensenellales > UBA1242 > UBA11490. The sequence goes on from JAFQDL010000008.1 coordinate 87,096, forward strand.
CACATATATCTATGACTTTGCTAATATCTTATATGAATTAACTATTTCTTTGCAAACTAGTAGTATATCGTCTATAGCTTGTGCTAGTAGCATAAATACGCACAAAGGCGAACTACTAAGCTACAAAACACAACTACAATATTTTATCTCTCAGACTAATAATAAAGACCTTATAGCCTTGCAAGAAGTAATAATCAAATTAGACAACATTTTAGAAAAACTAGTTAATAATCTAATAGTTAATTCTGTAGATAGTCATATTATCAAATATGCACTCTGCGAATATATTGACGCTTTATATAATTACTAAAAATTATTGCTTAAAATTAGAAAATTGTGATATCATATAAATATGAAAAAACGTAAAATTGATTGGGTTAATTTAATATGGAAGATATCTTGGATAGTGATATTTCTAGCGATAGATTTAGTCACTAAGGATTTTTTTATGAAATATTTCAATAATGGCAACGAAGAGATATCCCTTCTTGGCGGCTTCTTGGAGTTTACTTTTTATCTCAATCCAGGTGCGGCATTTGGCAGCTTTGGAGATAGTACGTTATTTCTGACAATTATCAGTGGTGCCTTTGTAATAGTGTTTAGTATAATTGATGTATTACAAAACGATAAAAGCAAGCTAAATACGTTTGCATTTTCTTTGATTATTTCTGGTGCATTAGGCAATATGATAGACAGAATATTTATTACCAAAGTAAGGGATTTTATCCGACTATCCATATTCCCATTTGTATTTAATATTGCAGATGTCTGTATATGTGTAGGCGTGTTCTTGTACGTTCTTAATTTTATTATCAGAGAAGCAAAAAATAGAAAAAAGGAAGAAACTAAAGTTGAGTGATATAATTAATGTAACAGTGTCTGGCGTTAGGTTAGATAAGTATTTACAAGAAAATTTCCCAGACTTCTCACGGTCTCAGATTAAGAAAAGTATAGATTTAGGTCAAGTGACAGTTAATGGAGAGAAAGTAAAAGCAGGATATGAATTAAAAGTCGGTGATAGAATAGAATATGTATTAGAGGACACCAAGACTATTACAGCAAAACCTCAAGAAATAGATATAGATATTGTATACGAAGATGATGATATTATAGTAATTAACAAAGCACAAGGTATGGTGGTGCACCCAGCAGTAGGTAATAGGGAGGGAACACTTGTTAATGCTCTGTTGTACAAAACGAATTCTCTAAGTAATGTTAATGGAGATATTAGACCGGGAATTGTGCACAGAATAGATAAAGATACAAGTGGATTACTAGTTGTTGCAAAAAATGATAAAGCACACAAAAATTTATCTGAACAAATATCCTCAAAGACATGCAAAAGATACTATTTTGCATTGCTTCAAGGAGTGCTAAAGGATAGTCAAGGTGAGATTATAACCAATATCGGACGTGATCCAAAGAACCGATTAAAGATGTCTGTTTTACCTGCGGATAAGGGCAAAATAGCTCATACACTTTATAAGGTAATAAAGTACTACAAAGGTTATAGCTTTTGCGAATTTGAATTAAAAACGGGTAGAACCCATCAAATCCGTGTACATAGTGCATATCTTCGTCATGCAATTGTTGGAGATAGTTTATACAACAACAACCCATGCAAATTTAAGCTAAATGGTCAATTACTCCATGCGTACAAGTTGGTTTTGGTTCATCCTACAACCAATAAAGAAATGGTTTTTGAGGCACCTATTCCTACATATTTTCAGAAAGTTTTAGACAGCTTGGAAGAGATTTAATCTTTGCCAAGTTTTTTTTAAACTTTTTTTTCAATAAATCATAAATAATGTATATAAATATTTAAGGAGAATTGTATGATTATTTATGAAATTCAAAAAGGCGACACCTTGTATGAGATAGCCAGCATGTATGATACAACGGTAGAAAGAATTAGTGAGGCAAATAATATCAATCCTAATGATACTTTAGTTGTAGGTCAGGCGATTTCAATTCCACAAGACAATATCAATTACCAAGTGTCTAGAGGGGATAGTCTGTATAGGATCTCACGAAGGTTTGGTGTGCCTATAGAAAGTATCTTAGCAGCAAATCCTTCAATTACCAATCCTAGTCTGATATACCCAGGGCAGATGTTAACTATTCCATTGGGTATAAAACCATACAATGTAGTAGTTAATGGCTATATGCTTCCAAGCATAATGGAAACAACACTAAATAGGACACTGCCATATCTTACATATCTAAGTATTTTTAGTTATGAGGTACTGCCAAATGGTAGTCTAAGAATGGTTGATGACGAGGATTATATTAGAGAAGCAAAAAATAGAGGTGTTGAGCCATTGCTTACTATAACTAATATTGACGGAAGCGAGTTTAGTAGTGAACTTGCGAGTGTTATTTTGAATAACGAGCAGATATCCAATAACCTTATTACTAATATTTTAGATACAATGATACAAAAAGGTTATTATGGAGTAAATGTTGATTTTGAGTACCTATATCCTAGTGATAAAGACGCATATACTATATTTTTGGAGAAGTTAACTTTAGTAATGCGCCAAAATGGCTATATTGTAGCGGTGGCAGTTGCACCTAAGACATCGGATAGTCAGATGGGATTGCTTTATGAAGCACATGATTACAAAGCCATTGGAGATATAGTGGACATCGTTATTATCATGACATATGAATGGGGATATTTGTATGGGGAACCTCAAGCAATTTCTCCAATAAATAAAATAGAAGAAGTCGTTAATTATGCTATTACAAAAATAAATCCGCAAAAAATATTATTAGGGGTGTCTAATTACGCTTATGATTGGACTTTGCCATATGTTTCTGGGGAGCCAGCAGCATATCTTAGTAATCAACAAGCCTTATCTCTTGCTAGAGAAAAGGGTAGTACAATAATGTTTGATAAACTTGCTCAAAGTCCTTATTTTTATTACTACACTCCTACCAATAGGCATGTTGTATGGTTTGAAGACGTGAGGAGCTTGAGTGCCAAACTTGGCATTGTAGAAAAATATAATTTGCTTGGAATTAGTATTTGGAATATCAATTTCTTATTTAATACATATGGGTTATTAGAAAAGAAGTTTTAGTAGTAAAAAAAGTGAACTTGGTTAAAGTTCGCTTTTTTTATTATGATATATTTAGTTGTTTTCATATGGTTCTTCAGTATATTTTGGCTTCTTATCGTCTTTTTTATCTTCTTTGACTTCCATACTATTAACATTGCTTATATCTACTAGTATTACATCTTTTCCTATTTTAACAATATTACAATAGGGTATAAATAGATCATTGCCATTTTTAAATAACCGAAACTTGTTTTCATAATTTGGTACGACTATACCCAATACTTTTGCAGACCTTGTATCTATCACCATATCTACAATATTTCCAAGTCTCTTTCCGTTAAATACATTTACCACTTCTTTTGCTCTTAGTTCACAAAATGTTATCTTCATAATTCTACACCTATATAACTATATATGTATTTTTCGACACAAAAAGTACCATGGAATATAATTTTTATAAAGAATATGCCTATTATGAAAAAGTTAAAAAAGTACTGAATAATATTATACAATTAGTTATATTTCTGTTATAATTAGTTACTAAACAAAAGAAGGTGACGAGATGAGATGTCCATTTTGCAATGCAACTGATAGTAAAGTATTAGATAGTAGAAATGCAGATGAAAGCAATTCAATAAGACGTAGACGAGAGTGTACAGCCTGTGGTAAAAGATATACTACATTTGAAGCAATAGAATTGTTGCCTGTACTAGTTGTCAAAAGTGATGGCACAAGGCAAGCTTTCGATAGTAGCAAGTTGAAAAGAGGAATACTACGTGCTTGTGAAAAAAGGCCTATAAGTATGGCTCAAATCGATATGGTTGTAGCAGATATCCAAAAACAAATTTACAACAAGCTTGACCAAGAAATATCTTCAAAAGATTTAGGGGAGCTTGTAATGGATAGCCTAAAAGAACTAGACGACGTAGCCTATGTTAGATTTGCGAGCGTATATAGACAATTTGCAGATTTAACACATTTTATAGATTTTTTAGAAGATTTTAAGAAGAGACAATAGATAGCTTTAGCGTATAAATATTATATATATACGCAAAATAATACAAAGGGGTTTTAGTATGCCGTTTTGTATTATTTTTTTTGTGATATTTCTATTTTATTTGTTGTTGCTTGAAAAAAATATATTTAATAAGATATTTTTTGTAGTACTATGCATAACATCAATATTCGGCTTAATTATTGGTAATTCTGTAATTAATGACACAATAGAGTTAAACGTTATATTACTTTGCTGCATAATGCTATTATTAATATTTACGTTAGTTAAAACCAAAAGTAAATTGCTACTAGTATCATTTTTTACAACCTTAGTTGTTGCAGGTATATATTATATATCTACACAGCAAAATATATTTTTTTCAATTGATTATGATGTGTATTTTTGTTTGTTTATTTGTCTATTACCAGCAATCTTTTTTGCCAAAGACATCTACTTTGGTGTAATGTCTAGTACTCTGAATGTATTAGCTATTGCTACTATAGATGCTTTTTTATGGCTAAAAGAGTTGCAATATGTTTCGTTAAACAATATTAATTTATTAAATCTGCTATCAATTCTGATAGTAATAAATATTGGATTTAATAGGTTGATTTTTATATTCCAACAAAGGAGAAGTATTAGTTATGATACGAAGACAAGTGTTTAGATTTTTACTCTTTATATTCATATTATCTTTTTGCATTTCACCAAATAGTGTTTTTGCGGAAAGCGATCTAGAGAGAAATTATATTATTTATACCGAAGATGGATATTATTTAACAGAAAGACCTAATGTGCAGATAGGGGATTTTTATATATCAAAAGACTTTAAGAAATACGAGATAGTATATGTAGATCATGAGATTTGTCATGCAACTGCAAGATTTTTGTATAATGTGAATAAACCAAAGGTGGATATCAATACCCTTCCCACTCCTATAGCGACAACAGACAAAGTAATTTGTTTGTACATGACGCATAATGACGAAAGCTATGTTCCAACAGATGGCACTGAGAGTGTGTATGGTGCAGGAGGTATTCATGATGTTGCTAATTATTTTGCAAATACACTAAGAAATAGAGGTATTGAGACGTATATTGACGAGACGTTGCATATACCACATGACTCTTATGCGTATTCTAGGTCAAAGGTCACGGCTAATAACCTTATAAAAAGTCATGAACCTAACGCAATATTTGATATTCATCGTGATGGTACAAGTAGGGCATATTACATAAAAAATGTTGATGGTAAAGAACAATGCATGATTAGAATGGTAATAGGTAAAGCAAATGGAAGTATGGAAATCAACGAACAATTTGCAGTTTATCTAATGGCAGTGGCAGAGAAGATTGCGCCAAATTTATTCAAAGATATATATTACGCAAGTGGGCATTACAATCAAGGTTTGCATGCTAAATCATTACTATTTGAGATGGGTAGCCATATGGTAGAAAAAGAATTAGTTATGCAAAGTGTTGATGACTTAGCAAAAGTTGTGGATACTGCGCTTTTTGCTACAACTGTTAACAGCGAAACGGGAAATCTTACTATAAATAACAACCAGACCAGCGAAGAGGTAATTATCGACAAAGTACTAGATGATATGTATGAAGAAAACACTCAAAATAGTTACGGATATGTATTAATAATAACTCTTTTAAGTTTAGGTACTATTTTAGTAGTTGCATTGCTAAGTAGCCTATTAAAAAAGAAAAAAACAAAGTAAAATAACTTTTGCTTATCATTTTTTAAATTTTTTTAGCATTCATAAATAATTTGCTCCAACACAGTCTATTTGATATACTAAATATAGTATGATAATACACTAATAATTATATATTTATAGAGAGTGATAATATGAAGTGTAAAGTGTGTGGTAACGAAATTGAGTCCAATTTAAATAAATGCGATGTGTGTGGAACTATGGTAGACAAAGGTAGACTAGGTGAGGCTTTGTCTAATATTTCTTCTATCGCTAAGGCATTGAGAACAAATAGAGCACAAACCATCAAAAATTCTCAAGAGAAAAACGCTACCAAAGCATTAGATTTGAATATAGATGATTTATATATTAAGGATTTGGATATAGAACCAAAGGTTATATCAGATGAGGAATTTGATTTAGATTCTTTCTATGAGAATTATACACAAGAGGACGAAGAGGAAACTGAGGATACTACTCGTGCAAAAAGAAATCCAGTATCCAGTTATAGAAAGTCTAAACGAAAACCTGTTGAATATGACGAACGGGAAGAGGAAGAAGAGTACGAGGAAGAAGATTCTATCTTAGAAGAGCAAGAGGGCAAAGAGTATTTGTCTGGTGAGGCTTTTGATGAATTACCGGAAGAAGACGAAGAAGATATCGAAGAAGACGTAGTTCAAGAAAGTGAGCCACAAGAGGTTGAATCCAAAGAAGAGGCTATAGAAGAAGTACAAGATAGTACTCCAGAAAAGACTGAAGCCAAGCAAGATGTTGTTACAGAAGAGGTTGTAGAAGACACGTCTATTGTAGAAGATGATGAGATATCTAGTACAGCTAATGAGATAGAATATGTCGATTTGGACGAAATAGATTTCGAAGATGAAGAGGAAACAGGAGAGCAAGAAGACATTTCGCAGCCTGCTGGCGAATATATTAAACAAGAAGATATAGTAAGAGATAAAGAAGAAGTGGTTGTAGAAAAACCAAAAGAAGATGCATGGTCTACATTTAATATAGGTGGCGATGTATCAGTTGAACCACAATCGGTCGTGCAAGAAGAGAGCACTCCACAAAATATTCCTGTACAACAGGCTCCTGCTCCAGAGTCACAGCCGGCTAGTCCTCAAGGTCAAGCGTTGGGGAATATATTTGATTTAGCTAATCAAGATGCAGCTGCAGCAGCACCTGTTGCTGCGGTGAGCGAGAGTGTAAAAGCTGAAGATGTGCCATATACAGATTTGCCAGAGACCAAAAGTGATGTTTCAGATAATAAGCCAATAGTCATAGATGATAAAGATGTGGTTGGAGCTGCAAAAAAGCAAGGAGACGTAGTTCCAAACGAAGAGCCAAAGAAGAAAACTAAAGAGAAAAAGAAAGGTTCTAAGTTAGCTGGTATATTTGCATTTCTGTTTAGTCTGATTGGTGCTATTGTAGGTGGTGCATTAGTTGTATATGATTTACAACTATCAGGGGTATTAGATTGGGGATTGCCTCTAGATTTTATCGCTGATATCATAACTACTGTAGATATGAAAGTATATTTTGCTATAGGTGCTGTAGTTGTTGCGTTCTTAGGATTTATTTTAGGAATTGTTAATGCGTTCAAAAGAAAAGGATTATTTAGATTTATATTATTGATTATCACACTTTTAATTCTTGGTGGATTAATATATATTTATTATGATAGTGCATTGTTAGAAGCAATATTATTATTCTTTGGTATTGAAATGTAAAAAAAAATACAAGTTATATTTTAGTATAACTTGTATTTTTTTATTAAGTTCTAGGTTCGCCATTGATATAGATCGCAGGTAATGTAATATAGATACTTTCGTATTTTTTATAGTCTGCACTTGCTATAAGTGCGCTATTGTCTATATTTCTTCTAAAACTAAATACTATCTGGAAGTCAAAATTGTCTCTATCCTTAATTGAAACAGAGTCTATTTCTACCTCTTCTTCTACACCATTTAGTCTAATTTTTGCTTTTGTACTTAATAGTCCACATTCTGTAATGAGTGCTGATTTTGGCATGGTTATTAGTACGTTGTATTTGTCGTATTTGGTATAATGTACTAATTCTGCTGGATAGGTTAGTCCTTGAGTTGAATATATTTCTCCAATAACAAGATAATGTCTATAACATTTTTCTAATTCAGATTTGTATTTAGGGGGTATAAATTCAGTTGCAGTTTCGCCAATTTCACCTTTGATGTATTTTATCTTTGTATAATTTTTTACAACTCCATCGGTTAAGGTGTTAAAATAATATCTTATACCATAGAATGAACCATCAAAGAATAATGTTATTCCACCAAAACTTGTTTCTACGTTTGCAATATTTATGGTAACTAGTGTGTCAGGATCTTCTTCTGGGATCTCCGCTGTCAATGAATAAAATTCTTCTTCAGATGTGTCACCGTTGATAATCTTTGTAGAAATAGTAATAGTTTTACCTTTAAAATCATCTGATGACTCAATGTATTGTATCAAAGCTGCATTTTGTGTGGTAGTAGGTAATATTCTTAGATTATAATACCCATCGCTATCAATAAGGCCTTCTAGACCACTTTCTTTTTTCCATCTATCTACAGTGTAGTAAGCAGATCCTGTATCTTCAAATGTAGTCAAGCCTCTTTGATTTACGATAAAGTTTGGGTTCATAATAATACTTACATTGTTATCTGTTGAATTAGCGGTAGGTAGAACTATATTTACATTCTTGCTTTCGTCAATAGTTTGTTTTACACCATTTACCGAAATGCTATCAATCTTGCCTCCGTTGCTTTCTACGTAATCTGCAGTTACAGCACCGACATCGTTTGCGGTAAGTGTAATATCACTAGTAAGTGCTTTCCCATTAATAGTTAGAGAGTTTGGGACATAGTCGGTAGGGATATCTGTAGTATTTGCCTTTCTTGATAGTTTAATATTAAGATCTGTATTGGTTACATAGTCTGATGGGATACTAGTTAAATAACCTCTGCTATCCAATTCTGTTTCGGTAATATATTCATCAGGAATACTGCTCAGATAACCTTTGCTGTTCAATTCAGATTCTGTAATGTATTCGCTAGGGATTTCACTTAAGTAATTGCTATCGTTTTCAAGTTGGCTAGTTTTTGTTGGAATAGGGGTAGTATTTGGCAAAGCACCTACATCAGTGGCTGTCAATGTAATATCAGTAGACAATTCCTTGCCATTGATTGTTCTACTATTTGGAACTAGACCACTGATAATATCAGAAATATCAACATCTAATGTTTCGCCATTCTTTAGTGTTAAGTGCAATTTGCCATCAGAATAAGTAGCACCAATTACCATTGCTTCTAAAGGTAAGTCAACATTTGAAACATATAGTATTTGACCATTTGCTGATTTTAATGTAAAAGTCATAAGATAAGTAGTTGGATTGATACTTACAGCTATTTTATCTGCAAACATACTCTTAATGTTTAGATTGTTTAAATATATATTTCCATCTAAATTAATATTCCCATCAAGATATAGATTGTTGAAACCATTTCCTGACGTTCCTAAATCTGATGTCATTTCTGGCGCAATATATCCATTCTTGATAACTATTCCACCTTTATTAGAACTTGTAGAAGTTGGTCTTAATCTGATACTATTTTCGCCACTAATAACAAATTCGCCACCAGTAGTTTCTCTTAATACACCAGTTGTGCTTCCATTTTTAATATTTACTCTGCTATTTATATTGGTTTCTGTTTGACTTACTTCTAAAGCATTTTGTTTTGTATTTTCAGTGCTACCAGCACCAACAACCAATAAAGCAGATGTGTTTTCTAGATTGTATTTACCAAGTACTGTCTGATAATCTCTACCAGATTTTAATCTATAACCATGAGTAAATGCACCAGTATGTTTAGCAACACATTTCTCACCACTTGCTTTTGCTGCTTTTGCATATTTAGTAGTTATTACTGGCTCAACAATCTCCCAGTATTCTTGGTTTGTGGAGTGGTTAGGAATTACACCTATTAATTGATGATTTAGGCATTTAAAAACACTACCATTTCTTTTTACTAAATCACCTATATTATAAGTTTTTGTGTCGCTATAAAACTCAATATCAGCTAAATGCTTACCATCAAATGTAGCGTCTCCGCCAGCGATATTATCTATGCCCTCAACAGAAGAATATTCACTTCCTACTAAGTTATAGCCACCTCTTGAACTTGTTGCAGTGCCTCTATTGATATTGCCCACACCCATAGCGTCTGAAAAGTAAGAGTCTTCTGCTATTGTGTTGTTATAACCAGAAGCGAAACTTTGTCTAGCGTTAACTTTGTTTCTAGCACCAATTGCGGCGTTGCAGCCACTACTTAATGTGTTTTTCGAACCTGCCACAAAGCTGTCTGATGAGTCTAGGATATTCTGATATCCACCAACTATACTATTGCTACCACTTGATAAATTTTCTTTACCACTAGTTATGCTGTTGCTTCCAAGGCTTGTATTGTCCTCGCCAAATATAGTTGCGTTTTTGCTATCGACTTTGCATTGTTTAGTAATTAGGGGATAACTATCAATTGAAGGAAGTAGCTTTTCTAAAGTTGTAGTTTTAGTTAATCCAGTTATGTTATATAGCCAGTATCCTCTGCCATCTATTTCAAAGAAGCTAGAATGGATTGCATTTAATCCGTTAACAATATTATCTGTCGTATTGTTAACAATATTGGGGTTTGTGACAATAACGTTGTTATTATTATCAATATATCCGTCCGTAAATAATTTATTGCTTAAGTGGTTGTTTCCAATCAAAGAATTGTTCTTGTCATCTACTATATTCTTTGGGGTTGTGTGAAATAGAATAGTTGTGTTATCATTTTGGTCTTTTATTTGCATGACATTGTTGTGCATAGATATATCTTTTATAGTAGATAATCCATGATTATCTATCTTATCCACTTTTCTATTTAAGCCGGATATTAGCTCAGATTTGGTTGCGGAATTTTTTTCGAGAGTTTCTATTTGTTCAATATGATAGTCTGTAAAGTTGTTGTCAGTATGAGTGTAATCAGCATCACTGACAATGTTTTGGTCATAAGGCATTGCTCCGATTTGTTCAACGGTGACGTTGTGGGGATTGGAGGTGTTTTCCATGTGGTCTATGATTTCTTGCCTTATTTGTGTAACTGTGCTAGCTGTTATACTAGCAGTAATAGGGGAGGTTTTAAGAGTTTGAATGATTTGAGAATTTATTGTAGACATTTTTCCACCTCGACTATGTTATTTGCAACGATAGTAGTTGTGTTTACTCCCTTGTAGGTTATAGTATAATTATATATACCTGCAGGGAATTTTTTTGTAATCTTATCATTGAAGTTAAGTATTACTTTATTGCCGTCTTCGAATGAGTCAAACACAAACTTGTGCACCAAAATATTGCTTTGATAGAAGCTAACTATTATTTCATCATGATCGGTAAGTATGATATTTTCGTTAGTATCTAAATCTGTTAGAGTGATGTCTAGTGATATTGCAAAAGTATCTCCTTCAAACCAGATAAATTTATCATGCTCATATCTTGGGCTTTGTTTTGCTGATTTTATTTCAGACATTTTTTACCTCCTTAGTTTTGTTAATAATTTGCTTGGTGGCAATTATATTATAAGGGGGAGATTTAAGTAATTGCAAAATTTACTGACAAAAAAACCCTTAAAAAATTTATCTTTTTAAGGGTGTAATTTATTACATTTTCAAATCATCATCGTCATCGTCGTCATCATCGTCATTGTCGTCATCGTCATCATCAAAATCGTCATCATCAATTTCAACATCGTCGTCAAAGTCGTCATCATCATCGAAATCGTTAAATTCTTCTTCTTCGTCAAAGTCGTCATCAAATTCGTCTTCTAGGTCTTTAGCAAATGCATTACCTAGTTCTTCGTCGATTTCGTCATCATCGTTCTCGATTGGAAGTAGATCCAACTCTTCATCGTTATCATCTTTATCAATGAAGCCTTTCCAGTCAACATTTTCGTCATGCTCTTGCTCGCTGTGATTTTCTTCATAGCAAGATTCGCACATTCCCTTTGACTCATCTGTAATATAGTTGGATTTACAAATAGGGCATAGAGATTCTTCGTCGCCCATTAGTATCTCGTCCATCTCTAATTCGTCTTGGTATCCTGCTTTCATTTCTTGCTTGCATACTTCGCAATAATCTTGATTGCTTAGAATGTAGTTAAGTTCACATCTTGGACATTTAATATATCTTGGTTTGTCTGCCATACTATCTCCTAAGTATAAAATTTATTTTCTGTTAATCAAAAAAAATATACATAATTATCAGCAAATTTTTCTTCATTACAGATTGCAAAAAAATTGTATTTATCTTATTTAAGACAATTTCGCAAATATAATACAATTATATTTTAGATTTGTAAACTATTTTTAGCATTTTTTTATACTTTTTTTAAATATATATGCATGCTTCTTTTAAAAATACTATATTTTATATAAAAATTAAAAAAATAACTACTAAAAATCATAATAGTAGTTATTTTCATAATATTTATTTTTATTCAGTAATAGGTTCTTCCTCTACCACTTTTCCAACAACAACATTGAATTCGCCATCGTTATATTTGATTTCATAAGCACTAGAAACAGCCTTGATATCTACTTCTGCAAGCTTAATAAAATCATTAATCTCAGATGTGATTGTAATATCTTCAATAAATGTCTTAAGAGATACTTTGTTTTCAGACTTGAATTGTCTAACTAGGGCAACTATATCTAGAACTTTGTCGCCTTTAGCAATTAAATCTTTATCAATATCATTTCCTAAATCTAGATATCTGGAAATGTGAATAGATTTCTTTCCTTCAAGTTCTGCAAAGTATGACATATAGATTTCTTCTGTAATATGTGGAATTACAGGGGAGAACATCTTAAGCATTCCAAGTAGTACATGATAACAAGCATATTTAGCTGACTCGCAAGCGCCTTCGCCATATACATCAGGATTATATAATCTACGTTTAACAAGCTCTACATAGTTGTCACAGAATGACCAGAAGAATTTTTCTAATTCATTAAGCGCAAGGGCAATCTCGTATTTTGCTAGATACTTCATATATCTGTCATGTAAATCTTTGTATTTTTCAATCAACCACTTATCCATGATTTCTAACTCACATTCTTTTGGAGTATAGCCTTCAAGGAAAGATAGAACGAATTTGCTTGCATTCCATAGTTTGTTAACAAGTTTCTTACCATTATCAAACTCTACAAGTGAGAATGCTGTGTCTTTTCCTAGAGTCATGTTATTAGCCCAATATCTCGTAACGTCAGCAGAATAAGTCTTGATGATGTCTTGAGGCGAGTTTGCACTATTAGCCTTAGATTTAGCCAATTTTGAACCATCAGGACTTGTAACATATCCAGAAATCATAAGATCAGACCAAGGAAGCTTGTTAAAGTGATACAATGATTTAACTATTGTATAGAAGTCCCATACACGAATATTGTCATGTGCATTAGGTCTTAAATTCATAGGGATCATTGTATCATCTAGGCCTAGTCCAGTTCTCATATCAGTACTGATTTGAGGAGTTAAACTACTAGTAGCCCAAGTATCCATTACGTCAGTTTCTCCAACGAATTCGTTACAGCCACATTCACAAGGTGTTTTTGGCATATCCTTTAGTGGATCAACTGGTAGATCTTCTGCTTCAGCCATTTTTAGTTTTCCACAATTTTTACAGAACCAAACTGGGAACGGAATACCAAAATATCTTTGACGAGAAATGCACCAGTTCCAAGATAAGTTTTCTACCCAGTTTAGATATCTTGCTCTCATAGTCTTTGGATACCAGTTACAATCCATTCCTGCTTTGTATAATTCATCTTTGTGAGATAATACATCAATGAACCATTGTTTCTTAACGGCGATTTCAATAGGTGTACCACAACGATCATGAGTGGATACTGCGTGTGTAATGCTTTCTTGCTTAATTAGTAAATCTTCTTCTTTTAATTTGTCTAGTACACATTTTCTGCAACCAAGTATACTCATGCCTTCAAACTCTTTTGCAAGAGCAGTCATCTTTCCGTCAGCGGTAAAACATTCCTTAATAGGTAGGTTGTGTTTTCTTTGCCATTCTTTGTCTACGTTGTCACCGAAAGTACAGCACATAACTATTCCAGAACCTTTCTCAAGGTCTACTAGTTCGTCAGTTAGTACTTCTACTTCAAATCCAAAGTGTGGAACAATTAGTTTTTTATTAAGCAAATGTTTATTTTTCTCATCATTTGGGTTTATGAATACGCATACAACGCCACAAAGCATCTCCGGTCTAGTTGTTGCTACAACTACATATTCATCTGTGCCAGATATATAGAACTTAAGATAGTTGAATGTGCTCTCTATATCTTTATCCTCTAGTTCACTTTGAGCACAAGCTGTTCTACACTCAGTACACCATAGCGCTGGAGCCTCTGCGTGATAAATTTTACCTTTCTTGTATAGTTCCAAGAATGAGTGTTGACTTATCTTTTGAGTACGTGGTGCAATTGAAGAATAGTGTGTCTTTAAGTTGCAGCTAAATCCTGCTGATTTGTATAGATCAAAGAACTCATCTTCTAATTTCTTAGTTTCATCTAAGCAGATGTTTACGAATGTCTCACGAGGCAACTCATAAGCCTTTTTCTTAATGACTTTCTCTACATATCTTTCTGTAGGTAGTCCGTTATCATCAAAACCAAATGGGAAGTAAACATTCTCGCCCAACATTCTGTGATGTCTAGCAACTGTTTCGATATGCATATAAGATGATAAGTGTCCCATATGAATTTTACCATTAACAGTTGGAGGAGGAGTATCTATAGAATAAACTTTCTTGTTACTTCCTTCTTCAAATTTATAAATATCATTTTCAAACCAATAATCTTGCCATTTCTTCTCATTAATAGAGAAATTATATTTCTTTTCTAGCATTTTTTCCTCCGAATTAAATACGTACCAACTATTGTATCAAAAAGACTAAAAATTTGCAACTGTTTACTAAAATATTATCTTAAGATAAATATATTTTGTATAATAAGTCATAGAATATCGTGTATTGAGTCGTTTGTTAGTTTTTTTTATCATCAAATATTTACTTAAATTTTACCAAATATTTGTTATTATGCTATTATGCGAAATATGACAAAATTTGTTGATTTTGTTATAAATTTAAGATAAAATAACTACAAGTTTGTTTTAGGAGAAAATATGGAAAAGTTTTACGTTTCAACAGATAGTACAGCAGATTTATTCAAATCTGAGATAGAAGAATTAAAGGTGTTTTTCTTGCCTCTTAGCATATCTTATACCAAAGGGGATACGACTGAAGTAAAACCTGATAATTTTCAGAGTCATGAAGAGTATGTAGAGTTCTTTAATAAGTTAAGAAATGGTTATGTTGTTAAAACATCTATGAACAACAACTATATCCACGAAGAATATTTTAGGGGAATTGCAAAACAAGGAGTAAAGAAACTTATTCATTTTACAATCTCATCTGGTCTTGCTAGAACTAAAGAAGTTGCAGCTCAAGCAATTGAAGAAGTAAGAAAAGAATATCCAGATTTTGAATGTGTTGTAATAGATCCATTATCCACAACCGTAGGTCAAGGTTTGTTAGTTAGAATAGCATGTGAGATGAGAGATGGCGGCAAGACTCTAGAGGAAACAGCAGAGTATTGTAATAAGATTAAGCATCACTTGCAACACTATATCTTGGTTAGTAACCTAGATTACTTAAAAGCTGGTGGTAGAATTTCTGGATTTGCAGCCCAAATTGGAAAGTTAGCAAAATTAACTATTACTATTGATTTTGATAAAGATGGAAAACTTTGTATAAGAAACAAAGCGATCGGTGGGTTAAAGAAAGGTATCTCTAATATTGTAAAGGGTTTAACAAATCATAAACCTATGGAGAATAGTAGATGTATCGTTGCTCATACAGATAATCCTACAGGAGCAGAAATGCTTGCTAAAGAGATTGAAAAGGTGAGTGGTATTGTTCCAGAGATAAGAATTATTGGTCCAACTATTGGTGCGCATGTAGGCCCAGATGGAATAGCGTATATATTCCTATCAGAGGATACAAGAAAATAAATTAGTAATGTTTTGTGAATAAAAAAAAGTCGCTTATGGTTATTTAAGCGATTTTTTATTGTATTTAATTTATATTGTTAAAATACCGCTAAAGATAGCCGTATTATAATAGTTTGAATAGTATTAAATAATTTGTAAAGATAGATGTTTTTTTAAAAAAAAGTGGGTTTTATTAAACTCACATTTTTTTATAACTATATCTTTTTTTAATAAGTAATAATGTCTATTTGCTTTTATTAAGTAATCTCAAAAATAGATAATATTAAGCTTCCATTACATCTTCTTTTTTAGATAATTTCTTTTCTTCGTGCTTTATAGAGTCTTTTAAGATTTTTCTGTAATCTAAGTAGTCTTTGCCGTTGAAACCTGCTTTTATTGTAGAAGTAATAGCACAACCACTTAGTGCTATTGTAGGCACAAATAGTGCTGTAAATGCAGCGGTTGAGTGTGTGCACTCACGATTAATTTTGTTATATTCTTCTGCTTGTTCTTCGTCTGTTGAGCTCAAATATGCAAGAGCATTTTTACCACTATTTATTTCTTCTTTATAACCTAAATATTCACTTGCAGAGATTTTTCCGCTAGTATAATTTTCATATGCATTAGCTAATTGTTGGTTACATAATTCTATATATTCAGGGTTTTGCTCTACTTTGCTTATTATTGCATCGCATTGATCAGATGTTTCAAACGAATTATCAAGATTATCTAAACAAAGATTTCCTGTAAGCAAAGATCCTGCTATAAGTAATGCGGCAATGATACTACTTGCTTTGAATCTAGACTTACATTCATCTTTTATGTTTAGTGGCCATTTTATTTGGTCATAATAAGGCTTGTGTTGTAAATTTTTCTTACTTAAGTTCATATAGTTTTCCCTCCAGTTTATTCTTTAAATCCGCCGCCACAGCACATATATTCTTCATCTTTTGCCTTTGCGGCTAATACTGCGCTTGCTCCAGATGCGGCAGATCCAAGAAAGAAAGATCCTAGTATACTAGCAGCGATATTTTCTGAATCTTTACTAAGTTCAACTTTTGCATTTTCTAGATTTGTAAGTTCTGCTTTAGTATCTGTATCTACGTACTGATCTTTAATATATTCGTTAGAACCTATTCTTTTTAATTCGTAATCCATACTTTCAGATGATAAAGTTCCTGTTTGTACAGCTTCACTTAGTTTAATTGCTTTTTCTGCATAGAATTCTTGATACTTAGTTGAACTTTTTATATCTTGATATTTTTCTGCTAGTTCGCTACATATTTCATGACTTTTTTCGTTTGCTTTATCTATACTAATTATACTGCCAATAAGGTTTATGCCTGATAATGCAGCAACTAGTAGTGAAGCAATTGATAATGCTCTGTATTTATTCATTACTTTCTCTCCTAATTGTTTTCCATCTCTTCGTCTTGTTTCTTTCTGGAAGAAGATTCAATTGCAATGCATAGACCTGCACTAACGCCAGCACAAGAAGCTAATATTAGGCCAATTCCTCCGCCTATTTTTCCTTCTGATTGATAGATTTTATTTTCTAAATTATTAATTGTTTGTTGTTTTTCTGGATTCATATGTGCATAAATTGTATCATTTGAGTCTAATTTTGCTAAAGATCTATGTAAAGTTTCGTTAGTAATAGATCCGCTGTTGTAGGCTTCTGTATACTCTTTTACTTTCTCATCAATATAAGTTTTATACTCAGGAGATAATTTATATACCAAATATGTATTGCTTAGTTCTTGTTCGGCTTGAGTATTGGTATTTACTCCAGATAAGAAATTGTGCGCTCCTAAAGCTATTCCAGCTATTGACAATGAACAAAGCGCTCCAGAAGTTAATTTTATTATATTTTGTTTAGTTTCGCTTTTCATATTTTCTCTCCTTATTACATTGTTTGTTCTGTTTCTTTTTTTCTAAAGAATCTTGGTTTGGTACGGCCGGCTGCAACATCATCAATATGGGCGAGTGCCGCAGTTGCACCACCAAATACGCCTAGACAACCGAAGGTGGCTAATACACTAGCGCCAGTTTTTTCGTGGTAGTGATCTCTTTCTTCTTCTAAAGCTGTTATGGTGCTTTTATCTTCTTCAGTTAATGGGTAGTTTGATTTGATATAATCTAGATTTTGAAAGTTGTCGTATTCTTCTGAGAAATCTTTGATAGAAAAATCTTCACTAGCAAAGTCTATATCTTGTATCTTGTTTGCTACAAATTGCTTGTATTCTATTTTTTCAACAATTCCTGCAGTGTAGCCTTCTAATTTTTCTTCTGCTTTATTTCTTAATTCTCCATTATGACTAATAGAATACATGCCTAAACCTGTGGTTGTAACTGTTAGTAGGGCAGAGCCTAGTAGACTATAATATGCTAATTTTCTTTTAGTTAGATTATTCATTTTCCATTTCCTCTTCTTTACGGGCTTTGTCTGGTTTTTGGTAAACATGGTCTCCAATTTTAGAAATACCTAATCCTGCTAAACTTGAAATCATTCCAATACCGAACGCACCCAAAGCACTTAGTTCTTTATTGTCTAAGGCTACTTTCTTTGTTTCTAATTCGTTTACCTCTTCTAGATCAGCAGGGGATAAATACTTATCTTTCATATTATCTCTGCTTTGGATATAGTCTATATTTTGATTGATGTTGTCTACAGCAATTTTTCCACTATTAACTTGATCCATTATTTCATTAAATTCTGCTTTAACAAATTCTTGATAACTAGAGTTGGCTGTAATGTCGTTATAGAAATTATCAATATCTTGTCTGTTTAATGTTTGCTGTATTGATGTTGGCATTAGTGTGCCTAATCCTACTAACATAGTAGCAACGCCAAGTAATGCAAGTGTAGTGCCTCCAATATTTAGAGCCATTCCTTTTCCTCTATTATTCATAATTTTTTCTCCTTTGTTTTGTATTTTATGGGTTGTTTGTATTTTATTTGTATTTTTAATATATTTAATATCGTGATATTATATTATAGTTATCTGACAATATGATGATATAATATGACATAATCTTATCAAAATAAGTTATTACATTTTGCTATAATTTACATCGTTTGTTCTTCATCTTTTGTTCTAAATCTTAAAGGTTTTGCTTTTCCTGCTATAACATCCATTTTATGCGCTGCGACTATTCCTGGAATTAAACAGCCGAATACGCCTAATAATGTTCTAGACATAATTTTGTTGCCAGTTTCTATATTTTCTTGATAATCTTCCTTGTTACATATCTAATGTTGGGTTTTCTTCTTCTTTTTTCTTTAAATACTCTAATCTGTTTTTTGCATTCTTTTGTAATGAATTATATATAGACAGATCTGCACCATAAGGTACGCTAACTCCAGTTGCAACTATAGAAAGTAGTGAAGTTATAATACCAGCACCTGAGTGTGTGCTTGACTTGTCTGTCATTTCTTCATACTCAGTGTATTTCGCTGGGGTGGTATCTTTCATTGTTTCTAGAATAGTTTCTTTGTTATTTAGGTTATCTAGTGTGGTTATTGCGTTATCTAGAGAAACTTTTCCGTCAGAGTACTCTTTTCCTACTTCATTAAATTTGCTGCTAGCAATGCTTACGTATTCAGTACTGTTATAGTAATCATTTAGTATTTGATTTGCATTTTCATTGTAGTCTATTGATTGTTTAAATTGTGGCATTGCAACTGCTAAGAATGCTAGTCCAGTGGCTAGGGCGATTGCGAATTTTTTTCCACTTTTTTTAATACATCTTTGATAAAAATCTAGATCTTGTTCTATGTCTTTTTTTGTTTCTACTTCTTTGATATATGGCATGTTTAATCCTCCTTAATTTTTAAATAATTAATCCTCTTAGACTTCTGCTTCCATCTCTTCTTCTTTATTTTTACTTAATTTCTTTGCATTTTCTTTGCTTTTTTTAAGACATTTATTAGATTCTAATGTGTCAGATATGTTAAATATAGTAGGTAGCAAAGATGCACTAGCAGAAAATAATCCTATAATAGTGCTAATAGCAGGGATAGTTGCTTTTCGTTCGAAAGATTGATATTTTTCATATTGTTCTGGTCTATTTACCTTTAATAATTCGGCAGTGTTGTCGTTACTAGCGAAAGCTTCTATTTTTTTAAAGCATTCTTCTGCGCTGATTTCGCCTTTTGCTAATTCTGAGTTTGCACTAATAATATTAGCATTTGCAAGTTCTATATATTCAGGTTCTGCTTGATAATCTGAAAGGATATTCTCTCTCTTACTATCCGCATCAAAACAAGCTTTACCTGCACCAAATATTAGGGCAGTTGATAATGCTAATGCTATACCGCATTTTATGGCTTTGCCTGCAAAGTGATTTCTTCTGTCTTTATAATATTCAATATTATCTAAATTACTTTGTATTTTTCTATTAATTTTTATATCCATTATTTTACCCTCCATGATTATCGTAAATAAGTTAGAACATTAGTCGCCCATTTCTTCTTTTTGTTTTAACTTATCTTCTTGTAGACTAACTGATCTATTTAATGCAGATTTTTTATCTTTGTATTCACTAATGTTGTACAAAGTGCCACCAATTCCTTGAACAATTGTTGAAACTGCAAATCCTACAGTTCCTAAAGTACTCATTACTACCAATCCTGTTGCTAGGTTATATTTATCTTCTAAACTTTCAATTTCTTCAAGCTTGGCTAGATTGGTGTCTTCATAATATCTCTTAACTTGACTATCTTCTAGAAGATCTAATTTTTCTTCATTGTATTTTTCTTCGCTGATTTTGCCAGCATGGTATTGTGAATCTACAAAATCAATTTTGGAATCGATATAATCTACATATTCATGAGTAAGTTTTGTACTTTGAGTCATTGTGTTGATATCATTAGTTGCTGTATCTGCAGTGTTTGCAGCTGTTATTGTACCAAAAATAAAGCCAGATGTTGCAAGTACAAGAGCTGTAGTTACTGCAGTGCTTTTGATTGCTGCAGTTCTGGCATTATTTTTTTCAATTAATCTTTCTTTAATTTCTTCATAATATGGTTTGTTTTTTAATTTCATTTTCTTAATTTCCTTTATTCTTAAAATTTTATTAGTTTGTAATGTTTAATTAGATATATATGTAAAATTGACAATGGGAATTATTACATATCTTGGATTGTTTCTTCATCAAGGCTATCTTTGTATCTTTTTCTAGCTTTGAATACATCTGTAATACAATTCATTGTTGCAAGTCCGCACGCCATTGTTGGTATCGCGGATATTACAGAAAAGGTAGTTGTTGCATTTGAGTTTTTAATTGCTTCATGTCTTTCGTTTTGTATATCCCAGAATTCTTGATGTAGGGTAGGGTTGTTGTCCTTAGTAAAATTCACTAATACATCTATATCATCAGTTCTTGCAATTTCCCAGTCCATTTTTGATTTTGAGATAATGCCTTCGTCAAAACTCTCTTTTATATTTTCAATTCTCTCATTGGCAAATGCTTGATATTCTGGAGCTGATTGCATTGTAGCCACTACTTGGTTATATGCTATATTACATTGTTCTTTATGTTTAATGTCTTTATCGAACTCAGTGAATGTTGCACCGCAAATTGCAGTACCTATCAAGAATGCCGCAGAAATAGTTAATGCATCTTTAATTTTATTTTTTAATATTATTTTGTTTCCTTCTTTTTTGCCATGTTTTTGTATAGTTGCAAAATCTTCAGCTATGTGTGGTTTAATACTCATAATTTTTCTCCTTATATTGTTATATCTTCTAGATAATCTTCATATTCTTCTTTTGTCTTGTCATAATCTCTTGCAGCATTTACTGAAATTGATGCTCCTGTAATTGTTAGTATTCCAGATATGACGGCTAGGGCAGTGCCCATTTTTTTATCGCCCTCTAGTATATTTGCGGCATCTCTAGTCCTTTGATACTCTTCAAAAGCTGGATGATTATCAATCTCTGCATAATTTGCTATGATATTTTCACTTTTAGCGTTTTGAATCTCTGAATTATAATCAAGCTTGGTTATTTTTCCATCTGCATACTGAGTTGTTAATTCGTTTACTCTCTCATTGTAGAATTTTTGATAACTTGGAGTTTGCTTTAATTCTACTAAGCTTGTATATATCTCGTCCTGCAAAGGTTTCAATTGTTCACAACTATCTGCAATTGAGAATAACGAACCTGTTAATATTGCAGCACCAAGGAATGATGCCAATATGCCTCCAAAGGCAAGTTTTTGTGATTCTTTCATTTGTCTTTGCAATCTTCTAATTTTTCCGTTCATAGTAATTTCTCCTTACGTTTTACTCTATAATATATTCTTCGTCTTTTTTTCTAGCTTTGTTTGCTATTCTAAGATTTTCTTTAGATAATTCTTTTTGGTAAATTTTAATTGTCTCGTTTGCATTGCCGATAACATTGTTACATTTGTTTATACAGATAAAATCTTGAATTGTATTTGCTCCATGACAATAAGTGCTAGCTGCACAACCTATGGTCATAACGGCAGCACTTAATGTAAGTAATCCATTTTTAATTACATTGTTTTTGTATTCGTCTAATAGTTCAGCATCTGCAGGGGAGTGAGAAGAAGCAAAATCATAAACTGAGGAATTAGAGAAACTATCTTCCACAAATCCAATAATTTCTTTTGTTGCTTTCTTTTTTGATGAGCCTTGTAGACTTTTCATTAATTCATTAATTTCTTGTTCTTTGGTTAATTGGTATTCGCTTGAGGAAATTATTTCAATAATTTTTTCATCTCTAATCTCCACATATTCCGCGGCGTTTGATAATGAATTAAGTCCAAACACTAATGATGCCGTAATTCCAGCTAGAGCTAAACCTGCAAATATGGAATCTTTTATTAAATCTTTTTTACATTCTTTTTTTTCTTTTTCTTTAGTGTTAATGCGAGAATATTCTTCTGCGATAAGCTTTTGGAAGGCATCAGCTTTATTCATTGTTTTACTCCTCATTTGTTTATATCAATAAAATTGTATCACAGATTTTTCATTTGTCAATAGGTAACTAAAAATTTCTATACTATAATTTTTATTAATTGTATATAAATAATATTATTATATTAATAAAGCCGTTTTTGATCAGTTTGCAAAGTACTAAAAAAGAAAACACAAAGGCATAAAAAACCTTTGTGTTTTAATTATATAAAATTAAATATTCCGTCAAAAATTGTATTTCGTTAGCAAATATTAACTTAGTTGTAAGTTACATGTTTATATTATTTTTGAATGCAAATCCTCGTTGTAGGTTTTAAATTTTGTTAGTACATTGGATCTTCGTAACCAGGGGTTGGGCTATATTTATCCCTAGCTTTTAATCTAGATTCTTCTATCTTTGCTTTCTCTTCGCGTTGTGCAGCGATAGTTTTGTTTTGGATATCGCTAATAATTTTGTCTCTAGTTGCAAAGTTGATAAGTGCTGAAGCTCCGCCTATTGTTGCAAAAGATGCCGCTGCTGCTTGGATTGATTGAATATCTGCTTCGAATACGCCAGCAAATTTGCTAACACAATATACACCTGCAGCAAATATGGCAGGGGTGAGAGCGCTAACCCAATTCATTGCAGCTATTTTTGCTCTGTCTCCAACTGCGATTGCTTGCGGATATTTTTCAAAATATGCAGCCTTGGTCTTTGCTTCAAATTTGTCCAATGCTTCTTGTGCTAATTTTTGATTAGGGTCTTTAGGTGAATTTGCAGAAGAAACTAGTTGGTTGTACACAGGAGGCTTGCTTGCAAGAAAGAATTCGTCATAAGTAGGGATTGTGTCTTGCTCTGCTTGCATTTGTTTTAATTTGTTTTCTTCTCTTCTTTGCGCTAGCACTATATTATTTTCTCTTTCTAAATTTCTCCAATATTCTAGTTCATTTCTATCCATGTAACACCTCCAAAATTTACTTATTATATAATAACACAAAAAATATATATCAGTCAATAGCAAATTTGAAAAAAGTACTGTAAGTTAGCATTAATTTGCAGATAACACTTAAATCAATTATCCTACAACATAGGTTAGAGTTGAAAAGACAAAAAAATCCGACGAAATGTCGGATTGTTTTTTGGCGCCTCAGGTAGGATTCGAACCTACGACCTATCGGTTAACAGCCGAGTGCTCCACCACTGAGCTACTGAGGCTTACATCGAGTATTATATCTATATTAAACCCGCTTGTCAACTGTTTTTTAAAAAAATTTAAAAAAATTTATTTTATCGTGTTTTTTAGTTAATCTGCGTTATTTGGGGTATGTGTATTGGATAAGTGAGGGTAAATGTAAAATTAAAGTACCTATTGACAAATAAAAAATCCATGATATAATGATGGCGAAAAAAAATTTTTAAGAGGGAGTTTGCTAATGATAAAAGACTCAACCAAAATTTTAGATAATAATTATAAAAAATTAGTAGGTGATGCTGCATACAATTCTACTAATGCAACTATCAAAACCATAACAAAAGATTATTCGGACAAGTTTGATACCCTTCAAATATGTTTCTTAAGCGATATGCATATAGGATCTTGCGATTTTGATATAAAAGGTTTGACAGAAACTCTTCGTTATGCAGATTCTCAAGAAAATGCTGTTGTGTTTATGTTGGGTGATGCCTTAAATACCGCAATTGTAGGTAGTAAGTCAGATGCTTACGAAGATATATTATCACCACAAGAACAATTGGATATTTACTCGCAGATTTTACAAATAGCTAAAGGTGATAAAAACTTAGCAAAAGTATTAAAGAATTTAAATGATACTGGCAAAATTGTTGTAGTGCATAGTGGTAATCACGAAGATCGTATTAGGAAAGCTGTTGGTATCTCTACAACAAAGATTGCTGCAGATATTGCAGGTGTGGGTGATTCTTTTGCTCCATATTATGCTAGCACTGATATTATTTTAAGACAACCAAGTTCACCAGATGGTAAGTTTCATTTTGGGGTAATCACTCATCATGGAACTGGTATATCTAATATTGATGGAACATTTAGATTGCTTAGAAATGTAGATAATGCAAATCTTTGCGTTATAGGACATACTCATCAACAATCTATGAAATATGAAAGATTGGTTAAGGTTGATGAGAATGGAAAACAAATGTATCATGATGTTCTTTGTCTTACACTTCCATCTAGCGGTGGTGGTACATATGGTGCTGGAATGTCATTACCTGATACTGCTAAACAATCTGCAGTTTGGATGCTTGTTAGTTCGCAAATGAATCCATTTGCTAATAAATTATCATCTACTGGTATTGCGTATCCTGAGATTGTTCCTGCGTGTGCTTTCTTTAATCCAACGAATAAAATGGAGACTCATATTAAGCAAAAAAGACTTAATGCAACCAAGAGGGCAATAACCAAAGGGTATGCTGAAGAAAGTAAGAAAGTTAATGATAAAATAGATGAGGCTGTTTCTGCAATTATTGAGTTTGAAGAATATGTTAGAGGTAAGGTGGAGAAGTCTATAACGGAACCTAAACGTAAAGAACCAAAAGGTTTTGATGAATATATTAAAGAAACAGAAATGGGAGATAAGTAATATGGCGGATATTGTTTCAAAGATTGCTAAAGGTGTAGATACTGACAGAATAGATATAGATATTATCAAAAGACATGGCGATGATATCAGACAACGTATACTATATGACACAGAGGTTGATGTAACTAAAACTGCTCCAAACGTGTTTGGTTACAGAATGGCAGGGGGTAGTATTGGCCTTAATGAGATAAGTAACGTTGATATGGGATATGCTGGAACAAGTATAGATTTTGTCGGTTATCAATTATCGAAAAGAAATCCTTATTTAAAGGAATTGGAATACAATGTAGAATTGATGAAAGATAGTGAGAACGCTATAGTTGTGTTGAATGGAGGACTTTTTAGTTACATACCAAAAACCCAACATGGCAAAATGCTTTCATATAAAGACCAAATAGCATACTTCTATTCTTTGTTTAAAGAATTAGCTAATCAGGGCAAAATTGTTGCCATGGTTAGAGGTACTGAAGAACACAGGATTTTAAAGAATCACCAAGTTGATGTTTTAAGTATTTTACAAGAAGCATTAGGCTTAAATCAAAAGGTGTGTAACGAAGCGCTTATCAATGTAGAACTAAATGATGATATGTTAGGACATGCAAATGTAGGTATTAGAACTATTAACTGGAATAACACTGCAACAACTGGTGCATACATTGGGAGAAAGATGGAGGAGCGTGCAACAAAAAGAGGCGGAGCTGATATTTATCTTGCAAGAACGACAATGAATTATTTTAAAACCGCAGTGGTAGGAGAAAGTGAAGACTCTAAAATAATAAAGAAGCCTATTTACTTGATCTCAGGTGGCTCATATACTCCATTCAAAGGTGCTGCGACAGCAGGTGCGGAATACAACTCTATTAAGGATAATGAACTTCCACCAAATAGTTTTTGGTATAAGGTGACTGTGGAAGAAAATACTAATGCAGTTAATGGTGATAGACCATACATAGTAAGAGTTAATCCTATTCAATATGTTGCTCATCAGATAAAGCTACAAGGTACAGATAAATTAGTTGCTGGAATAGAAAATCAGATAGAGGCAAGTACAAATGATTTGGTCCAAGGCTTTGTTGATAAATTCTCTAAAGATGTTGTGGCTTCCAGAGAAGCTGGTAGACAAAAAATAAGAGAGATTTTGATTAAAAATAGAGAAACTTCTGCTGCAAATACAAAGATTGACGAGTATTTACAAAGCAAAAAAGGTAAAATTGCAGAAGAAAAGTTAGATGATTCAATAGAAGATTTAGGCTCAAATGTGCCAGACAGTCAAGGTACAATAATTATT
Source organism: Clostridia bacterium (assembly GCA_017399265.1). GTDB lineage: Bacteria > Bacillota > Clostridia > Christensenellales > UBA1242 > UBA11490. Next base: position 113,807 of record JAFQDL010000008.1, read on the forward strand.
GCCGGTCTTGATAATGATATGATTCAAGAATAATTAGTATTTATATAAGACTAGTAACAAAAAGAAGTATATACTTCTTTTTTTAACCCAGTTTATGGATAAAAAATTGGGTATTTACAAACACGCTATATCATGGTATAATATGTATAATCAAACAATTGTCAAAAAAATAATTAGGAGGATAAAATTTTGAGAACATTACATTTCGCGTTTGTTAAAGACGCTGCAAAAAAAGACAAAACATTTGTTGACGAGTTTTCTGGAACAAAATTTAATTATAGCTATGACAACGCTGTAGCATTGTTTCCAACTACTTCAACAATTCAAAACAAAAAATTAGTATTGCTTGAAGAGAAATATACTTGCGATGAGGGGAAAAAGACTGGATCTTACAAAAAAGGTGCTATTTATAATATAGAAGGAATGGCGTCTAGTAAGGTAGAAGATATTGCTCAGTCTGGTAAAAAACTTGTAGAGTTGGAACAAATAGTTGTTTCTAAATTAAAAGGTTTATTGAAGAAAGAAAGAGAATATTCTGTTGAATGCTTTGATGGATTCTTTACTGTTACATACAATAGTGCTGACAAAAGACTAGGTAGAGAGAGTAGTTCTAGTTGGTTAGAAGCATATGATATGGAAGGTCAAAAAATTACTGGGTTTGATCCCAAATACGATCTTAATGGAAAGAGTTTAATAATGAATTCTAGACTAATAGAAGAAAGAGTTGTTAGTATTTTACAAGAAAGAGAAATGTCAGAAATGGTAGATTAATATATAGGAGAGGGTGAAATGGATAAAAATTTAGTTAGTATGTTAATATTTGAAAAAGGAAAAGATGCTAGAAAATATTTGGATACCGTATCTGAAAGTACTTTTGATATTGTTGGAGAAAAGACTTTTCAATATTGTACAAAAAATAGTTGGATACCTAAATTAAAAGTTAGAGAATTTATTTATAAAGGTGAAGGGAATAGGTCATTTGTAAATACGGAAATTATGAGACCAGATGGAAGTAATTTGTTAAATGTTAGATCTATCTATACTCATAATGACGATTGCACTAAATCCCGTAACGAAACTGCATCAATCGGTTGCTTCAAGGATTATTTTGGAGTTGTTAGACATATCGATAGTGAAGATGAAAGTATAAAATTGTCTAGAACATTCTGTTCTGTATATGATTATGATGGCGGAATGATAGGTCAATTTGATGTAGAGTTTGAAGATTTTGAGACTGCTACAGAAGGCGAAATCGTTGAAACTAATTTCAAAATGGCAAGACTTGCTCATGATAGAGCAATGGAAAAAGAATAAAGGAGAGAAAAATGAGAAAAGGGAAATTGAAATTTTTGTTAAGTGTGCTAGCAATGGTTACTGTGCCAATGACTCTAACTGGTTGTTTTGCAACAAATAATATTGACCTTGATAATAATGACTATTCTAAAGTAGAGGTGGACACTTCTGGTGTGGTTAACTATTATCCAGTAAATGAAGAAAGTCAAGTATTAGTAGAATCTAATCAGACAGATCAGAATATCGGTACCAATGAAGATGTTATAGTTTCTACAAATTCTGAAGAAACAAGTGTGGAAATCTAGTCAATAGACGAAGCAGATATTGTTTATGGCGATGCTGATTTAGATGGAGAAATAACAATAAGAGATGTTACATTAATTCTTCAATACGTAGCTGGCTGGAATGTGTTGGAGTCAGATGATGAAAAGATTAGAGCAGGTGTATATTTGGACGGATTGATAGACAAGAAAGATTCTGATTTGATATTGGAATACATCGCAAGTGTAGTAAATGAATTGGGAATTATCCCTTGTGATGATAGTTTAAGTGTTTAATTGAATAAATTTGTAAAAACAAAGTGAGTCTATGATTGATTCACTTTTTTCTTGTATTAATCGATTAATGAGTAGCTATAATTATTTCATTTTGCTAGATGTTTGGTCACATTTATAAAAGAAAACTTTTTAATGAGTAAATTTTTAATAGTTTTTTACAATAGCTGAAATTATTAAAGGAAATTTTAAAATGTAAGAGGTGTTAACGAGGAATGTATCGCCCAAAATATGATATTTTCAAGTTTTTTTTGTGTTTTATTTGGATATTGTAAAGTAATATGATACACTTAGATTGATAAAAAATAATAAGAGGTGAAAAAATGGCTAGAGAAGTAGTAGCTCCATATAGAAAAGTCGCAGCGGAGGCGCTTTATAATTGGTATAGAGATGAAGTAGGCACTCCGGAAAATGCGGTAAAATTAGCAAAAGAAATGACAGTTGAAGAATTGGATCAAAAGGTGGATGCAAAATCTTCAATGACTCATGCTGTTAAAACTTTTGCAAGAGCCGTAGGTTTAAAAATTTCTGAAGCGGCAGATTTGACAAATTTGGTAATCGGTAATAATGATTCTCCAACGCTTTCGGCGTCACAAGCAAAAGCGTTAATGGATTATAGTATGGCAATCAAACCTATAACAAATCTAGAATCAGTAATTCTTGATACAATCGCTGGAACACATGACGGTTGGGTTGTAGATAAAGCTGGTAAATTTGCTCAAGAAGGTAGAGAATCAAGAAAATATCAACATTTACCAGTTGAGATGATTGGTTGGAAAGAGGCAAAGGCAGATTTGTTATTCATTTCTCCAATTATGGAAGCAATGGGTGTAAAAGTAGATGAATCAAAACTAGAAAAGGCGTACAATGAAAGAGTTGCTAATTTCTTTGAAAGAAATGGTTTTGTGCAAGATGGTAGAATAGTAGAGGATAGGCTTGCAACAGCTATAGCGGCAGGTAAAGCTTTCTATAAGCCATTAACAGAAAAGAATACCGCAACTATGGACGAGGCTAAATTAATGGTCTCTCAAGTAAAAGAAAAAGTAGGACCTATTCTTGAAAGATCTCAAGTAATGGAATAAGAACAAAAGGTGTATAGTTATGCTATATACTTTTTCTTTTTGTGCTAAAGTTGCTAAATAACCCTTGACAAGACTATTTATATCTGTTAAAATTGTTTCCGAGCCACATAAAATGGGTAACTAAGTTCTTTTTAAAAAAATTAAAAAGGCACCTTTGTTTAGTGAGTTTGGGTAGAGGAGGTAAATGCAGATGTACGCAATCATTCAAACAGGTGGAAAGCAATACAAAGTAGCAGAAAACGACATTATCAATGTTGAGAAATTAGACGCTAATGTTGGCGACAAAGTAAATCTTGATGTTTTAATGTTAGTAGCAGACGGTAAGGTTACTAATGGTAATCCAATCGTTGAAGGTGCTAAAGTTGTTGCTGAAGTTGTTGAACAAGGCAAAGCAGACAAAATCGTAGTTTTCAAATACAAAGCTAAGAAAAACTATCGTAGAAAACAAGGTCACAGACAACCTTATACTGCTTTAAAAATACTTTCGGTAAACTAATATGACTGATGTAGTGTTTTACAAACAAAAAGATATCGTATACATGGTAGAATGTTCTGGTCATACAGGATATGCTGACTCTGGTAGTGATATCGTATGTTCTGCCTTATCATCTATGGTTCAATCATGTGCACTTGGCTTAAAACAAGTTTTGGGCTTAAATGTAAAGATTGAAAGGGTAGATAAAAAAGGCTATTTCAAATTAGAGTTGCCAAAAAACTTATCTGATAACGATTTAAACAAAAGTCAAATTTTGCTTAAAACATTAGAGTTGTCAATCAAAGATTTGTTACAAGGCTATTCAAAGTTTATTAAATTGGAGGAAAGAGATTATGTTTATTAATATACAACTGTTTGCTCACAAGAAAGGACAAGGAACATCAAAGAACGGTCGTGATTCTGAAAGTAAAAGACTTGGTGTAAAAAGATCCGATGGTCAAGCTGTTAAAGCTGGCACAATTATTGTGAGACAAAGAGGAACTAAAGTTAATGCAGGTAACAATGTAGGTATCGGTAAAGATCATACTCTATTTGCATTAAAAGATGGCGTAGTAAAATTCGAACAATGTGAAAAGAACAAGAAACAAGTTTCTATTGTTACTGAATAATACATATTATGCAATTTATAAATTAACCGCTAATTGTAGCGGTTTTTTTTGTTTAATTAGTTTGTTAAAAGTTTTGTAATTGTGGTATTAAATATAGTTTTATGTTTAATGCTATGTTATATGACTTAGGATAATATATAAATTTATATAAATATTTGTTAAACTCTTGCAATTAATAATTATATATGTTAAAATATATGCGCTTAATTGCAAAGAAAGACACTCGGGACAGTGTATTTTGGATTGTTGCCAAAGCAATTTGGTTGTCACAAAAGTTTTAAAACGCCGAGGAAGAATAAAAACAAGGAGGAAAATAAAATGTCAGTAATTTCAATGAAGCAATTGCTAGAAGCAGGTGTTCATTTCGGACATCAAACTAGAAAATGGAATCCAAAAATGGCTCCATACATCTTCACTTCAAGAAATGATATCCATATCATCAACTTAGAAGATACTACTCTTTTAATTGATAAGGCATATGATTATATCAGACAATGTGCAAGTGAAGGAAAAACTATCCTATTTGTAGGAACAAAGAAACAAGCTCAAAAAGCTATTGAGGACGAAGCTAAAAGATGTGGTATGTACTATATCAACTCTCGTTGGTTAGGTGGTACTCTTACTAACTTCAAGACTATCAAGTCAAGAATAGCAAGATTAAACGAATTAGACCACATGGAAAAAGTAGGCGAGTTCAATCTTCTACCTAAGAAAGAAGTTATCAAACTTAGAGCAGAAATGGCTAAGTTAGAGAAAAACTTAGGTGGTATCAGAGAGATGGAAAAATTACCAGATGTAATGTTCATCGTTGATACAAAGAAAGAACATATCGCTGTTAAAGAAGCTAAGACTTTGAATATTCCTATCGTTGCTTTGATTGATACTAACTGCGATCCAGAGCCTGTAGATTATGTTATCCCAGGTAATGATGACGCAATTAGAGCAATCTCATTAATTGCTGGTGCAATGGCTAATGCTGTAATCGAGGCAAAAGAGGGTGTAAGCCCAGTTGTTGAAGAAGAAGCTGTAGCAGAAGAAAGCACTGAAGCAGTTGCTGAAGAAGTAGCAACAACTGAAACTGAAACAGTTACAGAATAATTTTTTTAAATTTTTGAAAATAGGAAAGGTGAATATTATGTTTACAACAGAAGATATTGTAAAACTAAGAAAAAGAACAAATGCTGGTATGATGGACTGCAAAAAAGCACTTACTGAATGTAATGGTGACTTAGACAAAGCAAGCGAATGGTTGAGAGAAAAAGGTATCGCCGCTGCTGCTAAGAAAGCAGACAGAATCGCTGCTGAAGGTTTAGTTCAATCTTATATCCATATGGGTGGAAAGATTGGTGTTTTAGTTGAGATCAACTGCGAAACAGACTTCGTTTCTAGAAGTGAACAATTCGTAGAACTTTGCAAAAACATCTCTCTTCATATTGCTGCTGCAAATCCTCAATATGTTACAGTTGCAGAAGTTCCTGCTGAAGCACTAGAACATGAAAAAGAGATTTTAAGAGCTCAAGCATTAAATGAAGGTAAGAAACCTGAGATTATTGAAAAAATGGTTGAAGGTAGAATTAAGAAATTCTACAAAGACGTAGTTCTTATGGAACAAGACTATGTTAAGAACCCTGACCAAACTATCACTCAACTTATCAACGAAGCAATTCTTACAATCGGTGAAAAAATCACTATCAGAAGATTTGTTAGATTTGAAATGGGTGAAGGCTTAGAGAAGAGAAAAGACAACTTTGCTGAAGAAGTTGCTAGTCAATCTAAATAAGTTCCAAAACAAAAAGACTTTACGAGAATTATCGTAAAGTCTTTTTTAGTTTTTTTGTATTATTCTCTAATATCTAGTAAGAAATCAAGTCCTATAAACAAATCACTATCTTTCGTTTTTACCAAAGTAGGTAAATCTAGAATTAAATCTTTAACAAATTGGTTGTATGCCTCTTCAAACTCTTCTGGTTTGTTTTCTGCTATTGTTTCTAAGATATCTTCTCTGTATTTATCATTGTTTCTAGGAGTGGTATATACACATTTATCAAAATTAAAAAACAAATTAAGCTTGCTAGGTAAGTTAAATTTGTATGATTCTCTATCCTTTGTTACTATGATAAGAGGTCTAGTCTCTTCAAGCAACTTCTTAACATTAGTTTGAAGACCATTTGTTATAAGTTGTAAAATTGCACTCTCAATAAAGTTAAAATGTTTGTAAATAGGAGTATTAGCTTTTACTTTTAACTCATATGTGTCTGGCAAAAATTTTAAGTAAGTAATTCTCTCAACTTTGCTATCGTACCTTACAACTATTTTCTTGAATTTGTCGCCTTTTTTAGAGCTTTCACAGATATTAATACCTACGCTATGAAAAAACATATCTTCTGTGTCGTAGTATATTTTAGTGATTTTTGATTTTCCAAGATATGATCCAAAATTACTTCGTATAAAAGTGCTATACTTTGTGATATGCTCTTTGTCTTTTTTTATGTTATCAAGGACAAACTTAGAGCCAAGTAAACTATTAACTACTGTGGCATCTTTAAGCATTTCGTTGGTTATTTGATACTCTGTTTCTTCTTCTATTGTTAATTTTGTGTTTTTATTACGTTCTTTGTTATAATTTTCTATTTGATTTTCCATAATTACATTATATTAAAATAATTTTGCTTTAGCAAACTTTTATAAGTAGGTTGCTGAAAATTTAAAAAAATTATGCAAAAGGTTTTAATTCTACGAGCAAAATTATTGTTAAATAATTTTATTTATGATATTCTATAATAGTATGAAATATAAAGCATTGATATCAAAGATTTCTATCTTTGTGATTTTAATATTCACGCTCGTTACATTTACAGGCTGTGGTGCTATTAGTTACAGAAGGATATATATTCCTAATCCTGCTGATACGGGTGTTGCACTGATAGACGAGATCGCTGTGACTTATGATAAAACTAAGTACACAGAGACTCAAGCACTCCTAATACATGACTATGTTAAGGCAGATGTAAACAAGTTGGAGCTTGCAAAAGTGCAATGGGCTAAGGATAATTTTGAAGGTGAATATTATTCAGAAGTGCATTTATTTGATTACTTTAATAACGGTATATCGTTTAAGACTACAGATCTAAAAAGTGATGATAATTACTATTTCTTTTATGTTACATTACAATTTTATTCAATACAGCATTTTGCATATTTTTATGGATATGCTACTCCAGACGTAATAGAGAGAAATGGTTTTATTGATTTTGGTGAAGTGTCTAAGTTTGAATTTAGTGACTTTGGGCCATTTTTAGGTGAGATTGCAAAAGGTGAATATGATATTGTCAATGTCAATCCATTCCTAAATGAGGTTGAGTGGAAGAGTGAAGACTTTATTACAAAGTTTAAAGACGAAATTAGATTAGGTGACGAGACTTATATCGACTACTATGTAGATAGAGTGAATAGTGTGTTGGGTACCGATTATACAGAAGAAGATATGTTTGATAATATGACATTCTCACAAATTTTTGAAACAAGTGATAGCAAGTTTACTTCTGATTCTGACAAATTGTATTACGACGAAGATTTAGGACTTCTTATGCACTACTGGGAAATTAATGAAGGGGAAAGTGAACTTATACTTGCCAAAAATTCTCCAATACAATATGTGTGGTATATAGCAGCAGTTATAGTTGTATTAGTTGCAGTTGCAATTATGTTTATTATCAATATAAAAAAGAAGAATAGGGATGAAAAGTAATGGATCGATATTTTTTTGACAAAAGGGTAATGAAGAAAGCATTTATAAAGTATGGAATAATACTTGGATTTGCTTTTGTGGTTCTGATTTTAGTAAATTTTGCTTTACCACCAATGGACGATGCCGCACTTATTGCTATTGATATGATAATAACTTTGACAATCGTTGGTGTATCAGAAATAATTTTAAGAAAAATCAAAGCTAGAAAAATGGAAAAAGAACAAGAAAGGAAGGAAATGGAAAAGCGAGCAGCAAAACAACAACACAAAGAACAAGTTGTTGAAGTAAAAACTGCTCCTGTAAAGAAAAAGAAAAGACGAAGGAAGTAATGTATGGCAAAAGTAAGAAAGATAGCAGATGCTAGAATTCAGCCACATAATTTAGAAAGTGAGCAGTGTGTATTAGGTTGTGTACTTATAGACCAAGATGCAACCATTAGTATAATGGGTGAACTAAAAGCAAATGATTTCTATATGGAGACTCACAAGATTATATTTGATAATATGATGGCAGTATATAATTCAAATTCTCCAATAGACTTAGTTACTTTGATGGCGGAACTAGAGAAAAACAATATGACAGATAGTGTAGGAGGTATTGATTATCTAACTACGCTTGCAAACATTGTTCCAAGTGCTAGTAACTTTAAGCATTATGTAGATATTGTAAAAAGAAATAGTGTACTTAGGCAAATAATTGCTGCAGGAAATGAGATTGTAAATTATGCTTACGAGGGCCATGAAAAAGACGAGGCTATATCATTTGCTGAGCAAAATATATTTAATATAGCAGAAAAAGAAGATCGTGGTGGACTAACACCGGTAAGTGAATCACTTAATAACGTAATAGACAAGTTTATAGAATTAGAAAAGAATAAAGGTGCAGTCAAAGGTATTAGAACAGGTATTTACGGACTTGACAAAATGACTAATGGATTACAAAAATCCGATCTTATACTTCTAGCAGCACGTCCAGGTGGTGGTAAAACTTCTCTTGGTATGAATATTGCTACATATTCTGCTCTAAATGATGGTAAGAAAGTTGCTATATTTTCACTGGAAATGAGTAAAGAACAAATTGTTCAAAGAGCTATGTGTTCAATTGCGTTTGTAGACTCAACCAAAGTGAAAGAAGGACGACTTTCTAAAGATGATTGGAAAGCATTGTATGCTGCTAAAGAGAAACTAGCTAAAGCACAAATATATGTGGACGAAGGTTTCTCCAAGACTCCAGCAGATATTGTAAGTAAATGCAGGAGGTTGAAGCGGGAAAAAGGCTTAGACCTTGTCATGATAGACTATCTTCAACTTATGCAAGGTGGAGGAAAGACAGACAATAGAACTTTAGAGATAGGTGATATTACTAGAACATTAAAAATGGCGGCTAGAGAATTAGATGTTCCTATCCTGCTACTATCCCAGCTTAGTCGTGGTACCGAGAGTAGAGCAAATCATAGACCTATGCCTTCAGACCTAAGAGATTCTGGTTCTATCGAGCAAGACGCAGATATTATTATGTTTATCTACAATCCATACATGTATATTGACGATAAGAATAAGAAAATGGTTCGGGCACCAGAAGAAATGTGTGAGTTGATCGTCGCTAAGCACAGAAATGGTTCAACTGGTACAATTAACGTCAAATGGATTGGTGGTATTACTACATTTATTGATGTCGGACCTGCTTCTGATGAGAAGAGCTTGGAAAGCACCATTCCAGATAGAGCATTTAATAGAGAGATAGAAGAACCTATAATGGAAGAAATTGACGAAACTGATGAGGATTTGTCCGAAATCTTCTAATGCATATTCGTGCGCGTTCAAATAGGTTACAAATAAAGTAAAAAATAAAATTCAAACAATTATGAGGAAATTTATGGAAAATATAACTACAAAATTATTAAAAGAGAAATTTATTAAGTTTTTTAAAGAAAAGAATCACGTACAAATAGACTCTGCTTCACTTGTGCCAGACAATGACGGATCTGTTCTTTTTACAACAGCTGGAATGCACCCACTTGTTCCTTATCTTCTAGGTAAAGAACACCCACAAGGTAGACGTCTTTGTGATTATCAAAAATGCGTAAGAACTAATGATATTGATTCTGTAGGTGATGATAGTCACTTAACATTTTTTGAAATGTTAGGTAGTTGGAGTCTAGGAGATTATTTCAAAAACGAAATCATAGGATATTCTTATGAGTTCTTGACTAGCAAAGATTATCTAAATCTTCCTGTAGATAGACTTGCAGTATCTGTTTTTGCTGGAAATGAAAATAGTCCTAAAGATGAAGAGACATATGCTAGATGGAAAGAATTAGGGATAAAGGAAGAGAATATTTACTATTTAGGCAAGAAAGAAAATGGCAAAGAGAATAACTGGTGGGAACTTGGTGAAGTTGGCCCATGTGGTCCTGATAGTGAAATGTTCTATATTACTGATAAGAAGCCTTGTGGCAAAAATTGTTCTCCAGCATGCGATTGTGGAAGGTTTTTAGAGATTTGGAATGACGTGTTTATGGGCTTTGTTAGAAAAGAAGAAGGCAAGCCAATCGTTCCTTTAAAAGACAAAAATGTTGATACTGGTATGGGACTAGAGAGAACAGTATGTGTACTTAATGGTTATAAGAGCGTGTACGAGGTGGACAGCCTAAGACCAGCAATTGAAATATTAGAGAAATTATCTGGAAAATCATATAATGTAGTGGAGGAAGATACTAAAGCAATGAGAATTATCGCCGACCATTTAAGAACATCTACAATGGTTATGGGTGATGAGATTGCTACAACTCCTTCAAATGTGGGTAGAGGATATGTACTTAGAAGATTAATCAGACGTAGTATCAATTTCGCTAGACGTCTAAATATCAATCCATTTGATTTGGAAGAAGTAGTTAATTTCTATTTAGATTTCTTTAAAGCTGACTATACATGTCTACAAAATAATGCTGATTTTGTAAGAGAGGAATTTAGAAAAGAAGTTAAGAAATTCAATAATACTATCACTCAAGGCTTAAAGGAATTCGATAAAGTTGTATCTGATATGACTGACGTTAAGATTAACGGAGCAGTTGCCTTTAGATTATATGACACTTTCGGTTTCCCACTAGAGTTAACTTGCGAGTTGGCTAAAGAGAAAGGCTTGGAAGTAAATGTTGAAGAATATAACGAGTGTTATAAGAATCACCAAGAAAAGAGCAGAACAAGTAGTGCTGGTGTATTCAAAGGCGGTCTTGCAGGTACTGATTATGGTTATGCTAAGTATCATACAGCTACTCACTTACTTCTTGCAGCACTTAGAAAACATTTTGGTGAAGGTGTGCTACAAAGAGGTAGTAACATTACACTAGAGAGAATGAGATTTGATTTTAGCTTTGATAGAAAGTTGACTCCAGAAGAAATTTTATTAATCGAAAACGAAGTTAATACAAATATCCAAAGACAAATTCCAGTAATCTGTGAAGAAATGACATTAGATGAGGCTAGAAAACGTGGAGCAATGGGTATATTTGAGAATAAATATGGAGATAAGGTTACAGTTTATACAATAGGTGATGTATCAAAAGAAATTTGTGGTGGCCCTCATGCTCAAAATACTAAAGATTTAGGATATTTCAAGATAACTAAGGAAGAAAGTAGTAGTTCAGGTGTAAGAAGAATTAAAGCAATCTTAACTGACTAATTCTACACATAAGGAAAATGGAATATGAATATTAGAAGCCAAATAGATGTAAATAAATTATTAGGTCTTGAATACGACTTTGTTATAGCACAACTTTGTGTGCTTAATAACAAGCCGTATCAAGATGTAAAAAGTGCCCTAGATGATTTAATAACTAATGGTGTATATAGTATAAGAGATAATGTATTAGTTGCTGGCGAAGTTGCTGGAGGCAAAGTTGCCAAAAAGGGCAGAAGACAAAGAGAAGAGGTTAAACCAGATTTGGTTCAAGAAGCATATGATATGCTTGCTAGAAAAGATAAGAAAGCTAAGAGCAAAGTTATCCGTGTACAAGGCAAGATTGATATGACAAAGAGTGGTTATGCTTTCTTAATACCTCTAGACACTAATATGGAAGATATATTTATTGCTGAAAGGGATTTAAAAGGTGCAAAAAATAACGATATTGTTATCATTGAGGCGCGTAACCAAGCAGGAAAGAGAATGGAGGGTAAAGTAATCCATATCTTAGAACGTGGTCAAGAAAAGATTGTCGGAAAGATTAATCTAACAAAGAAGTGCGCTTATGTTAGTCCTGATGATGTAAAATTCGGCAATGATATATATATCCCTTTAAACAAGTGTTTAAAAGCAAATCAAGGCGATAAAGTCGTTGTAAAGATTACTAAATATTATCCTAATCACAAACAATGTCCAGATGGTGAAGTTATAGAAGTTCTAGGTGCTCCAGACAAGATAGAAACGTTAGTTCTTGGTGTTATGAGAAACTATGACCTGTATGAAGAATTTCCTAATGCGGTTAAAGAATACGCTGCAAGTGTATCTCAAGAAGTAGATATGCACAAGTATAAAGATAGGCTTGATTTAACTAAAAAAGTTTGCTTTACAATTGATGGGGAAGATAGCCGTGACTTAGATGATGCAATATCTCTAGAGATTAATAAACAAGGTAATCGTGTGCTAGGAGTGCATATTGCCGACGTTGGCGAATATGTAAGGCTAAATTCCGCAATTGATAAAGAGGCTTTCAAGAGGGGTACTTCTGTGTATTTCCCTAATCTTGTTCTTCCAATGCTACCTAGAGAATTATCTAATGGTATATGTTCTCTTAATGAGAATGTTAATAGACTTGCGCTATCTGTATTTATCGAATATGATGAAAAAGGCAATGTGCTAGATTATTCTATTCACGAAAGTATTATCAATTCTAAGAAAAGATTTACCTACACAACTGTTCAAGCAATATTAGAGGGTAATGAACTTGCTAAAAAAGAGAATGCTAAGTTTGTAGATACGCTCCTTCAAATGGATTTACTTGCAAAACAACTTCAATCTTTAAGACAAAAAGCGGGTAGTATTAATTTTAATATCCCAGAAGTTCAAATATACTTAAATGATTTGGGTGGAGTGTCTCATATTGAGAAACGTATGCAAGATGCTAGTCACAAACTAATTGAGTCATTTATGGTGGCAGCAAATGAGGTGGTAGCAAAGAGATATGTGTTAAAGAAAATGCCATTTGTATATCGTATTCACGAAGTGCCAGACGGTGAGAAGATGAATAGTTTCTTGTCACTTGCTAGAAAATTTGGAGTACAGACTAATGTTAATCCAGACAAAGTCCCACCAAAAGAATTGCAAAAAATACTTGATCAAGTAAAAGATAAAGATTGTGAATACGCAGTTAACAAAATTGCTCTTAGATCTATGCAAAAGGCTAAATATAGCCCAGAATGTCTAGGACACTATGGCTTGGCGCTTACTTATTATTCTCACTTTACTTCTCCAATAAGACGTTATCCCGATCTAACAATTCATAGGATTATTAAGGCAGAGTTGAGAGGGGAAATGCAAGGTGCAACACTTGCTGAGACAAGAAGATTTGTTACATCTAGTTCTATGAATTCTTCTGCTAGAGAGGTAGTCGCAGAAAAAGCAGAAAGAGATGTTGATGATATCTTTAAAGCACAATATATGTCAGATAAGATTGGCGAAGTGTATGAAGGAATAGTTAGTTCTGTTACTAAGTTTGGCTGTTATGTTGCTCTTGATAATACTGTTGAGGGGCTTGTATCACTAACAGATATGCAAGGAACATATCAATTTGACGAAGAGAATATCATGCTAAAATCTACTGGAGACAATATGTTTATCGGCAAGAAAGTAAAAGTGCAGGTTGTAAATGTAAATGTGCCAGAAGGTCAGGTAGACTTTAGATTTGTATAAAAAAATAAGATGTTAAGTTTTTGTAACCTAACATCTTTTTTTTGTTATTTATTCATCTCCGAATCGTAGTGTTCATGGTAGAATTCTACAAAGTTATCTTTTCTCTTTTTATAGTCTAAATAATAATTATTTCCAAATGCGAGTACTCCTAGTCCTGTAGTGCCAGATAGTAATGACGCGACCAAGTTACCTACTGCTTTTGCTGATTCTTTATCATTTTCTTGTTTTATTTGGTTATATTCAGCATATGTTTCTGGAGAGAAATCTTCCATTTTTGACATAATGTATTCATCACTATTTAGTTGGTCTATTTCAGCACTATATCCTTTTTCTGTTATTAAGCCTTGCTTGATTGCAGTATCTAAGTTGGCGATTTTTTCTTCCTTAAATGCCACATATTCTGTATTTTGTTCAAATTTTTCTATAATTGCACTCTTTTCGTCTTCGAACTTTTTTTCGTCTACTATTCCATAGTGACCAACTGCTGCAAAGTTTGCAATGCTAGCCCCAAGACAAAGACCTGCCATAAACATCATAAATTTTACTTTTAATTTATCTTTTTTGATTTGTTCTATTGCTTTTTGTTTTTGAATATCCATTTATTTGCTCCTTATTCCATCTCGGCTTCTTCAAAAGTTGTGCCGTATTCTTCTTTAAATTGTCTCTTTTTCTTGGTTATGTTCTTCTTTTTCTTATCTACTACAGATGACGCTATTGCTCCTCCTAGTCCACACATGAAAGCCGATCCCAAATCTATCAAACCTTTTATTGCTCTATCTTCTGAGATTTCTTGTAATCTGCTATATTCTGTGTATGTATCAGGGGAGTTCTTTTCCATGTGGGCTAAGACTTGACTTCTGCTTTCTATATATTCTTTTTCTGCATTGTATCCTTTAGTAGTAATAGAATTTTCTGACATTGCTTTATTTAATGCATCTATTTTTTCATCTTTAAAATCGACGTATTCAGTACTATTTTCATATTTTTCTACAATTGCAGTTGTTTCATTGTCCATTTTTCCACTAAAATTATATGTATACTCTAATGCGTTTGCAAAACATACAATACTCATTCCAACACATATTGCAGATATTTTAAGAGCCATATTTCTTTTTTGTTCTTCTTTTTTTATTTGTTCTATTGCATCACGTTTATTTTTAATGTTTAGGTTCATAATTATCTCCTATTTATTTTACCATTTTTAATTTTGCAATAGTAGTATATCACAGAATCCCTCGTTGTCAAGGGGTGTTTTTTATTTCAAGTTTAGTAAGATTTACTATTGATTTTGATACTCTTAAGTGATATAATTCTTTTGAGTAGTGATTAAGTTATATATTTTAGTAAAATATATATTGGAGAGAGAATGTTTGATTTAGTTTCCAAGTTTCAGCCTACTGGCGATCAACCACAAGCAATAGAGAGTATTACAAATGGTATCAAAGACGGTCTTAGATACCAGACTCTTTTGGGTGTTACTGGTAGCGGAAAGACATTTACTATGGCAAACATTATTAAAAACATTGATCGTCCGGTTTTGGTTTTGGCACATAACAAAACACTTGCAGGGCAACTTTGTAATGAATTTAGAGAGTTTTTTCCTAATAACAGGGTGGAATACTTTGTAAGCTATTATGATTATTATCAGCCAGAGGCGTATGTAGTATCTAGTGATACGTATATTGCCAAAGATATGTCTGTTAATGAAGAGATAGATAAACTAAGACACTCTGCTACTTGTTCGCTTTTTGAAAGGCGTGATGTAATAGTGGTCGCAAGTGTCAGTTGTATATATGGATTGGGTAATCCAGAGACATATTCTTCTATGTGTCTATCTATTAGAGAAGGGCAAATTGTTGATAAAAACGAGATTATCTCTCGCTTAGTGAAACTACAATACCAAAGAAATGATATAGATTTCAAACGTGCTACATTTAGATCAAAAGGTGATACATTAGACATTATTCCACCTAATCAATCAGAAACTGCTATAAGAGTATCATTTTGGGGTGATGAGATAGAAGAGATAAGTGAATTTGATGTTGTGACCGGAAAAAAGAAAAATACTCTAAAGCACTTATATCTACTTCCAGCCACTCACTACGCAATAGGCAATGAGGCAAATTTAGACGCAATACTAGAAGAAATCAAGCACGATTGCTTAGTGAGAGTTAGTGAGTTTGAAGAGCAAGGGAAACTAATTGAGGCTCAGAGAATTAAAGAAAGAGTGATGTACGACCTTGAGATGATAAAGGAAGTAGGATATTGTAGCGGTATAGAGAACTATTCTAGATACTTTGATGGCAGAAATCCGGGAGAGGCGCCATATACTTTGCTTGATTACTTCCCAGATGACTTTGTATTATTTGTCGATGAGAGTCATATTACTTTGCCTCAAGTTAGAGGAATGTTCTCAGGTGACTATGCTAGAAAAACAAACCTTGTAGATTACGGCTTTAGATTGCCATCGGCTTATGACAATAGACCGCTAAATTTCAAAGAGTTTGAAAATAGAATAGGTCAAGCTGTGTTTGTATCAGCAACACCAGGAGAGTATGAATTAGATAATTCTGATAATGTAGCAGAACAGATTATTCGTCCAACAGGACTTCTTGATCCAGAGATATTTATAAGGCCAATTGAGAACCAAATAGATGATTTGATTGGTGAAATTAATTCAACTATAGACAATGATGGTAGGGTATTAGTCACAACTTTGACTAAGAAGATGGCGGAAAATCTAACATCATATCTAACTGACAAAGGTATTAAAGTAAGATACCTACATTCAGATATTGACACACTAGAGAGAATGGATATAATCAATGCTCTACGTGCAAAAGAGTTTGATGTCTTGATTGGAATAAATCTGCTTAGAGAAGGTATAGATATACCAGAGGTAAAACTGGTTGCAATTCTAGATGCTGACAAAGAAGGTTTCTTAAGGAGTGATTGGGCATTAATTCAAACAATTGGACGTGCTAGTAGAAATAGTGAGTCAAAGGTAATACTTTATGCTGATGTGATGACCAAGTCAATTGATAAAGCAGTTAAAGAAACCAATAGGCGTAGAACTATCCAAATGGAATATAATGCAAAGCATGGAATTATACCTAAAACAATTATAAAACCAATCAAGAACACACTTGAGATAACCAAGAAAGCAGATAATAAAAAGACAAGGATCAAGATGTCAAAATCGGAAGCGTTGCATGAAATAGAGAATTTACGAAAACAAATGAAGATAGCAGCCGATGCGTTTGAATTCGAGGTAGCAATCAAACTTAGAGATAGAATAAAAGAACTAGAGAATTATACAAAAAAATAAGAGGATAATATGCTAGAAAATATAGTAATTAGAGGAGCAAAAGAAAACAATTTAAAGAATGTAAATCTAACTATTCCTAGAAATAAGTTAGTTGTTTTTACTGGTGTTAGTGGTAGTGGTAAAAGCACTCTTGCTTTTGATACAATCTATGCGGAAGGGCAACGTAGATATATAGAAAGCCTAAGCAGTTATGCAAGAATGTTCTTAGGTCAAATGGATAAGCCAGATGTAGAGAGTATTGACGGACTTTCTCCAAGTATTGCAATTGATCAAAAATCTACTTCGCACAACCCTCGTAGTACAGTAGGAACAGTTACGGAAATATATGATTACTTAAGACTTCTCTTTGCTCATACTGGTGTTCCCTATTGTCCTAATTGTAAGAAAAAAATCACATCTACGAGCATTGATGTAATTGTAGATAGTATTAAGGAATTGCCAATTGGCAGCAAAATAATGATAGAGGCGCCCGTATATAAAGGGAAAAAAGGCACATTTGCTAATGAACTAGAAGTTTATAAAAAAGATGGCTACCAAAGAGTGCGTGTCGATGGCGAAGTTCTTAGCCTAGATGATGAGATATTATTAGAAAAAAACTTAAAACACGATATTTCAATAATTGTTGATAGAATAATAATAAAAGAAGATATTGACAAAAGATTAACAGACTCTGTAGAAATCGCTTTGAAGTTAACTGATGGGATAGTAGAGATAACTGGAGAGGGAATAAATCAAGTGTATAATACAAAATTATCTTGTCCATCTTGTGGTTATAGCTTAAGCGAAATTAGTCCTAGAATGTTTAGTTTTAACAATCCGTTTGGTGCATGTCCAGAGTGTTCTGGTATCGGATACAAAGAAATACTTGACGAAGATAAGATTGTAAAAGCACCTAAGCTTACACTTCAAGAGGGTGCTTTGGGGTTAACATGGTTGTTTGAACCTAGTTATATTAATACTTTTTTCAAGGCAGTTTTAGCAAAATTTAATGTGGATCTAAATACTCCTTTCAAAGATTTGCCTAAAGAGGCAAAACAAATGCTTTTGTACGGCACAAAAGGAGAAAAAATTCCTAGTTATATGCCTTGGTTAAAAAGGCATGGAGAGTGTGCTTTTGAGGGCTTAATTCCAAATATAGAGAAGAGATATCGTGAGACTACATCTGAGATGATGAAGACAGAGATTGGTAAGCTGATGATAAACAAGCCTTGCGAGTGTTGTGGTGGAAAACGTCTAAAGAAAGAGGTTTTAAATATATTAGTCAATGGCAAAAATATTGCTCAAGTTTGCGATATGTCAATAACAGATGCACTGTCTTTTATGGACAAATTAGTGCTTAACAAGACGCAATCCGCTATTGCTGAGCCTATCTTAAAAGAAATAAAAGCAAGACTTAATTTTTTAGTTAATGTAGGACTTGATTATTTGGAACTTTCTAGATATTCCAATACATTATCTGGTGGTGAGTCTCAGAGAATTAGACTCGCTACACAAATAGGTAGTGGGTTAACTGGTGTTATATATATACTAGATGAGCCAAGTATAGGACTACACCAAAGAGATAATGAGAAACTTCTTGCAACACTGGAACATTTAAGAGATATTGGAAATACGGTCATCGTTGTAGAACACGATGAAGATACTATGAGAAAAGCAGATTATCTAGTTGATGTAGGTCCATATGCAGGGATTAATGGTGGTAAAATTGTAGCAGAGGGTAGTGTCCAAGACTTAATTGATAGCCCTGATAGTATTACTGGTAAATATTTGAGTGGCGAATGGAAAATCGATACCGATATTAAGAAAAATAAGGCAACAAACGGCTTTATTAAAATTATTGGAGCAAAACAAAACAATTTAAAGAATATTGATGTAGAAATTCCAATTGGTGTTATTACTTCAGTTACTGGAGTTAGTGGAAGTGGTAAAAGTAGTTTAATTAATGAAATTTTGTATCCTGCTTTTAACAATTTTATTAACAAAAGTAATCTTCAGGAAGGCAAATATAAGAAAATTGAAGGTCTTGATAAATTTGATAAAATAATTAATATAGACCAAGCACCTATTGGTAGAACTCCAAGAAGTAACCCTGCGACATATACTAATGTATTTACTGACATTCGTGACTTATTTTCTAAGACGGCAGATGCTAAAGAGAGAGGATATACAGCGGGTAGATTTTCCTTTAATGTTGCAGGTGGTAGATGTGAAGCTTGCGGCGGAGCGGGAATAAAGAAAATAGAAATGTATTTTATGTCTGATGTGTATGTTCCATGCGAAGTTTGTCATGGCAAAAGATACAATAGAGAAACTTTAGAGGTAAGATACAAGGGGAAAAGCATCTTTAATGTCCTAGATATGAGTATAGACGAGGCTTGTAGATTCTTTGAATCTATTCCAAAAATTAAAAACAAATTGCAAACTCTTGTTGATGTAGGGCTTGGGTATATCAAATTAGGACAACCTGCAACAGAACTTAGTGGCGGGGAAGCACAAAGGGTAAAACTTGCAACAGAATTGAGTAAGAAAGGTACTGGCAAAAGTTTATATATTTTAGATGAGCCGACTACTGGACTACATTTCTATGATGTGGATAAACTTATTAAAATTTTGCGTCGTCTTGCTGAGGGCGGTAATACTATAGTTGTAATTGAACACAATATAGATGTGATCAAGAGTTCTGATTATATTATTGATTTAGGTCCTGAGGGTGGTGTTAAAGGTGGAGAAATTGTTGTTGCTGGCACCATTGAAGAAGTAAAGAAAGCAAAAAAAGGTTACACTTACAGATTTTTATAAAAAAATCTTGTAATTCTTTTAATTTTCTAGTAGAATATACGTAGAGAGGAAAAATTTATGAGTACAAAATTAAAGATTATTATTTCATCAATTGCTATTACAGTAATCCTAGCAATGATAGGTATTAGTATTTACCTTGTTCTTACTATGCCAACCGAGAATCCAGTTAACAATTTTATCATTACTTGTGAGTCAGAAGATGTAGAGGCGAGTGTGCAAATGGATAGAAGAAACTATACGCTAAATGAAGATGGTACTAATAACCAAGAATTTTTAGACGTAGGTTATGTTAATTATGTAATTAGTCCTTATCATTATGTGAATCAAGTAATATATGGTGTTGAGCCAATATTTGAAGATGTCAGATCTCTACAGGTCGGGGATATTAGTAAAGTATTTTTATATTATTATGTTACTTTACCAAGTAATGCTGATGCTATCAATGTAGAATTTAGTTACAAAGACATTGATGCTGATGATACAAATGTAATGATACAAGTTACTGGTACTAAATATGTATTAGAGAATTCTGTAGATGGAGAAACTGCATTTAATGCTATATCTACTATAGTGGATAATGGTGAAGAGTTAAATACTGGTTCTGTAAGATTAGATAATGTTTACAAAAAATTAAAAATTCAAGTTTGCTTATATATTTCTGATGTAGAAGAATTTGCTAATTTTGATGGTGAGTTTGAATTAAAGTTGTCTAATGCGAATTAATTAAACAAAAAAAGTTTCAACGATAATGTTTGTTGAAACTTTTTTTATTAATTATTATTTTTATATTCTTCTAATGCTCTTGCTAGTTGATCTGGACATGAAGTGTTGCCTCTGCAAGGAATGCCTTTTAATCTATTTATTACTTCATCTATTTCCATGCCTTCTACTAGTTTAGCAACTCCGTTTGTGTTACCTGCGCAACCACCAATGAATTCTACATTAGTTACTTTGCCATCAACTACATCAAAGTTAATAGCTCTTGAGCAAGTACCATGTGTTCTATATGTAGCCATAGATTGATCTCCTTAATTATCTATAATATTGTCGTACAAAAATTCAAATACGTTAGGTGCTTTTTCGCTCCATTTGGTGCAAGCGGAAATAGCAGTACTTTTGTTAGGTGCTTTGATAGTAATCTCAAGTAGTGGAAGATTTATCAAAGGTTCTTTAATTTTTAAAGATACTTTGTATGAGCCATCTTCGTTTTTTGTGTATTCGCTCAAATATTCTTGACTACGTTTAAACTTAATTCCATTTTCTTTTGCAAAATTTGTTATATCTTCTCTTAAACTTAATTTTATTCTAGTATAGAAATGACTCAAGCACTCTCTACCAGAATAGGTGATTGCGTATTTTACCTCTTCTTCTTCGTTTTGTTTTTCTAATCTATAAACAAAATTTGTATCAAGTAGTTGATTAAGTACATCAATGCATTCCATATAATTAAGCCAAGATTTTCTTGTGATTATATCCAATATATTGTTTTGGGTTAGTGGTATTTCCATCTTGTCCATTATAAAAAGTAATATTAATTTTTCGTCCATGTTGTCGCTTTCAATAACCATTTTATTTCTCCTAAAAAACTAATAATAATATATCATAATATGTAGAAAATTTCAATATATTTTAACCTACTTTACGCATATTCTTTATATAGTTTTTTATAAATTGAGTTAGATGGATATCTAAATATAATATTTACTTGGATAGCTGTAAAAAGTTAAGGTATTATGCAAAATTTAAAAAATCGGTATATATAGTTTTTTATTTGTAATTATTTAAATATTTGATATAATATAAAAAGGTATTGAATAAAGAGATTTTAGTTGAATAATACCTAACAAAATTCGAAAATTTGTCGAAACTATATAATATAGCTGTGTATCTTGTTATGATAATATGGCTATATATAAATGGATTTTTATAATTTGCATAGTAGTGGAGGATTGGTTTTGCAAAAGTACAATAATGCAGAAAGACAAAAGATTTTAGAGTGTTTTGCAGTTGTAGATGAGCTTGTTTCTGGCAAGTTTATACTTTTTGATATCAAAGCCGAAGCTTTAATGCAAATCATAGCGTCAAGTGAGAATTTGTATTCATTATTTGCAAAATGCCTAATGGATTATGACTTTTGGCAAGATTTTAGGTTGGGTGAAGAATATAAAAAATTGCAAGGTTTTTTTAGAGTACCACAAGAAGAGCATATCCTTGCATTTGTGTTTTGTTTAATATTAGAAATTAATAATGGCAAAATCAATTTAAGAAATTTTATAGACCGCAATTTCTTCAATCCAAACGGATATAATTATAGTTACTTAGATTTTGCTAGGGCAATACTTGTTCCATTTAGGACTTTGCTTATGGCAGAGCTTGGAGTGGAAGAAGCTGATGAAGATGACGAAGAGGAGCAGATGGAAATGGAATTAATAGATAAAGAGTTAGAGAATAATAAATCAGAGGATAAGATACTATATGCTAACTTGTTGTTTGCGCTTAATGAGTTGCATGCGGCAGTGGCTAATGATAGAAAGATAAAGAAAGATGTCAAGGATGAAGAATATATAGTCATTCTTGGATTGTTAGAAGCGGTCAAATTGGAGAATATAAAAGTTTTGAATGCTTTGATAATATCTTTGGAGTATATTCTTGGAAAGCAAAAAACTGTAAAAAAAGAATATGACGAAGTAAAAAAATGTATGATTGCCATTTACGATAGTTTTAAAAAATAAAGACTAGTATACTACATATTGTAATAGAGATTGCGGTATGTAGTATTTTTTGTAGAAAATATATTTTTAGTTTTATTCTAAATTTTGCTAAATAAGTATATGCTTGTAAAAATATAGATGCGCCGCCAAGGGTTATGATACCGCATGCGATAATTGTTTTTAATTGTATTGACAAGTGGGATAAACCAAGCGAATGACAGCCTTTTGTTATTTCAATAAAACCTTGTAATATCGAACTGATTGTACCACTCTCAAATTGGAATATATCACAAAGGTAACTATCGATTAAGTAAAAGAAGTTGTTGTGCTCAAATAGTGATATTATCATATATGCTAGTGCAATATAGCCGCCTATTATAAGCACTGCTTTTATTGTTGATAGCATGCTGTTTTCTAATATGTTGTCTTGTTTAGTTGAATTTAAACTTTTTGCTTGGTTATAACAATTTTTAGTATATAGGTTTCTAAAAAGTATTCCGTTTATGGCCGCTCCTAGAATATGGCTAATTAATATTATTGCTCCTGCTTTAAAACTTCCAAACATTCCCACGCCAACTGTGCCAATGATAAATAGAGGACCACTTGTAGAAGTGAAAGAGGTAATTCTTGATGCTTCTGCGAAACTGATAATATTCTTTTCGTATAATTCGCTTGTGATTTTTGCTCCAACAGGGTACCCAGATAGAATGCTCATAAGATATATATATCCTGCAACGCCGCTACAATTAAATAATTTTGTCGTTATAGGTGAAAAAATTTTACCTATTTTTATAGTTAAACCACTAAAATTGAGAATACTGGTCAAAAATAGTATAGGGAAAAGTGCTGGCATAACAAACTTAGCCCAAAGTATAATGCCGTCTAAAAAACTTTGCATGTTTATTTTGGGGTTGAGAATAAGCAAAAGAAGTGCAATTATAAGCAAAAAAACTTGTAATATGCTGGAATATTTTTTGAAAATTTTACCTTTTAACATATAATATATATATTGATTGGAGATATTTTTTATGAAAAAACCAAAAATAGGATTAGTTTTAAGTGGCGGAGCGGCTTTAGGTTATGCACATATTGGAGTGATTAAGAGATTGCTGGAAGATGGTATTGAGCCTAGAATTGTAGTAGGCACAAGTATGGGTGCTGTGGTAGGTGGTGGATATGCTATGGGAGTGTCAGTAGATGATATGATAGCTAAGTCTGAAAAGATGGGAATGACAAAATTTTTTGATTTTAATTTTCCCACAACTGGATTGTTTACTGGCAAAAGAATGACTAAGTTCTTGAAAACTATTTACAAAGAAACTACAGATAAAGATTTGAAGTGCAAGTTTGCAACTGTAGCGTGTGATTTGGTTACTGGTAAGCAAGTTGTTTTACGAAAGGGTAGTCTTGTGGATATGATAAGGCCAAGCATGAATATACCTGGTATATTTGTTCCAGTTAGGCTAGGGGATATGAAATTAGTAGATGGCGGCATTATTAATAATTATCCAGATGATGTTGCTAAAAAAATGGGCGCTGATATAATTATAGGTGTAGATGTGTTAAAAAATAGTTATTCGGACTCTCATTTAACTAATCCTCTAATGGTGTTGTTTAATAGCCTTCAATTATTGCAAAATGAATTATACAGACATAAAAATTTAGTTACTGATGTTTTAATTGCTCCAAATTTAAAAATGTTTAATCAGGCTGATTTTAAGAAAGGATTTGTAAAAGAATTTATAGAAGTTGGATATAGGGCGTGTGATGAACAAATGGGAAAAATAAAAAAATTAATTGCTAATTGGGAAAAAGACGAATAATATGGAAGATTTATTTAATACAGAAAATAAGGTGTTTGCGCCTTTAGCTGATAGAATGCGTCCACAGACACTTGAGGAGTTTATAGGTCAGGAGCACTTGATATATAAAGATAGTTTTTTGGTTAGGGCGATAAGGTCGGGAATGTTAGGTAGTGTTATATTTTATGGTCCACCAGGAACGGGAAAAACAACACTTTCCAAGATCATTGCCAATACAACAAGTGGTATTTTTCGACGCTTAAATGCTGTGTCTAGTGGAGTGGCTGATGCTAAAAAAATAATTGATGAGGCTAAACAAAACCAGCAACTTTATAATAGAAAAACTTATTTACTACTTGATGAATGTCATAGATGGAGCAAGGCTCAATCCGACTCGGTGTTAGAAGCAATAGAGATGGGTTATATTACATTAATTGGCTCTACTACAGAAAATCCGTTTATTAGCATGACAAGTGCTATTGTGTCTAGGTGTAGAGTGTTTGAATTTAAATCTCTATCGCCAAGAAATGTAAAAGACGGCTTAGTTAAGGCATTAAATGATAAAGAAAAAGGTTTTGGCAATTATGAAATAGATATCTCTGACGAGGCTCTAGAATATATTGCTGCAGAGAGTGTGGGAGATTTGCGAGGTGCATACAATACGCTAGAATTGGCGGTGAATAGCACGCCAGCAAACGCAGATGGAATAATCGTAGTAGATATGGAAGTGGCTAGAAATTGTGTTCAAAAAGGGATTATTTCGCTTAGTGAAAACGAAAGTTATGATATGCTTAGTGCTTTTTGCAAATCCTTGCGCGGTAGCGACACTGATGCAGCGCTTTTCTATGCTGAGAAGTTATTGCTTTCTGGTTATGATCCTAGAATACTTGCTAGAAGACTTGTTGCGCATGCGAGCGAAGATATAGGTATGGCAGATAGTAATGCACTACTTATAGCCATTTCTGCACTTACTTCTTGCGAAAAATTGGGCATGCCAGAATGTAATTTGACCTTGTCTCATGCGATAGTTTATATTTGTGAGGCAGAAAAAAGTAATTCGGTATATCTAGCAATGCATGCGGCAAGTGATGATGCCGTTAAATACAAGAATGCTAAAGTCCCTAATCATCTAAAAAATCATCCAAGTGGATATAAAGATGGAACAGGTAAATACTTATATCCTCATGATTTTGGTGGATATGTAAAACAACAATATTTGCCTACGGAATTAAAAGATAGGGTGTATTACAAGCCTAAGACAAATGGAAGAGAGGCTGTGCTAAAGAGAAAGAAGTTTGACAAGGTAAAATAATGAAAAGTATATACATAGAACGTGATAATTATTTAGAAATAACTGACCTAAATGAGTTTAACATAAAACATATCTTGGAGTGCGGTCAGATATTTAGGTACAAACAGGCAGAAAATGGCTACAAAATATACTGTAAGGATATGTTAATAGAAGTTTGTTGTCAAAAAGATGGGGTTAAAATATTTGGTAAAAATTTAGATTTTGTCAAAAAATATTTTGATTTACAAAATAATTATGCTAATATTAAGTCAGATTTACTTAAAAGTAATCTAATGAAAAAAGCCATTGACTATGGCTATGGAATAAGGATTCTTAATCAAGATCCATTTGAGACGCTAATAAGCTTTATAATCAGCGCCAATAATAATATTCCTAGAATAAAGAAAATTATAGAAGGGATATGCGTTAGATTTGGCGAAAATAAAGGAGATTATTATGCTTTTCCTACTCTTGATAGTTTAGCACATGCTAGTGTTCAAGACTTTATGGATTTGGGTTGTGGATATAGGAGTGAATATTTGGTTCATACTATTAGTACACTTCTATCGGGTTTTGATCTAGATGGTTTATTCTCTATGGATACGTTAGAGGCTAGAAACAAGTTAATGAAGCTCAAAGGCGTAGGTAGAAAGGTAGCAGATTGTGTTTTGTTATTTGCATATCACAAGACTGATGTGTTCCCAACTGATACGTGGATTGTACAATTGTATAAAGATTTAACTAGTGAGGATAAGCCGGCTTTATTTATTAGTAATTATTTTTCAAAAATTTTTAACGTAAATTCAGGATATGCACAACAATATTTATTTTATGAAAAGATGAATAATCGAGGAGAAAAAAATGGATAACAGAAAAATTGCTTTACTTGTTGATGTAGACAACGTAAAAATTGGCGGCGAGGCGTTTAACGAGCTTTATGCTAAATTAAATGAAATCGGTGATGTTGTATATTGCAAATTCTATGGATACAACGATCGTAAACATATCTATTTGTCTGATGCAATTGCTAGATATGGATATGAGACAGCTCCTTTTATGAGATATAAAAAGAGATTTAGCCAATTAGATGCTAGAATTATCGTAGATGCTATTAAGCTTAATTACACAAAGACAGAAATTGATACATATTGTATCGTAGCAGGTGATGGAGATTTAATTCCACTTCTTGTTGAGTTAAAGAGCTGTGGTAGATTCTTGATTGATGTTAACACTCCATATCAAGAACAAAATGCTCATATGTTTGATGCTCATATCAAACTTACATCACTTACAGATGATGTAGAAACTTATGTACCAAAGACTAAAAAAGCGCCTAAAAAAGCCAATATCTTGATAGAGACTCCAGTTGCAGCGCCTGTTAAGACTGCTCCTAAAACAACTAAGACAGTTGTTAAAGAGGACTACGAAGAGATTTCTCAAAAATTACATTCTGTTCAAAGACCAGCTCCTGCTCCAGCACCAGTGGCAGAGCCTGTTCAAGAAGAGGAAAGTGTTGATGTAAGTGCTGTATTGAATGACATTGTTGAAAGATATAATGAGTTGGATTTCATGTCAAACGATGATATGGATAAGAAAATCCAATTAATCAAAGATATTGAAAATTTTGTTAATGCAGAGACAGCTAAAGGCGAAGGCTTAAAATCAAGCAATGACGATGTTAGACAAATCTTCGTAGATTTGACTCACATTGCTGCTGATATGAAAAATGCAATAAATCAATAGTATATGAAAAATGCACACCATGTAGGTGTGTATTTTTTTGTCTTTATATATTATAAATATATAAAATTTTAACATGTGCCAATAAATTTGACTTATTTTGCTATATTTTGTAATCTATCTTTGTATATATAATATATTTAAATATTTGGTTTAATATAGAATTTTTTAAATATATAGGAATTTTTTGCAAAAAATATAAACAAAAGAGGCAGAAAAATGGAATACGAGCAAAATAAAGCGACTAAATTAGTTCAGATGTTAGATAGCAGCGAGATGCAATACAAACAGTTTTGGATAGCTCGAACAAGAAAAGCCATATTATTATGGTGTTTGTGTTTTGCGCTTATCGCAATAGCTACTGTCTTCATAATCTTTGGCTTGCGTGAGAGGAATAAGTATGTGGAGTACTCCTTGCATTATAAGAAGACTCAAAGCGCTAGTGACGATGCTAATAAATTAGTAGATGAAGAGGAAGATAGGAATGCGTCGATATACGATAAGGTAGGTACGATCAAACCTCCAAAGGATATCGAGGGTTATGAGTTGGGTGGTGAGTATTATAATAGTTCTAATGCTGATTATATTCTGGCGCCTGAGTCTAATATTGCGAACAGCTTGACATATGAAAATAGTATTTATACCAGCTACAGGTTAAAATATTATAGGTTAACAATATCTTCTGATGTTAATTCTTCAAGTGTGGAATTTGATAGCGGAAAGGAAAAAGTCGGCTTTGCGAATACTTTCTTTATCGTGCCAACAGATATATTATCTACTCAAGACGTTAACACTTCTGTTCTAACTAGTCCATACACTAACGATCATTTGTATAAGCTTTATTCTGCTTCAGTAAAGAAAAAAACTATGACAAGTGGAACTAAGTTTTCTGACGTTGATGGTAGATCAGGATATCATATTTCAGCTTTTTACTACAATCTTCCAGATAGATCAGTAAAATATTCTTTTCAGCCAGTAATAGTTAAGTATGATAAGAATGCAACGGGTGTGTCTAGTGAAGCAAGTCTTACTCATGGCTATAGTGCTACTACATATTTGGTTACTAAGACAATAACAACGTTGGTTGATGGAAAGACTACGATATTACATACATTTTCTAATGGTGCTGAACCATTGATTGATAGTAAGACAAATACAGTTATGTCTGGACAAATGGAAAATGACATGAATGTGTACTATACAACAGGATATGTTTTAAATAACAAAGAATTAGTAGATGTCAATCGTAATGCGAATTTATTTAAAATGTTAAGTACAGATGTCAATTTTTATGTAGAGTGGGAAGTAGATGATAGATATTTGATAGCGGTTGATTTAACTGATGAACACACATTTAATTCTATTTTTACCTCTCCAAGTGAAATACCATATAATCTAGATTATTCTCAAATATCGGATAGAATAGCAGCAGCTATAAATGATGATAAAACAGACGACTGGGATAATTTGACTAATGTTTTGACTAATCTAAGGGACAATAACGGCAATAAAATACCAGTAGATATCAATACATCTGTGTTCTTAGGCAAAGTTGTAAATGGTGATGTTATTTCAGATAGGATTACTAGATATCTTAAATATGGGCAAGAAGTGCAATACAAAGATGGTGATGCTTATTATCCATTTGCTAAAGCTGGATATAGTATAGAAGGTAAGAAAGCAGAATATATTAACTGGGAGGTTTTAACCAAAGAAGGTAAATGGATTGCTGCTACAACTATCAAGAATGAGTTGTCTGATAACTGCATCATAATTAGACCTAAATGGAAGGCTGATGAATATACTATTAATTTTACTGCTGGTGAAAATGCAGTAATAGAAGTAACAAATAAAAATGTATTTAAGTCTTCTTCCTTCAAAGGAAATGTAGAAATTTGTGCTCAATTAATTCAAGAAAGTGGTGTTGATGCTAAAATATCTAAGTTGGGTAATAGATTAGTTGGTTGGCAGTTGCATGCTAATTTGTATTTCAATTCTACCGTTGGGGGTGTGGGATATCCAAATATTGCAGCAAGTAGCGATGATGTTAAGAATATTATTGTGCCATCTACTAATATTAAATTCCACGACTCTGCTTTAACTTTTAAGGATTACGAATATGAAAATTATAAATATAACGAGAAAGTAAAAGTTGCAAGAGTAGAAGAGACGATTGAAGAAAAAACTATAGTTTATAATTTTTATTACTTCGTAGACGATATTATTGATAATAATGGTAATTTGAAACCAAACGATACGGTATTCCAAATGCCTAAGGGGTATTATTCTGATACTAAAGATGTTAATGTCAATGCGGTTTGGGAAGTTATTAAATATAGTATAACTATTGATTTTAATATCACTAAGAATGATGTTACAGAGTTGACTGCAGATGCTGACCAAATTATCTTAGCAGATTGGGAAGATGATCAAATCGATGTGGCATATAGATTAGGATTTGATTATGTATATGGACTTGCTAAAGAGAATGGCTACAAGCCTTTTGCTGACAAAGTTTGGAATGAATATCCATTTAATGTAAAAAACAATGATATAGATACTCTTATTACAAACATTGGATATAGAAAAGGTGTAACAACTGATATGGATGCTGTTGTTACAATTCCTTATATAGTAGATACTCCATTATATTTGCCTAAACAAGGAGAAATATATCGTTTAGGTTATACATTAGTTGGTTATGAGATTTATAATTCAAGTGATATCTATAATAGTGAGAAAATTGCTAAATTTGATATAGCTAATGATAGTAGGCAAATAATATTATGCTCTACAGAGTCGGATAATGGTATAGTATTAAGAACTAATAAATTCTATGTTTATGAGGATATATTTATCAAACCTGTTTGGAAGCCTTTAACTATAGAGGTAGATGTTCCAAAAAATAGCCAATCAAATGAGCAAACAACCGATACTTATTCTGTAATTAATGCTAAATCTGTTATTAACTACAATAAAGAAAATACAGAAATTACAGAAAATACTTATCAAGTGGTATTAAAGAATATCAAGAACAATAACATTATTCAGAATATACAGATACTAGACCCTCATAATACTGCAGCTAAGGACTATTTCTCTACAGAGGCTACTAATACCACATTCTTCTCAGGAACTGCTGCAAATATATATGTAAGATTGAATGATTACTTTAATACTTCTACATTTAGTATGGATATTACACTATCAGATGGATTAAATTCTTACAAATACACTTTAGAAGATGCTATAGATATAGCACTGGGAGAAGAATTTGATGAAGACAAAGATTATGGCATATTTAACATATTAGACAAGAATTCTGCATATTATAAACGCTTTACAGATAAAGTCTGGAGCGAAGATGTTGTCTATACGACACATCTTTATCCTACCGAATTAATGTCTAGATATTATATAGATTATGGCGAAGATGGCGGTAAACAACCCGCATTGGCTACCATCAGTATATCTATAGCAGAAGAGATAGGGGAAGGTTGGTACAATATCCAGTTCCAAAATGTAGCAATGGATATGGAGTTTGCTTTATCTCAAATTAGTTATACATTAATACAAAACTCATTTATGACTCATCCTCATCAATATGCAGAAGATGAGTACAAGTATAGTTTGTCTAGCCTTAGCGCGTATATGGATAGCCTAAGAGCGAATGGTGATTGCGATAGTTTAACAACAAGGATTAATAATCAAGAGATAGAATATAATTTCGTTCCAGAACAATGGTATATGGTTACTAGATGGGACGAATTAGTTGACATTCTAGAGTATAATAGACTTCATGATAACAAAATCGAATATGTCTTAGTTAATCACTTCAAGACTATTGATATATACAATATACTAGATTTTGGCACTGATTATGAGGATATGGAATATAAATTAGCTAAGCATAATGATCCAAATCTTAATTATAATATTTACGCATATAAAGACAACAATTTATATTTCCAAGCATTAAGATTATTGGGAGGAAACTTCCCAGATGGGAATTCAGTGACATTGACTAACTATGGTGGTGCATTTGATACTTTTACTAATATAAAGTCAACTGTCATTGGAGAATTGTTAAGGCCTAATCCAGAAAATAGAGCTGACTATATTGGATCAATAGAATTGTTTGCAGAAGATACTATCGACTATGTAGGCTCTGAGTACGATTATGGTGTGGTATATGCCGAACCGGATACATCTATTGCATATAACACACAGGTGTATATCAAAGATGTAAATGATATAGATGATATGCCTATGTCATATACAACTAAATTATCTAACTATATTCAACCTGGAAAAACAGAATATCTTGGTGGGGTAGAAAAGTTAGGAGATGCTCAGACATTTAACAACTATAAGGGTGTAGTTGCTTATTATCCTACAGCACAAAAAGATAATCAATTAGTTACTCACGATTATTCAATCACTAATGTCGTAGATAATATTACGCAAGCAACCAAATCTACTATGTCTACAGTTAATTCCAATGGCTCGATATATTATTATTCTTCTTTAATTCCAGATAATGCAGCTGTGAAAAATTCTGGTTATAAGATGAAGTTTACGTTGAATAGCGATATATACAATTCTTCGTTCTGGCTATATAATGCAAAGAATTCAGATGGGTCATTTAGTTTGATAGACCAGTATGCGTTGGTAGATAACAAATTAGAAGAAGTCAGCACATTAAACTTTGACATTGATATTAACAAAACTACAGACAGACCATATTTAATAAATGTTGAAAATAAGGTTTCATCGACTTTTAGTTTAATTACTGATACGGCTACATTTAATACTAATTCTTTGGGTACTAATAAATATGTTTATTCTCTTCATACATTATTAAATCCTGCAAGCGAAGTTAATGATCCTATAGGCAGAGTATCTGCTGCTAAGTTGTTTAAAAAAGCTTCAGGTGACCCTACTGGTATAGAGATTGAGTTGATTGGTACTGCAGGTAGTGAGGAACTACATGATTATTTTGCTTATATGAAATCCTCAGGTAATACAAAAGTAGAACTAGAAGAAGGTGTAAGCGATCCAAACAAATTAAATGAAAACAACGAATTCTTCTATTATTTGTTTAAAGATCAATACAATAATCTTACAGAAGATTATACACCACATGTTGTAGAATGGATGTATGCAGGTAACGTATTGCATGAGGGCAAGAAAGATTCTAATGGCAATCCTATTAATTCCTATACATTCAATGATGGTCGAACAATCTATCCTATGAATATATATGATACTGATAATCACAATACATTGAATAGTGAGGCATTGACGCCTTTAGATAAGGTTAAAGATAATGAATATCTTAGCTTCAATCACGGAGATAAGGGTAGCAATGATCATATAAATACTGATAATGAAAAAGACTTTGTAAATTATGCAGCAGTATATATGAGACCATCTGGTCAATCAACCATTAACTCTACTAATCGTACATATGAGACAAGACTTTCAGAGTATACATATCCAGTATATATGATGAGTAATTATAATGACGATGGTAGTTTGTATTGGACAAGAGATGTTGAAACTATAAACGAGAGGACATATGGTGTTGTTGCTCGTCAATCTAATGTGTTCTTTAGATACAAATTTACTGGTAAATATTCAGCTATTCAAGAATATATTGATGATAATTCTAAGCCAATACAGAATAGAGTTAATTATTTAGCGAATCTATTCCAAAATCAATTAACAGAGTATGCTTCTACATATACTTCTCATATACGTATTTATACTATTAATACTGGCCAATTAGATGCTAATGGCAATACTATATACAAAATCTTGATGGGTATTACAAATGTTTCTTACAATACTAATATAATATTATCGAAATTTAATGTAATACAAGTATGTCCAGTGCCATTAGATGGTTGGAAGAAATATGAGACAAAGAGAGCTTTTGATATAGAGAATGCTAATTGTATTGGTGATGAATATTATGGCGGTTTTGTAATCACTGACTCTGTTAATGATCCTTATACTATAAATTATGGGTATAAAGAAGGTGACCTGCTCTTAGGTGAAGTATATTCTATTACTTACAATAAGGACAAATTAGCAAATCCTCCTATAGTAATAAATGATAGTGATGATCCAAATATTAATTATAATTTCATAGAAGCCGAAGCTGGTTGGGCAGATGGTGCTATTATCACATTGAATATCAACAAAGCATATAATAGATCTACTCCTATCATTAAATTAACGTCAGATTTCAAAGATATTGCTGGAGAAACCATTAGTAAAGCTTTTGAGATTAGCACTATTGGATTTGATACAAATAGAGATTATTATTATCACATGTGGGAAGATGGATCGGTTGATACATATCTTCCAGAAGATTTGCCAGAAGGTTTTGAAGATACATTACTTACGACTATTCGTATCAAGAAGTTATCTGATACTTCTTACGAAATTCAAACACATAATCAGTTTGAAAATGTTAAACTCGCTATAGATGGTATTTATAAGAATACAAATACATTTACCGCAACTGGTTATAATAAAGATGGATCTGAGATTGTGGATATTACAGAGGTATTATTAGATCCAAGCGAATTGGGATATTACGTCAATGATGTATTTATGTTCGATTTGGATTTTATTAACTTAACTAATGCTGATGCAAAGAAAATGTTATATTCAGCAAAGTTGGATGGGGATAAAATCGATATTACAAAACATTATTCTGATGATAGCGGAGAGCATACAACTGATACAGTATCGTTGACTCTATCAATAAATCAAATGACATTAATTAGTTCTGCTTATACAGAGGCAGAGAAAGCCCAGATTATTAACAATATTGTTATTCAATCTAAGGAATTACTACAAGTATCTTCTAGCGAGGTGTTTGCTACTGGTGGCATAATACGTATCTATGAAGAAGATAATTGGTTAGGTGCGTATGCAATTGAAGGTTTGGTTGGCTTTAAATATACTGTAAACAACGAAGCAATAGATATCCCATTTAATGCAGGTGCTACAGGCAGTTATGTCAAAGGTACGAATGCAAATTTACTAGAAGACAAAATCAAAAGATCAGATGCACTTATTGATGGCAATGTGGGTTGGCATAATCAGACATATACTGACAACCAGTTCTTTAATCAAACTATTGATGGCTACAAAGTAGTTTGGCATGATTATGTATTTAGAATTAATGATACGACAACACCTATTACATTCTCTATCCCTGCTAGACCTAGACAATTTAATCTTACTCCGTCTATAATTGTACAGCAGATGTACGAAGATCCAATTGAAAAAAGCGGCAAATTTATCAAAGGATTAGACGAAGCAGGTACGGGAATATGGATAGTAAATAGTAAATATGTTATAGACAATGTGCTATCGGATTTTATTGATCATGATAAAAATGGAATAGTGGAATTCTTTGCTTCATTAAATGATACCAATTCACGACAATATGTATCCAATGCTATAGATAGTACATCGAATATGTATTACGGAGATTATTTAGTATTCAAAACTAAATTTAAAGATGGATATGATTTAACTATTTTCCCAAGTGATAATCCTAATAAACCTAGAGGTGTGGTCATTAAATTCTATGATGCAAATAATCAAGCTATTTGGAACACTACTGCAGCGCTTAAAGATAAGCTAATAAATATATGGGTAGATGGCGAGTCTTATAATTTACTTCCTTTAAAGATGAGTGATGTTAATAGTATCAATTCTTATCAAAACAAGGTTGCTAATCATAAAGATAAAGAATCAGTGACAGTTTCGTTATACAAACTTATCAATCACTATAGCTTAACTCTAGCTGGATTGGCTACTACTATAGACGGCACAAAAGTTTCTGTAGAAGCCGAAGTATCTTATCCAAGGTTAGTTGATTATGATGTTGATAACAATATCCAATATAAGAATAAGACTTATTCCACAAATGTTCCTTCTGACTTTGATAAAAATGCAAGCGAAAATACTTACAAATTAACACCATTTAATTTCTTTAGACATTATGATGCACATTCAACTGATCCTGATTGCACAATTAGTCAGAACGAATGGGCTACTATGAAAATAACCATTCCTTATGAGTATGCTTATAGCAATTATAAGCTCGAGTTTGGTTTTGGTGATGGTACTTTTACTCCTGTAAGTTTAGGATTAAACGAAAGTGGCAATTTAGCATTGTTCATTAACTCTGTTGTGTCTGAGGACAAATTATATACATATTCTACATCGGCTACTAGTCCAACTGCATTTAGTGTAGATATTACAGATAGTGTATATGTTCTAAGTGAAGATGGCAAGAATGTGTCATTTACATTTAAGTTAGGACATGTTACAACAGATATGAAAGTGACTATGTCTGGACTTGCAAAGAATGCTTATCCGGTAACAATGCAAAATCTTTGCGAAGGCCTTAGTGCAAATCTAAATGAAGTAGGCCTTGCTACATATGTTGCTCATGGACAAGAAGTGTCTATTGTTACGGCATTAGATGCAGAGTATACTAAGAGTGGTTATATTCTTCATTTAAGTGAAAATGCTTGGATAGAAATAGGCGGATATGATTATATCCATAATACAAGATCTATCTCATGTTTTGTTAAAAATGGAGATGTTATAACAGAATTTAGCAATTATGCGGATTTTGCGGATTTTGATATTACTAATATTTCATATACAAACGATTGTACTACTACATTTAAGTTAAAAGTAGATAGGCCTCTTGCTTTGGAGTTGACTCCAACTGATGGCAAAACTCAATTAGACAAAAACACTTGGACGCTTACCGCTTCTACGACTGGGCAAAACTGGATACCTCCAGACAAATATATTGTCAATGGTTCGGAATACGCCTTTGCTACTCCAATTATGCAAGGAACTAATGGAATAACCTTTGATATTATATTTAAAGAGGGTGTAGGTATCAATGATGAAACAGGCATTGTCATAACTTTCAGTGGAGTTGTGAGTGATGCAACTAATTCATATGTAACATATTCGGAAGCCGAATATTTATACAGTGTTGGCGGTACATCAATTATCAAAGAAATTAAACCTTTTGGAAATGAGAGTGCAATTATTACAATCACTCCATCGGGTGATGCTAATAATGTTAAGTTTAGAGTAGTTATTTCTTCTATGTTAGAAGATTATATAATTAGAGTAGACGGCTTTGATTCTATTAGTCATGAAATTAAGATAAATACTAATAACTACATGTCTAGCGTAAAATTCAGTGCAAATGGTTATGAATTTGTTGATTATGATATAATTAACTGCAAAATTAATCTAAATACCAAGTTACTTATAGAACTTACATTAGATGATTATTATCAATTGAATATGACAGCATTAATAAATATTTTAAATGGCAATATTACAATAGTAGATTTGTCTAATGGGTGGTTTGGTAGTAATACTGAGGTGGATTTACAAGACAACGGCTATTATTTTGGTTATTATAGCTCAAGTCTATCAGATGGCGCTGATGGCAATAAATATCTATGCGATAATGGCAGTGCCAATGCCAATAAGTTGTATTTCTACTTTAATAATGTATGGAAAGAATATTCTGTAGAAATAACAGAGAGTTTGGTAAGTGTATACGATAGAGCCCCATTCTATTATTCCACTTCAATCTCGTTATGGAAAAAATACGATGAATCAAATATTGATCAACCATACACAGATCCTGTAAATATGTTTGATACAGGAAGCAGCAATGAAAGAAAGAATATAACGCTAGCAGAGTTGAGATACACGGACGGATTTACCATATTTGATTTTGATAATGCATTTACAGAATTTGAAGCAAGCAGCCTAAAATTCAATTATTCATATCTAGATAGTAATGGAATAGAACAAACAGGTAGTGGGCAAGTGTATACAGATAAAACTGCT
The DNA here is from genome assembly GCA_017399265.1 of Clostridia bacterium. Lineage (GTDB taxonomy): Bacteria > Bacillota > Clostridia > Christensenellales > UBA1242 > UBA11490. Next base: position 151,090 of record JAFQDL010000008.1, read on the forward strand.
GCACTTAATAATTCAATATTAATTGCTATCTATTATGATTTAGATACAAAAGAAGTTAAATTGTATCTAAAAAACACTACCTTGTATGCTGATTTTACAATCAATATATATGGCTTTGAAGATAGAAATCATGAGATTAAGCTAAGTCTTGATGGTTTTCATAATTTCTCTTTAGGTGGTGCAGAATATGATAGTACTTATGGTCAATATTTAAAGTATACACTAAATTACAAAGTAGATGACAATGCGAGTGTTGAAGCGGGTACTATTACAATATCGATATTTGAAGGTGTTGGCTTAATTATTGAAAAAGATAATAAATATTACACAACACATAATGCACATGTAATTGTTAAGATCGACAAAAAGGAGTTTGTGGACTCGATTGAAGTTGCATTTAATTGTGAAGATCCACTACAATTAACGGAAGAATCTATTCAGATAGGCTTCTACATAGATAAGGATTATTTATCTCAGAATCCAGATAATAAGAGCATAGATTTATCTAATCTTGAGATAACAGTTACTCCTACTATTAGTACAAATACTTTATCGATATCTTACAATATGGCTACATCTTATCAGTCTTTAGCTACTATATCTATTAACGGAATAGACACAGATACAGCAACAGATAAGTTAGTTAATTATGTTTTGACAGAAGATAATTCATTTAAATATGACTCTATACCTTTCGAATATGGTAGAGATATTAAGGTTACATACAAGGTCCCTATTAGTGCTATTAATGTAAACGCGCAACTAGAAGAAGATGGTAAGTATCATCTAAAAGATGGTGTAATCAATTCTGGCGAATTAATAGTTGATTGGGTTCAAAACGAAGGAACCGAAACAATTGATGGCATGCAATACTATGTATTTGAGCATACTTTCGATAATGTCACAGAGGATATAAGTTTAGAATTTGGCCATATTGACGAGTACGATACATTTACATATAGCATTTCTAAATTCTTTGCAGACGACTACATTAATTATAATACTTTGAATAGCGATGATAACCAATCCAAGTGTGATTTAGTGCTAAATGCTATTACTATTGGCAGTCTAACTATTTGGATGGAAGACGCAAATGGTAAAGTTGAAGGTAGTTACGAAATAACTAATAATTCTATTACTATTTCACGTATACCATATGGTCAAGAAGTATATGTAAAGATTGAATTAAACGAAGCAAGTAATCAGAATACGATAAATAGTCCGTTTGATAAAGAAGGTAATACTTATCAATTCACCTCAGGTAGTATTACAAGTAATCAAACAATTGACTTTAGCATTCAGTTATATCTCAATAGGTATAATATCACAAATGCCATTGAAGATGGATTATATGTTAGACCAGCAGATACTAATGTAAAATTGTATGCTAATCCTACTTTAGGAGATATGACAGAAACAAGTGATTATTCTTCTTACTATGTAGAGCATGGTACCAAAGGATTAAAGTTAGTTGATACGAACAACATACTTAGCAATATGGACGAAGATACTAATAATAATTGCTTGTATGAAGATGTTGTAAACTTGGATAGTCCAGTAGGTGATGAATTTGAATACCAAGAGAGTAACTATTATCTAGCTACTTCAGATGATATTACTCATTTTGCCTATGTTACTGAAGGATTGAGTTTCTCATTTAGTCACTTACCTGAGCGTTATTCGGTTAAGATAAGTTTCGAAGAATTTGATGATAGTTTATCTTCAGATTATCAAGATGATATTGAAGTTAAATTTGTAATAAATTCTGCACTAGAGGGCGACGAGTCATTAAAGCTATATAGTGGACTAGAGAGAGATAGTGCCACTCCAACATATGACTTTATTATAAACAAAGGCAAAACTAGTATTGATTTCTGTTATTCTTGTGATAATAATATAGAGATTGTTTTAACTGCTACAAGTAATACATTCTTATTTAATATGGGGGGTAGCTATTCTGCTAACTCTGATGGAAATATTGCTTGGATTACTAGCGATGATGGCAAAACCCATACAGCTTCTATAGAATTTACTGGCAATGCTGAGTTTGATATTACTCCTTCTATCAAGACATATTCTGCTACGATTGCTACTGATGCTACATTTAAGAATACTACATTGGGTATTAACGGCTCAGATGGTAATGGAATATTAGGAACGTCTTATAATGCAAACAAGATTGATGGTAATGAGCTTACTCTAGATAGTGCTACTACAGCAAGCATTGTTCTTGATCTAGCAGATGGCTATGCTTGGGACGATGATTGCATCCAAGGAGACAAAACATTCTCTCTTACAATCACTAGTGGAGAGTATAGCGATGTTATGTACTTTAAGAGAAATCGTATAGGCAATATCTATTATGGCTTTGAATTAGGTAGCATAAATACTAAAATAGACACATTACAAGAAATCACGATTACATTAAACAATGGTGATAATGAGAAGAATTTTGTATTAAACTTGGCTGCTAAGTCAGATGAAAATACACAATATACCTTTACGTTGTCGTTTATTCATGATTTGACTGATCTAGAACTTACATTCGGAGAGGTTTCACTTAATGAATATTATCTTATGATAAGTGGTTTTGGTGATATATTTACTGGTGCCGAGTATGGAATAACTGATTCTGGTGAATATACTGGTTTTAGTTCAGGTGATGAATTAAACTTAACTTACGGATCATGGACATTGTTGTTCAATATAAATGACGCTTATACTCAGCTTCAGGGGTTATATTTTGAGAAGACAATAGATGGAGATGCGTATAGATTTATTATCAACAACAGTAGTGGCTTACATTATGCTTCACAAATAGATCCTGGCTCAGGTTGGACTGATGTAGATGATACATTCTTCGGTTGTGCGATTGAAAACATAACATATTCTAGTAATTGCTTGACCTTAAAGATATTTGTTAATCACGATTTAAGCGGTATTACAGTATCTGCAGATAAGAATAAATATTCTACAAATTTATCTTATTATTATGCTAATGAACTAGACGATAATGTTACGAATTCAGATATCAACAATATGGGTTTGACTTCGGGTATAGTTGATGACACGTGCGTTATGACTAACGGTAATGTTAGTGAATATGTAAACTCATCAAAAGCCATAATGAGTATTGCTAGTGCAAAAATGGTTGAATCAGATGCAGATATAGATATTAATGAAACTCAAACATTGGGTACAGAAATAGTGATTACTATTACTGAATCCGAGTACTATAACATTAAATATATAGTTTATACAACATCAGATAGCGCTTCTTATACTTGGCTTTCTGTTGATAATTTAACTGGCAGTGTATTAAGCTTCTCTGTATCGCAAAACCAAGCCGCATGCGACAATACTTCAATAAACTTTGCTAAGAAATATACATTTACATTCACAGTAGAAAATAATACGGATATTTACTTCGTTGCTGTTAGAAGAGTAGTAGATGCTACTTTCAATTATTTGACGTATGACGAAGTAAAATATAATGAAAACTCAGACAGTTCTAACGCAAATTATTTCTATGGAGAACAAATTGAAGATAAGTTTGATTTTGATTCACATAATCTTCCAGGTTTTGATGCAGTAGGCGTAGTTGATGAGAGTATAGTGAAGACAAAAGTCGTGGAAGGCAGTGCTGACATGGAAGTAGATTACAACTTTGCTAAACTATCTTCTAATGTTGCAGGTGATGACGCAGATAATAATATTCTTCATGACAGCAAAGATACTTTTGGAGATAAAATAAAGACTGAGGTCACTGGCACACTTTCAGCAAATTATTATGTGGTATATACAAGATCAGCTGTAGAGATGAATGTAAAATTCGATACTATTGAATACACTATTATCATGAAACCAGGGGATTCTTACGATACTTGGAAAGTAAAAGATGATGACGACGATACTAGCAATGATGAAAAATTTGTAGATATAAGAGATAAGTTCTTGACTGTAGATATGCCATTGTACAAAATAACAGATTACGATTGGTACAACAATACAGGAGAGGCTGTTGCCGATAATCATGAATACATCAATAACACCTTATTGAATAGCACTGATTTAAAAAATTCAGATTGGGCAACTATAATAAATATTATAAAGTCTGGTGGCTTCTTAAAAGCGAATATAGAAGAACGTTCTATGAAATTTGTATTTAATTCTAGTACACAATTCACAATCGATCAATTCATACAAGGAACACGTTGTGATGGTAAAATAGTATCAGATGATAAGCAAGTTGTATTTATTTATCCAGATAGCGGATCATATTATTTTACATTAGTTGATATTTCTACTACAGAAGGCGAATATAAATATTCTCTTCTTGCATATAGACTTGCTGAAGGTGACGAAGAAGTTGGGGCAATAGTGACATATAATGGTGCTGAGATCAATTTAATAGAAGTAGAGATTACATCAGATATAGCTAATATGTGCAAAATGTCTATTGGTGGCATTAATACAGATGGAACTCTACAACTTAAGACTATTACAAATGGAGAAACGGTGATTAGTGACAACAACAACACATATCCATTATTCTCTAAAGATGGTTATCAGGCCGTATATATTATATCCGGCGAAGATGTTGTAGTAGAATATTCTCTTACTTGGAAGACTTATTTCCAAATTCACTACAATGTAGCAATTGGTACACTTTCGCTTACTACTAGTGAATATGGTTTTGAGATTAAAGATTCATATTCTGTACTAAAATCTTATTATGAATCTGATGCTAATACCACAGATCTTCCTAGTTACCTTGTAGAAGCTAAATACAAATTACTTGGTGCAGGTGATGCAAACAACTCTACATGGGTTATAACTAAAGCAAAGTCAAAAGACGGAAAAGATTATTCTACTAATCCACAAGCTGGAGAAGAGCAATTAACTGATGCAATAGCTATGATTGATGGAACTACTGTAAAAACAGGTTCAGACTACAATATAGTCAATGTTACAGTAGAGTTGGTTGGAACTCGTGGAAGCGAAGATTATCCATTCTTAATCGGCGCAAGGAAAGATTCGGAAGACTATGCAAATAATCTTACCTGGCATTATATTCTCAACGAATATAGCAAAGCAGATTGTTATTCCGACGAGGATAATACAATGCGTAATTATTTCTTACAAACTGGAGATTTTGGCTTTTCAAAAGATTTAACATATAATAGCGTTACTATGGTAGGCGATTTACAATTATCTACTTTGCCAGTTGGCGATTATGATTTTTATGGACATTACTATAGTAATTACGAGGGAACATATTTTAACGAAAATAATCCAATATCGATTACTAATGATAACGATGTAAATTATATTAATATAGACAATACTTCTCTACAAGTTAGACCATTATTTGGCAGAATTGTAGATGGTAGTATCCAAGGTGTGTATGTTACTAGCTCTAATGCAAGTGTCACAACATACGACGCATATATTCCAGACGAGTGGAAAACTTATATCGATGCTAGTGGTGTTGAGATAAATAGAGGAATTGACTCTTGGGGTACTATTGCAATATCAGCTGGCAAGGGTGTAAACTTTACTAATTGTGCAGTGGGTTCCGCTACTAAAACTGAAGATAATACTTATAGCACGTCTTATACTATTCAAGCATATACAGATGAGCCAGTTGATCCTTTAAAAAATATGGCTGGTATAGTTTTCTGTTATGAGGATAGTAAGTTTGATAAATGCCAAAATGCATTTAACTTTAGCAATGTAGACAGAGCAGTTGGAATTACTTATGCTGACGAGGAAGATTATCCAAGTGCTACTTTTACTAATTGCACAAACTATGGCAATATTACAGCTGATTATGAAAGCTATGGTATAGCTGCGTGTGTTGTACCTATATCAAACGATGGATCAAATCCTACTCTTGTTCAGAATTGCATAAACTATGGCAATTTAACTGCAACTACACCGCAAAATAGTTGGGCATCTGGTATAGTAGGATATGCAGAGGGTACTATTACCGATTGTTACAACTATGGTAATATTGATTCTGCATTTATAGCATCTGGTATAGCAATTGCTACTTCTTTTAGTGTTAGTTCTATTATGATTATCAAAAATTGCGAAAACTATGGCAATATATCCAGCACAGCAGAATCAAATGGATGTGCAACAGGTATAAGCGGTGGCGCATATATTACAAATTGTACTAACAACGGTAGTATATCAGTCGTTAACGGCAAAGCTTATGGTATAGGCGTAAATGCATGTGGATCTGATTTGCCTAATACAATTACTGACCTTATTAATACTGGCGAAGTTACAGCACAAAGCGGTGATGCTTATGGTATAGGGTATATTCGAGTAGAGGCAAACTCAACAATAACAGATTGTTACAACACTGGTAACATAATAGCAACCAATGGTAAAGCAATAGGATTAATTGATATAAATACATTAAGTGCAATTAATATAAGTAATTGCTATAACACTGGTGCTATTACAGCGACTAATAGCGATGCAGTGGGTGTGATTGATATATATAGTAGTGTATTAAATACCACCGCTACTATTATTGGTTGTTACAATACAGGTGTAGTTAAAGCAACTAATGGCGATGCAGTAGGCATAGTAAATAACACTGATTATGCAGAGAAAACTGTTACCGAAGTAGTAGGTGGAGAGGAAATAGAAGTGACTAAAAAGTCTTCGGTTACCATGACTATCGGAAACACAATTGATGAATCATGTTACAACGAAGCTTCTATAACAGCGACTAACGGCAACGCAGTTGGTCTAGTTAATGCTCCATATAGCGAAATTAAAATAATAAATTGCGAGAATAAGGGCAATATTACAACCAATACTTCTGGTGATGCAGTAGGTGTAGTAATAGCTAATCATATGCCAAAGTATGCTGATGGCTCTTCATCATCTGAATTAAAAAACTTAGGTGAGATATATGCAGCAGATAATGCAGCTGGAGTTATAAAATTAGGCGATAAATGGTCATCATTTATAACTGATTGTAGCAATGCTGGAGAAGTCTTAGCATCTGGCGATGCAGCAGGCGTTGTATTATCACAAGATTGGGGGTTAGAAGTTTATTCTAGTACTAACTCGGCGAAAGTTACAGGCAATACGAATGTCGCTGGTATAGTTGTATCTAGAGGATTGGTAAAAGCACAAAAGTGTACGAATACAACTGAGGCATGTATTAGATCTTTCTCTGGCAGTGCAGCAGGTATTGTCAATGCGGGTAGTTCAGCAGGTTGGGGTGAAATATCAGATTGTGATAACTCTGGAGCTATTACAGGTAGCAAAAACGCAGTTGGTATAGCTTATTATGATTCTGATGTTAAGGCTGTTAAAAATTGTGGCAACACTGGAGAGATTAAAGCAACAGCAGGCGATGCTGCAGGTATAGTAATTACTAATACCTTAAGAAAAGTATCTGGTTGCTATAATACAGCAAATATTTCGGCTAATGACAGTGGTGCTGATATTACGGCAGCAGGTATTGCTTATGTGAAAATATCTAGACTTTGTGATAATATGTCAAAAAAGCAAAATGACAATACTCATCCTTGCTATGTTGTGTGTAATTGCGAGGATGCAATTATTATTAATAATGTCAATGGTGGAATTATTAATTATGGAGTTGATGATAGCAATAATAGAACACTAACTTGTGACACTAATGGAATCTTGACTGGTTATGTTTTACGTACAGATAGTGATATTCCTACAATTACAACGACATCTACTACTGCTAATGTTGTACGTATAGGTGGTATTATCCCTATCACTCATGAAAGCTTTGAGATAAAAGGATGTATTAATAATACTAATATTAATTTCAAGGATACTTCAGCTTCGTCAAGTTATATCTATGCGGGAGGTGTAGTTGCTAATATAACTTCTGGAGACGTTAATATATCTGATTGTAAATCTTATGGAACAATACAACCAACAGATGAGTCTAATAATCTAAATGCTCATTTAGGTGGAGTTGTTGGTCACCTAGAAGATAAGTTAGCAGTTAAAAATATTTATGAAGTCGATGCTACTACTGGCGAATATATATATGATGATGCTACTGGCGAACAAATATTGGTGAAGTCTTATACAATTATCCCAAAAACTCAAAAATCTATATCAATAACCAACACCACATTTGGTGGCACTATAAAAATTGCAACTGCCGATATTGTGAAAGATGTCTATGCAGGTGGATTAATAGGAAGTGCGAAGCCACATTTTGTTAACTTCAGTGTTACAAACTGCGATCCTACAGTCACTATAGATACTAAATCTTCAGGCAAAAACCATTCTGGAGGCTTGATTGGTTATTCAGAAGTATCTGATGGAAAAGTATCAGGGGATTGTATCAAAGAGTCAGATTTCAATTCAACCGATAGTGGCGTAACCGATACTTCTGGAAATATCATTACTGTTTTATCTGATTCTGATCTAGTAACCAATTATGATACAGAAATAGTTATTACTACTCTAAAACCTAAGGCTACAATTACTTCTTGTTCTCCTACACGAAATATTACCGCGACAGGCGGAGATAATACGTATGCTGGTGGGTTGATAGGTTGCGCAGATGGAGATTATAATCAATCTAGAGTTGTAATAAACAATTGTAACCCTACAGTCACTATTGTATCAACATCGACATCCAAAGATTCATATGCGGGTGGACTTGTAGGTAGAGCGGATTGTGTTACAATTTCTGAGTCTAGTGTTACAGCTAGTGATACTTGTACTATACAGATTACAGCTAGTGCAAATAACTATAATTATATAGGTGGATTAATAGGTGGTGCAGGGAATGTTATTTTTAATTATTCTACATCTGCTACACCTTGCTCAAGTAGACTTGCTTTAGAGTCAACTGGAGGACTGGCTAATTACTTAGGTGGCTTGATAGGTAATGCAGTTAATGCAAACCTAACGAATCTCGAAGTTGCCTCTGTCACTATTAATGCTAACAATATTGATGGAAATGTATATGCTGGTGGGTTAGTAGGTATCTTATCAGGTTTCGAAAGCAGTTCTTGTACAAATAATATTGTAGTAAATACATCGATAACAGCTTCGTCTATTAATACTTCTAGTAATGTAACTATTGGTGGGTTAGTAGGGCAAGCAATTAGTAGTGCAGTTATTGAAAAATGTTATGTTATTATTGGCACAATATCTGCTACATCTGCACACATATCTAATGCGGGTGGACTTGTAGGTGTTAGTCAAAATTCTACTATCACTAATTGTGGTAGTTATATAAATGTAGAGGCAGTTGCGGCTAATACATCATCATCTATTGATACAGAAGCATATTGTGGAGGCCTTGTTGGTTGTAGTGAAAATTCTACTATCAGTTATTGCTCTGTAGACAAAACTACTACCACCCCATTTCATACAATTAAGGCAAGTGCAGATACTGTATGTGTGGGTGGTCTTGTAGGTAGTGCTAATGCATCTACTATCACTAATGATACATATATCGCAGGTAGCAAAACATATGCTAAAAATGTTGCTATTACTATTGCAGGTACTTGTGAAAATGGTGCATATATGGGTGGCCTTGTAGGCAAAGCAGATGCGCTAGATGGCACTATTTGCACAATTTCCAATTGCTACACAGATGGCATCACTTATACAATGAACGCAGATGATACTATCAATAATTTCTACTTTGGTGGTCTTGTAGGCTACGCTATAGCAGATATTTCATCATGCGAAGCAAATAATATAAATGTAGTATTATCAGAAATACAAGCCGAAACCTACGCCGGTGGATTAGTAGGATATATTGATACCCAATCAAATACAACAATAGAAGATAGTAGTGCTAGTGGAAGCTTAGTAATATCTGTATCTTCTGGTTATAGAGCTGATGTTGGCGGATTAATAGGTTGGGCTAGTGCTACTTCTCCGTATACATTGAATATTACCAGTTGTAATAGCACTACAAGTATAGATAGTACTTGTGTTGATCAGAATCATATGGTAGGTGGATTGATCGGTTACATATCAAGTTTTTCTAGCGGTAGTGATGAGTATTATGTTAAGGTAACAGGCTGCTATTATTCTGGGGATATTGATGCAAGCAATACTTCTACTTCATCATCTTCCATAGTTTTTTGTGGCGGATTAGTTGGATATTCTAATTATGCTGATATTCAGAAATCTTATGTATATGATAATAGCGTAACATCTACAAGTGCTCATAGTCTATATTATGGTGGTATAGCTGGTTGGTTAGATGCTTCCAAGATAGAAAACTGCTACTTTAATAATGTCGATTCAGGATTAAATAAGACAATTAATCTAAATTCAAATTTAACAGGTTCGACAATCGATTTTGGAGGTGTAGTTGGTTATAGTGAAGATTCCGAAATATATAATTCTTATTCTGCTACAAATGTAACATTACAAGCTCCTCGATATATAACAGCAGGTGGTATTGTTGGTGATGCAAATAATTTATATGTTAGTCATTCTTATTCATGGATTAATGCTACGATAACGTCTAGTAGCTACGTATATTATGGAGGTATTGTTGGGAGTACAACCGGCACGACAAATATTTGTATTAAAAGTTATTATCCAAGCACCATCAACACCTCAGGCGCCGATGGGTATTGGAATATTAGCGGTACTAAGACGCAAAAAACTACAGGGACAGGGAAAAACTCTAAGTCAATAATTTGGGATACAATAGTGCTTGAATGGGATCCAACTGTTTGGTTCTTCCCTGACGATAAGAATCCTATATTCTTAGAGAATTCTGAAGGTATGACAAATGAATATACAGAAATTTGGTATGCAAGTCAGCTAAATGCAGTTACTTCAGGAAGTGCAGGAAATTTAAACAAATATATCTTAAAAGATAATATAACAGTTACTAATTGGTCACCAAAAGAAATATCTTATGTAATATTCTTAGGGGATAATAAAACTATTAATTATACATTATCATCATCTCTTAGCTCAGAGAGCGTTGGCTTCTTTAGTACATTAGGTAATGCAATCATAAAAGATTTAAATCTAATAATTAATGGTTTTACTGGCAAAACTATTACAAAAACTAATTTATATTTTGGCGGTTTAGCTGGAAAGATTACAGGTGCAAGCAATCTTATTAATTGTCATGTGACAGGTAATGTGGGTATGACATTTAAGTTCAATAATTATAGTGATGGAGATTTGTTTGTCGGAGGTATGATAGGTGATATAACACCAACATCAGGAACGACTTCTGTTCGTATTAGTCAATGTTCTTATAATGGAAGTATTGAAATATCTGTGGGGAAAGGTTGGAGCATTTCTTCCGGAGGTTCTCATCTTAGTATAGTAGGTGGCTTGATAGGGAATATTCTTCAAGAAACAAAGAGTAATTTAGAAGTCGATCAATGTTCTGTGTTAAGTAATTTTATTAAACTCAACGAAACTTTTTCATCACAACATGAATCGCATTTATCTTCATATTTAGGAGGTTTAATAGGATATATTAAATCAACCAAAGAAACTAATAGTTTTGTGAGTGATTGTAGAACTGAATTATCTAGCTTGCAATTGGTTAATAATCAGCCTACTTTAAGAAGAACAGGTGGGTTGGTTGGATTTATTTATTTAACAGATGAATCTAATGGGATATACGAAGTAGAAAATTGTCATACAAATGTTGTAATCAAACAAGATTTGGGTCAATCAACAGGAGGAGTATTTGGCGGCTGTGGCCTTTCTGATGGTGTTAGTATTGTTTTTAATATTATTAAATGTACAAGCACGGGGAGAATAGAAACTTCTCTTGAAAATAAAGGACAAATAATAGGAGAAATAGACAACGCTTCGACCGTTGAAGTTAATATTAAAGATTGCACATCAGAACTTGAGATAATAGATATCTAGTACTTTATGAAATAACAAGTGTGATAATATTAAGTAGTATTTTACATTAGTGTTTTAATACAGTAAAAATGTATATATATTTATTCTGTATAAAAAATTTTACTTTATGAATACTATTTTAGTGTAAATATGTTCTACAAGATATGTACCTTAAAAATGTTTGTGTTATGATATAGCCTCTTTTGTAAATACATCACTAAACATGGAAGCTTAATCATATACAATACATTTTTAATATATTTTCTCTATTCCACTTGACATTTTGCAAAAATTGGCTATACTAATACTTGTAAAAATTAAATTTACTATTAGAAAGACAAGTAGTTGCAGATAGTCACTATTAGAGAGTTTCGCTCGTGGCTGGGAGGCGTTTCAAGGAAGTCTGCAAACGAAACCACTCTCTAGGTAAGGCCCATACAAAGCCAATTTTGTGTAAATAAGCGGCAATTGATTGTTTTTGAATACAATCATTGCAAATAAGGTGGAACCGCGGAAAAAAGATTAATTTTCGTCCTTAGAAGTTTTTATAGAACTTTTATGGGCGAAAATTTTTTTTTACAAATATAAATTAAAGGAGAATTAAAATGAGCGAAGAGAAAAAAGTAGACGAAATGATGCTTCGTCATAGTATGGCACATGTGCTTGCTAAGGCATTAACAAAGATTTATCCAGAGGTAAAATTAACCATTGGTCCTGCTATAGATAATGGATTTTACTACGATGTAGATGTGGATAAGCAAATAGCAGTGGAAGATTTTGAAAAAATCGAAAAAATGATGAATGAAATTATTTGTTCCAATCAAGACTTTACTCGTAAAGAAGTATCTAAGGCAGAAGCGCTAGAATTATTTAAGGATAATGAGTACAAGACAGAACTTATTAACGAATTACCAGAAGGTGAGGTTATATCTATCTATTATCTAGGTGAAGATTTTGTAGATCTTTGTCGTGGCCCTCACGTAGAGAATACAAAATACTTAAGAAGTTTTGCATACAAAATAGACAAGGTAAATGGTGCATACTGGAGAGGTAATGAGAAAAACAAGATGCTACAAAGAGTGTATTGTCTTGGTTTTGCTAACAAAAATGATTTAAAAGATTATGTTAAGAGAGTTGCAGAAGCCTTACTTAGAGACCATAACAAACTAGGTAGAGAGTTGGAATTATTTACAACTGTAGACTACATCGGTCAAGGGCTTCCAATTCTTCTTCCAAAGGGCGCTAAGATTGTTCAACAATTACAAAGGTTTGTAGAAGACGAAGAAGAAAGACGTGGTTGGATGCTAACCAAAACTCCACTAATGGCAAAAAGCGATCTATACAAAATTTCTGGGCACTGGGATCACTATAAAGACGGAATGTTTGTGTTAGGAGATGAAGAAAAAGACAAAGAGGTGTTTGCACTTCGTCCAATGACATGTCCATTCCAATATCAAGCATATCTAAATCGTACAAGATCATACAAAGATCTACCACTTAGATATGACGAAACTTCTACATTATTTAGAAATGAAGCAAGCGGGGAAATGCACGGACTTATTCGTGTTAGACAATTCACAATCTCAGAAGGCCACTTAATGTGTACTCCAGAGCAATTAGAGGAAGAATTTAAGTCATGTTTGGAATTAGCTATATATATGCTAAAGACACTTGGGCTTTACGAAGATGCGTCATATAGGTTCTCTAAATGGGACGAAAATAATAGAGAAAAATATATCGGAACTAAAGAACAATGGGACGAAGCTCAAGACAAAATGGAAAAAATTCTTAAAGATCTAGAAGTACCATATGTAGAAGGAATAGGTGAGGCTGCTTTCTATGGTCCAAAACTAGATATCCAAATCAAAAATGTTTGGGGTAAAGAAGATACTCTTATTACTATCCAAATCGACCAAATGCTTGCTGAAAAATTTGGCATGGAATATGTAGACAGAGATGGCAAGAAGAAAAATCCATATATTATTCACCGTACTTCAATCGGTTGCTACGAGAGAACTCTTGCATACTTGATTGAAAAATACGCTGGTGCTTTCCCAACTTGGCTTGCTCCAACTCAAGTAAAAGTTCTAACAATCAATGAGACTCATGAGAATTATGCTAAAGAGATTGAAAAAGACTTTATCAAAGCAGGTATAAGAGTGGATTTAGATCTTAGAAATGAAACAATCTCTAAGAAAATTAAAGAAGCTACTAAAGAGAAAGTTCCATATGTCCTAATCATTGGAGACAAAGAGGTTGCAGAAAACAAGGTGTCTGTAAGAGTGCGTGGAGTAGGTGATACAGGAGCAGTTGACTTAGCTGAATTCAAAGACAGAGTACTAAGTGAAATCGCTAACAAAACACTTAATGTATAATAAAAAAAGAGCAAAGTTTAATTTGCTCTTTTTTATTTGTTTAATAAGTTATAACTAAGATATATTTTTATAAATTAATTTTAATAGCGTAAAAAAAGAAGCACAAATATATTGTACTTCTTCTTATGAATACTAATTGGTATTACCTTAAATAATTATTAATATAAATATTATCTTTAATATTCTTCCTCAACATATGAACCTTGATCGTTGTTTTTCTTTGTTACTACAATTCTATTCGTTATGTAGTTTTTCATCTTCTCAACGTGGGTAATAAATCCTACGGTAAAGTTAAGCTTAATCAGTGTATCAAAACTTTGTAAAATCTTGTCAATATAGTTCTCACTTAGGCTTCCAAATCCCTCATCTATAAAGAAGAAATTAAAGTTCTTGTTATTATTTGTTGCGATAGATTGAGTAATTCCAAGAGCCAAACTAAGTGATACTATAAATCTTTCACCACCACTAAGTGTTTTAACAGTTCTGGCAATACCACCATTGAAATTGTCAAGAACATAGAAATCTTTGTCATATTTAAGTAGGTATTTGCCTTTTGATATAGAATAGATATAGTTGTTGGCAAAGTCAGTAATCAGATACATATACTCTTCTGCAATATACTCCATAAGTGCACCATTAGCAATCATGTCTTGTAGCTTTTGGATTGTATTAAGTTCTTTTAATACATCTTTATATTCTACTTTTAATCGTTTTACAGTCTCTAAGTTTTCTGATTGGATTTTGATATTATTTTGTAGGGCTCCCATATGAGTAAGTAGGGTATTTAACTCTTCTTGTATAGCTACAATATTTTCTTCAGATGCTGTAATCTGTTCTTTTGTGACTTCTTTATTGTGTATCTTTGCATCATATTCTTTAATTGTAGTTGACAAATAGGCATAGTCGTTATCAAATGTATTGATTACTTCTTGTGTAGCAGCAATTTCTGCATCGGTAGATAGTAACAAATCTCTATTATTCTCTACCTCATTTTTCATTTTATCGAATTCAAACATATTCAATACTTCTTTTAATTCTTGAGCGGTTTTGTTTAATTTTTCTACCTCTGCTGTTTTTACTTGAATATCGGTATCTAATTTGTTTTTTAGTTGTAGAATTTGATAAATATTTTCTTCTTCTGCAGCAATATCATCGTCGCAAAGTTGTATTTCATCAACAACAATTTTCAAATCTTCTTCTGAGGCAAGGTTGTTTAATCTTTCGTTTAATTCATTAAATTCTTTAGTAGCAGCTTTGTATTCCTTTACTACGTTTGATTTAAGTAATTTAGTAGAATTAATTACAAGACTTGTGGAGTTGATTTTAGATGTGTTTTCTTGCATTTTTTCATTGCAAGACATTATTACTTTCATAATTTCATCTTTTTGTTTTTCTGCCTCTTTCTTAATAGTCTCGATATCTTGTCCCTTGAACTCTATATCAAGTGCTTCTAGTACATCTTTAATTATATCTAATTGTTCTTGTTTTAATTCTGATATTTGACTAGATACAACTTCAAACAATGTTTTATTCTTGTCGTTTAATGAATTAATATTGAATTTATCAATGTTTTCAATAATTACATTTAGTCTATCCGCAAAATTCTTTCTAAGATCAAGAGTCGTAGATTCTTTTAGTCTGGATAAAACTTTTTCACATTGTTTGTAAAGCATATTTTGTTCATCAAGCTCTAAATATACTTCTTGATTTGCATTTTTCAAATCCGTGATTGATTGGTTGTAATCTTTTAATTTTTTATCATAATCATCTGATAAGTCTACAAGTTTATTAATTTTTACTTGCAATTTATCTACACTTTCACTTACTAGATTATGCTCACTTACTTGAGAAAGCAATTCACTTCTTTTTACTTCAAGTTGTTGCTTCTTATTAAGGAGTTTGGTTTTGTGATTAGTTTCTTCTCTTACCGATTTGTCAATCAAATCAAATTCGTGATTGATAAGTCGTATTTCTTCGTTTATTTTTTTGATTTCAGTTAAAGTATTTTGATATCTATCGTTTACATTCAAATAGTTTCCATAAGCATTGGTATATTCTATTTGTTTACGATTAAAGTCTATTTCGTCTTTTCTATCTTCCAATCTTTCGAATTCATACTTTGCTTCATTGAGCTTAATCAAATTGTCAAAGTCGTTAATAAGCATTATGTTTTTTGTCTTCTCTACGTTTAATTTAAACTCTGTGTCTATTTTCTTTTTTTCGTTTTCTAGTAGTTCCATCTCTAGATTGCTTAAATTAAATTCGCTAATATCATTATACATTGCCAATTTTTCTTCTATGGTTAGTTTTTTGGTTGTATAAGTATTTTTTCTGTTTTTGATTTTTTCTTGAAGTGCAACACCAAAATGCTCTAGATTGAATAATTTTGATATAGTTTTCTTTCTGTTTAGGGGAGTGTCACCTAAGAACGCATCGAATTCGCCTTGAGGTATTGCTATGCATTTCAGGAATTCTTTTTTGCCAACGCCGACAATTCTTTGAAGCATTTCGTTTACATCTTCTACTTTTTCTGCAAGAACGATATCAGTATCAAGGTCAGTTAGGATTGCACTAGACTTTACTATACCATTTTTTTGAATCCTGTGTTGTCTTTCAACTCTGAATTTTTTATCCTCGCCCTCAAAATACATGCCAAAATCAAATATAATATAGGCATCTTGGTTATGTACGTTTATGATATTTTGGATACTTTCTCTCTCGCTAGTTCCGTATAGAGCCATTACAATGCAATCTAATATTGTTGTTTTACCAGAACCTGTTTCTCCAAAGATGCCAAATAGTTTGTTTTCTGCAACTTTGTCAAAATGCACAACCTGTTCAGTTACGTAACTATTAATTCCTTTTATTGTTATTTTAATCGGTTTCATATAATTCCTCCGACATCAAAGACAAAAACAATTCTTTTACATCAGGGTCTGCTGGCATGCCAGTCTGACGAAGTGCAAAATTGTCAAAAATCTCTGAGTTTGTTAAATCTTTCTTAGATACAAAATCTTTTTTAGTTTCTCTAGCTTCTTTTGTAATAATGGATAAAGTAACTAAATTTTTGTATTTACTTCTTATTTCTTTAATCTCGTCTATAGTAATTTTTTCAACATTTTCTACTTCCACTTTGATCCAGTCGTTAGGATTGTCTCTGCAAGCAAGTTCTGCTTGAAGTAGAGAAGATACTACAAATTTCTTTAGTTTCTTAACTTCTAGTGGAACTTTTTCTATTCTTTGAACTCCCATAGTATTAATGTCGGCAATTATAACTTTTGTAGGGATATCGCTGCTATCATCAAACGTCTGGTTTAGTAAAGCACCGCTGTAGTGAATATTCTTTTCTCTATTTACTGGGATACAAGAATGGATATGGCCAAGGGCTGTATAGTGCGCATTACTAAATAATGCATCGTTACTTACAAATCCCATATTGTTGTCTATCAAAGATAATTTCTCATAATTAGTCGAACTATATTTAGAACTATATGTAAGTAGGTGAGATACAGCAATGTTTATAGTATAGTCGGTAAATCTACTAGTTCCATAACTAAACCATTCTTTTACTTTGTCAGAATAACTTACATCGCTAGATTTGGATTCGTTAAATCGATAATATGAAGGATATGGCAAATAAGCAACAACAGCTTTTTCACCATCATATTTTTCAAATACTATATAGCCTTTACCACTTTCAATAGCTCGTATGTTTTTCTCAAAACCTATAGAATATTCTGGAATTTCCACTTTGTCTAGTTGTCCAATTAGATAAATTCCATAATTGTTCGCAAATACCGAAGCATTGCTTAGTCTTTTTGGATCGTCGTGATTTCCTGCTATTGCCACAACCATAGTATTTCCATCATTGTTTAATTCTTTTACAGTTTGGTAAAATAAGTTTTCTGCTTCTGATGATGGCACTAAAGAGTCGTAAATATCGCCTGCAATAAGGACTATATCTACTTTCTTCTCTTTACTTATTTTTACTAATTGTTTTAGCGCATCTTTTTGCTCAGATATTCTAGATAAATCATCTGTTTTTAATCCTAAATGCCAGTCAGCAGTATGTAATATTCTCATTTTGTTCTCCATTTTTCTTTCTGTATTACATAGTAATACAGCATTTTAAGTATTATATCAAATAGCATTCTATTTTCAAAGTAATATTAAACTT
The DNA here is from genome assembly GCA_017399265.1 of Clostridia bacterium. Classification (GTDB taxonomy): domain Bacteria; phylum Bacillota; class Clostridia; order Christensenellales; family UBA1242; genus UBA11490. The sequence goes on from JAFQDL010000008.1 coordinate 169,519, forward strand.
AAAAATATTTGTAAAATTTATTATAACCCTCACTTCATTATTTTGACATATTTAGTTGAAAAATAAATTTATTTAATGTATACTAATCTTACATTATAAAAGGAGTGTTAAATATGAGTCTGTGTAAATATTCTTCTGAATTTATTGCGTCAAATTCTACTACGATAGATAATTCATTTATTAATGATTACATGTTAAATGCTCCTGATAAGTGCGTAAAAGTATATCTTTATGGGCTTTATAAATGCAATAATCCAGAAAGTTTGGATAATTCACTAGAAGATTTTGCCAAAGTGTTAAATTATAGTACAGAAGATATAATTAGTGCGTTTATGTATTGGGAAGATTTGAATTTAATCCAGATTATTTCGAAAGAGCCTATGCAAGTAAGATTTCTTCCTATCAAATCTGGTTCTAGTCAACTTAAAAAATTCAATACACAAAAATATAAGTCTTTTAATATTCAAGCACAAGAAATTATTGAAAGCAGAATGATTACTCCATCTGAATATCAAGAATATTATTACTTGATAGAAAATAAGCATATCGAGGCTGATGCTTTGATTATGATAATAAAGTATTGTGTGTCTATGAAAGGCGCAAATATTAGTTCTAGTTATATTCTAACTGTTGCTAAAAATTGGATATTTGATGGCGTATTGACGTGTGATGACGTAGAAGCAAGATTAAAAGATTTGGAGAGGAACTCAGAAGATGTTCAAGCAGTACTAAAAGCTCTTGGAATTAAACGTTCAACAGCCACAGAAGAGGAATATAGCTTATATCTAGAATGGAAAGACAAATTAGAAATGCCATTAGAGATTATTTTATACTTGGCTAAGAAAGCAAAATCCAAAGGTGCTGGATTTAAAAAATTAGATGGATATGTGTCTAAATGTTATGCGTTAAGGCTAGAAAGTATTACCGAGATCAAAGATTATTATGATCAATTAGATTTAATGTACGAAATAGCTAAAGATGTGTGCAAAAATCTAGGTATACGTTATGATAATATGGAAATAGTAGTTGATAATTATATTTCTAAGTGGCTAAATCTAGGCTTTGATAAAGAGTCTTTGGTGAAAATCGCTAACTACTCATTCCGTCTAGGTATCAAGTCTTTAGAGGGTATGGAAGGTAAAGTAAATAGCATGTACAAGCTTGGATTAATCAACTCTACATCAATAGATAACCATATTCAAGACTTAGCCAAATTTGATAGCAAGATAAAAGAAATTTTAGAAAAACTTGGGATAGAAAGAGGAGTCTCTAGTTCTGATAGAACAATGTATAGGACTTGGATTATTAACTGGCAGTTAGATGAAGAGTTAATTTTGTATGCAGTATCTAGTTCTAGTGGTGTGAATGCACCTATGCAGTATTTGAATAAGATTTTGGCATCTTATCATGAAAACAATGTCAAATCTGTAGAAGAAGCTAAGAAATTGTCTAAACCTGCTAAATCCAAAACTAATAATACATGTGAAAATGCTAAAGGTGATAAATATTCTAAAGCAGAGTTGAATAGCCTTATTAATAATTTGTTTGAGGTGGAGATATAAGATGAATTATTTTGAAATACAAAAACAATTAATATCAGAAGCTAATCAACACAAAGTGTTAGTTGAGAGAGAAGTAGATAATAATCTAAATATTGCAATGCAGGATAAAGCATTCAAGAAATTATTTGTTGAAATAAAAGACAAAAAAAGAGAACTTGCGAAGCTTTCAAATAATACTAAAGAAAGCCGTGATTTAGAAAAAAGTATTCTATCAATCAGAAAAAAGATGATAGAAAATTTAAAAGAAAAGAATATAAGTATTCAATCTATTATTCCCAAGTATTGGTGTAGGATTTGTAAAGATAGTGGAGTTGTTGGGCAAGATGTGTGTAAATGTATATCGGCTCGTGTTACAAATTATCTTAGAAATAGTGATAACAATCCATTAAACATGCCTACTTTCAAAAATGCAGACTTAAGCATCTTTGAGAATAAAGAATTTATAACAAAAGTATTTGATACTGCTAAACAATTCATTGAGAAAATGAATACAACAAAATATAACAATTTTACGATAATTGGCTCAGTTGGGGCTGGTAAAACATATCTAATGAAGTGTATGGCAAATCATGCGTTGGATTTGGGAAAATCAGTGATAGACTTGTCGTCATTTAGACTTAATCAATTATTTCTAGATTATTATACTTCGTCTATTAGAGACAAGAATTCTATTATTGATCCAGTATTGAATTGTGATTTGCTATGTATAGATGATTTGGGCTGTGAGCAATTATTAAATAATGTTACAATTCCCACTCTTACTATGGTCATAAATGAACGTAATGCTCTAAATAAAAAAACAATTATTACTACTAATTTATCACTTGATGAAATAAGAGAAAGATATGATTATAGATTATGTAGTAGGTTGATAGATAAGAACGTATCAATTACTGTTAATATAGAAAATAAAGATTTAAGACAAAAATAAAAAGCATATAATAGTATTTTATTATATGCTTTTTTAATTTATTTTTTATTTTTAGAATTAAGAGCAGTTAGTCCTGTTAATTTTGATACAGGTAATGCAAAACACATTCCACGACCAATTGTATCTAGGTTAGTGCTTTCGCAAATATTTTTCATTATTTTTGCTTTGTCTTCAGTTTTAACTACTGTTAGGACTATTTCTTTTTCTGGGTGAATAGTTACACCCAAGAATTTTTCTGTATCGTTGGCACTAGAACTCAACGCATTGATGATTGTTCCACCAGTTGCTCCCGCTTCTCTTGATGCTTGAACGACATAGTCAGAATATCCTTTGTTAACTATTGTGATAATCAAATCATATTTATGTGTACTTTCCATATTTTACTCCTTATTAATAATTAATACCTAATACGTCTAGCATCAAGTTTGACGCTGCATTTGCTGGGATTGTTAGGGCAATACCTTTTCTAGGTTTTTCTAACTCTAATACGTCATTTAATGTTTTTAGTATTTTTGTTGACATAATAGGATCAACTAGTGCCCATATAACTTCTCTTTCAACTATTCCAAATCCAAATATGTCAGCCGTCTCACTAGCTGCAGTTCCTTCGCCTAAAGTCGTTATATGAAAAGGGCAGTCATGAACGTTTAAAATCTCATTTACTTTGTCACCAACTCCACGTTCTACTATACAGACTAGTACTTCAAAAGGTGCTGAAATGCTTTTCTTTCTCATATTTTTTCTCCTATTCAAATTCTATGATTTCTACGTGAACTTTAGATATCTTTCTTTCTCTTCTCTTAGATTTTTTAGTTGCATAAGTATAAGCAGCGCCCAATAGTTGTAAACAAAGTATTGGCATTGCTGCAATTAATGCAATGGTGCCAAATCCGGTATTTGTAGCACTGGTGGAACTAACTATATTGGATACTCCAGTAATAAAAGGTAATATAAATGATACAGCCATTGCTCCAGTTGCTGTTCCGCCTGCATCAAATGCTATAGATACAAACAAATTTCCGTTGTAGAACGAAAGTATAATTGTAATTGCGTATATAGGTAGAAGCATTGCTAGAAGCGGTATGTCATACAATGTTTTTAGCATTGCTAGCAATACTGAAATGGCAACACCGATAGATACTGCAATAAGTATAGTTTTTTGCTTTATACCACCATTGGTAACTTCCTCTACTTGTTTTTTGAGTACATGTACTGCAGGTTCTGCTGATATAATAAAGTATCCTAGAAGTATACTTAATGGAATTAGTATCCAAGAGAATTTTCCACTTGCAAGAGTTTCTCCAAGTAGTGAAGCTACTGGCAAAAAACCGCTATTGACTCCGGTTAAGAATAATACAACACCTAAATATGTATAAATTATCCCTATAAATATCTTTTTCAACGTGGTTTTAGATAATTTTAACATTGTGAACTGGAATATTAAGAATATTACAACTATAGGCATAATGGTAATTGCTACGTCTTTTAAGTATTCAAGTAATCCATGTAATATAGCTGGAATGGCAGATAATGCTTCTGTTGTTGATTCTGAGCCAAGAGTTAAAGCAACATCTTTTGGTAAAAATAATGACATTATCATAACTGCAAGTATGGGACCTAAAGAAGATAATGCAATATATCCTAATGAGTCACCACTATCATTATTAGAAGAACTAATACTAGCAATACCAAGCCCAAATGCTATTAAGAATGGTACTGAAATAGGACCAGTAGTTACACTACCAGAATCAAAAGTAATAGGTATCATGTAATCTGGTACAAATATACAAAGTATGAATAGTGCTCCATATCCAATTGCTAAAATAGTAGATAACTTCCATTTGAATAAAATCTTAAGAATGGCAAGTAATAAGAAAATGCCAACACCTATAGATACTACAGATATAAATAAATATTCTGCTTTTAATATTCCCATATCTGCAATTTGTTTAGCAAGAACTGCAAGGTCTGGCTCAGCAAATGTAATAATAAATCCAATAAAGGCTGAACATATAAGCATTAAGGATAGTTTTTTGCTTTTAACTAAACTTTGACCAATACTTTCACCCATGAGAGTCATTGAAGAATCTGCTCCCAGCGTAAACAAAGACATTCCAATAACAAGTAGTATTGCACTGATACCAAACTTTAAATACGTGTTTAGATCAAGCGGGCAAAGTGTGATTGATAGAATTATAATAATTAAAGTTATTGGAAAAACCGCCATAAACGATTCTTTAATCTTATGCCATAAATTACCCATTTTTCACGTCCCATATTATATATATCTATAATTATATATATAGTTAAAAAACAATATTGTCAACATTTATTGAGCAATATTAAATATTTAAAAAAAGAATATCTTGCACAGATATTCTTAATTTAATTCAAAATAATAGTTAACACTTGAAATAATATCTTTTTGGACAAACTCACGTATATTGTCGTTGTCTGATGTAGTATCAAAAATTAAAGTAGTAATATTAGAATTAGGACCGATATATCTAGACAAATGTGTTAATTTTCTTATATTTGTAATTATTTCAGGAGTGATAGAATCAGATATCTCATTGGTTTGAGCATACTTAATTATTTTTACAATCTCGTCCAATCCGCAAATAACAAAAACTACTTGTGTTTTATCGACTAAAATTTTTTTGACTTGCTCTTGTGCTAGTATGATAGTTTTGTGCAAATTGAAAAATGATTTGTCAAATTTTAAATTATGTAGTTGTATAGAAATATTATTAGTCAAAGGGGAAGGTGAATTGGTTGCATCTAACAATATAACTTTATAGTCTGCGTTTACAAGTTGCTTTATATAATCTTCACATTTTATAAGTTGTTCCTTATTTTTTGCAAGGAAATAACTAGAAGTGCCTTTCAGTATTTGTAAATCGTTTAATACTAGATAATCGCTATTGTTATAGCTTGCTGTTAAATAATCAAATGATTGGTTGTTATATTCGTCCAAAGAATATCCATTTACCTTTACAATGTTTTCAACCTCATAGGAAAACGAATCGTCAACTGATTTTAATTCACAGGTTACAACGTCGTCAATGTGTAATCCGTATTCTTGTAACAAACTTTTCTTTAAAGGTATGTCAACAATTTGATTTAATTCATTTTCTATCCTTATAACAGGGCTAGTGTTATTACTAATTTTGACTTGACCATCAGTAATAAATATATTATCAGAATAACCAGATGTGGGGGAGTGTAGTGAGTATCTGTTTTGGTCTTGAAATAAGTCTTGGTAATTTACTTTTGGCTTTCTACCCATATTGCTATTTGTTGGTTGTTTTTTGCCTGTTTGTATTTGCAATATTTCATCAATCAGTTGTTCTTTTTTTAATGTGGTAGGAGATTTTACACCACAATTTCTTGCATAACCTCTTAACTGATGTATGCTTAATTCATTAAGTATATCAACACTTAGATTTTCCATAACAGCTCCTTTTTTTAAAAAAATGTATCAAAATTATTCAAAAATCAAGTATATTATATCAATATTTAACTACTTTTGCAAGAATTTTAATCAAAATAGTCACAATATCGCAACATTTGAACAAATCTAATCTACAAAAAATATTCACTATTAAAAGGGCTATTTCATATATAAAGAATATGAAAAGTTTTAGTGATTATATAGTTAATGTTTCAAACCTAAGATGCAATATATCCATGTTTAAAAGAATTCTGAAAGACAATGTCAAACTATGTGCGGTTGTTAAAGCTGATGCATATGGAGTGGGTGTTAAAAGTGTATGTGAGAACTTGGTAGAGTTTGTGGACTACTTTGCAGTATCTAATGTTATTGAGGCAAAACAAATAAGGGAGCTTAATATTGATACTAAAATATTAATCTTAGGTAGTGTCCCTATAAATGAAATTGAATATTGTGTAAAGAATAATATTGAAATAAATATTTATTCTGTAGATTATCTAAAGTCAATTATTGACTATATTACAGATGGAGAATTAGGAGTACATTTAAAAATTAATACTGGGTTGAATAGATATGGATTCAAGAACAAGAAAGATTTATGTGCAGCTTTAAAATTAATTGACTCTAATAAAAATTTGAAATTAGTTGGTGTATTTACTCATTTTGCAACTAAAGGAAATGATTTGGAATTTCTAAAAATTCAAAAAAATATTTTTCAAGATTATTTGTCATTTATACCTAAAAACGTTATAAGACATTGTGCAAATAGTTTTGCAAGTCTTTATTCCTCAACATATCAACAAGATATGATAAGAGTAGGAGTTAACATGTATGGAGATGTAAGAGGTGAGGGATTGCCTCTGAAAGATGTAGTAAGTATAACATCGCAAATAGTATCAATTAATAAAGTTGCCAAAGGCCAAAGTATAGGCTATGATAGAACATATATTGTAGAAAAGAATTCTTTAATAGCTGTAGTTCCATTGGGTTATGCTGATGGAGTTTCAAGGCGTGCTAGTAATAAAATGTATGTTTTGATTAATGGTCAAAAAGCAAAAATTGTAGGGAATATATGTATGGATGCTTTTATGGTAGATGTTACTGATATAAAAAATGTGTTTGTTGGAAGTAGAGTTGTTATATTAGGTGAAGATGGCGGAGAAAAAATAACATGCGTTGATTGGGCAAAAGCAGTAGGAACGTCACCTTATGAGATTTTGCTTAATTTTAGATATAAGCGAATGAATTATGTAACAAAAAAATAATGTTTAACGATACCTAATTTTTATTGGGTATTTTTTAAATTTGCAAAATCTAATAATCTGTGTTAAAATCATACATATTTATTTTAGGAGAGAATAATGAGAATAGTTGCTGGCAAGTTTAAAGCTATTAACCTTTATACTTTTGATTACGAGAATGTAAGGCCTACTCCGGACAAAATTAGGGAGGCGGTATTTAGTAAGTATCAGTTTGATATAATGGGATCAAGTTGGTTAGATTTGTTTGGTGGTACAGGTGCTGTAGGTTTAGAAGCATTGAGTAGAGGAGCTTCCAAAGTAGTTGTCTGTGATGATAATAAAGATAGCATAGCCTTGATTAATAAAAATTATACGAAATGCAAAGTAAAACCAAATCTTATCAAAACAAATTTTATTAAAGCACTAAAATCATTGGCTGACTTTAATCAAAAATTTGATTTTATATATTTGGATCCGCCATTTAATACTACACTAGGAGAAAAAGCAATAAAACTTATAGCTAATTATAATCTTCTAAACGATGATGGAATAGTTATATTTGAACACTTAAAAGGAAAAGATATATCCAGTGCCAGTGAATATATGGAAAACTTTGAAAATAAGACTTATGGCACAATAGAGGTTTCTTTTTATAAATTGAGGAAAGAAGATGTATAAAATAGTAAATATCAAAGAAGGCTTTCCGGATAGCCAGTACGCTACTTTCTTGTTGGAAAGAGAGATAGATTATGCTAAGAAAGAAGGTGTAAAAGTTCTAGTTTTTGTTCATGGATATGGTTCGCATGGTGTTGGAGGAGTAATTAAACAAAAAGTAAAAAGCAAGTTAAATGAGTTAAAAAAGAAGTCAGTAATCGAATGTTATATTCTTGGAGAGAACTGGTCTGATTTGAGTGAAGATGTTCAAAAGATTTATAAATACGCGCCAGAACTTTCAGTTAGTAGTCAGTTGATTGGTATAAATAGCGGCGTGAGTGTTGTTTTAGTTGAAAAATAGTCATATTCATACAGGCTTCGACATAATATCTTTTATAAACTAATTTATTGGAAGGTGTGTAATGGATATTGATTGTCGAGCAGAAAGGTTTGCCTATTATCTAATAGATAATAATACTACTATTAGAAAAACGGCAGCCTTTTTTCATATAAGCAAAAGTACAGTACATAATGATATTTCTAATAGACTGAAGACGTTAAATTATAGCTTGTATTTAAAGGTTCAAAAAGTATTGACGAAGAATTTTTCAGAGAAGCATATTAGAGGTGGTAATGCAACCAAGAAGAAGTACTGCAAATAAAGTATTTG